>NZ_JAGPXK010000063.1:0-704 GCF_018070675.1 Nocardiopsis sp. B62 | reverse complement strand
GCCTCCACGGCGGTGACGGTGGCCTGGAAGCGTTCGTCGGTGGGGTCGATGAGTCCGGACAGTCCGATGTGCAGGGAGGCGGCGTCCAGGTCGGTGCCGTCGTAGGCGGTGGTGTAGGCCTGGGCCTGTTCGTTCCAGCCCTTCTCGAGGACTTCCTGGGCGATGTCGGTGCGCAGGTCGGGCCAGGTGGGATCGACGGTGCGCCCGTACTTTTGGGCGAGGGTGATGGCGCGGTCCAGGGTCACCCAGCACATGACCTTGGAGTAGACGCGTTGGCGGGGTTCGTCGCGTTCTTCCCAGATGCCGTGGTCGGCTTCGTGCCAGCGGCGGGCGACGGCCTCGGCCATGGAGCGGACCAGGTCCCAGTCGCGGTCGGTGAGTTGGTCGCGGGTGTGGGACAGGTGGGTGATGAGTTCGACGACGGGTCCGAACACGTCGAGTTGGACCTGGTGGTCGGCGAGGTTGCCGATGCGCACGGGGCGGGAGCCGGCGTAGCCGGACAGGGACTCGATGACTTCTTCGGGGCCCAGGTTGGTGCCGCGCAGGGAGTAGAGGGGGCGTAGGAGTTCGGGTGAGGGCAGGGAGTCCACGACGCGGTGGACCCAGTCCAGGAAGGCTTCGGCTTCGGTGGTGGAGCCCAGGGTGACCAGGGCCTGGACGGTGAGTGCGCCGTCGCGGAGCCAGCAGTAGCGGTAGTCCCAGTT
>NZ_JAGPXK010000062.1:0-721 GCF_018070675.1 Nocardiopsis sp. B62 | reverse complement strand
GGGCCAGAACAATCACAATGTCCGCCACCGGCCAGACCACGGGCACCGAAACATCCGGCCATAGCTGGATCGCCAACCAGCCTTATCTGCTGCTCAGCATCACCGCGCTGTGCTGGGCCGGCAACGCCATTGTCGGGCGGCTCGCCGCCGGCCACATCCCGCCGGTGACGCTGTCGTTCCTGCGCTGGACTTTCGCCTTCCTGCTGGTGCTGCCGTTCGCCTGGAAACATCTTGCCCGCGACTGGCCCGCGATCCGCAGCAGGCTCGGCCTGATGATCGTGCTGTCGATCACCGGCATCGGCGCCTTCAACACGCTGCAATACTGGGCGCTGGAACATACGCAGGCGCTCAACACGCTGCTGCTGCAATCCGCCGCGCCGCTGGTCGTGGCGCTTTGGTCGCTGGCCATCCTCGGCGTCAGGCTCACCGCGGCGCAGGCGTTCGGCGTGGCGCTGTCGATGTGCGGCGTGCTGACCATCCTTCTGCACGGCGATTTCACCACGCTGTCGAACATCGCGTTCAACAAGGGCGACCTCATCTTCATCGCCGCGCTGATCATCTTCGCGCTGTATTCGGTGCTGACCCTGAAGCGGCCGCCGATGCACGGCCTGTCGTTCCTCGCCTTCACCTTCGGCGCCGGCGCCGCCTGCCTGATCCCGCTCGAGATCTGGGAATTGTCCGCGCGCCCGCTGATGAAGTTCGACGGTCCGAACCTCTTGAC
>NZ_JAGPXK010000061.1:0-734 GCF_018070675.1 Nocardiopsis sp. B62 | reverse complement strand
CGCTAGAGGCGGCCAACGCCGCCTCACACCAGGCGCAACCAGCTGTCCCAGCGCGGGTCATACATCACGTCGTGGGCGCGCATGTATTTCCAGACGCCGTACTTCTGGTAGTCGAAATCCCAGCTGTTGAGCTTGCGGTTGACCACCGCCCATGAGGCCCATTTCATGTCCGCGAGCGCACGGTTGAGAATGACGCGCGCGATCATCTGCGGACGAACCTCGCCCAGATATTGCTCGATGAGCGCTTCCGTCAGCTTCTCGTCGAAGAACATCTCGGCAAACAGCACGCCGAGCTCGTAGCTGCGCTCGTTGTTGGAGGCAAATTCGTAGTCGATCAGCTTCATTGGCCTCGGCGCGCCGGCCTCCGCCGAAATGAGGAAATTCCCCGGCATCGGGTCGTTGAAGCACGGCACGAGGTCGAGCCCGGACGCCAGGAAGGCTG
Organism: Nocardiopsis sp. B62; assembly: GCF_018070675.1. Lineage (NCBI taxonomy): Bacteria > Bacillati > Actinomycetota > Actinomycetes > Streptosporangiales > Nocardiopsidaceae > Nocardiopsis > Nocardiopsis sp. B62. The sequence goes on along the minus strand of NZ_JAGPXK010000061.1, from coordinate 292 downwards.
ACTTGGCCTGATTGTAGCGGTGCATCAGCCAGGGCATGTCCTGCGGGAAATCCGCCCCCAGTTCCTTGCCCTGCTCGATATGTTCCTCGATCATGTCGAAGATCGTCTTGGTCTGGCCGAGCTTGGGGCCGCCATGCAGACGGCGATAGAGATCGAGAACGTCCGACTGGATGGCGGCATCGCCAAAATCCGCATTGGTGCAGGCGCGATAGCCCTCCAGAAATTCGCTGATCTCCAGCCCGTCCGCCGCGTCGAAGAAGATGACCTCCGGCCCGACACCCATGGCATGGGC
>NZ_JAGPXK010000060.1:0-738 GCF_018070675.1 Nocardiopsis sp. B62 | reverse complement strand
GGGTGTTCGAGGAGTGTGCGGCTTCGGTTCCGGATGCTGTGGCGTTGGTGTTCGGGGATGAGCGGGTCTCCTATGGGGAGTTGAACGCTCGGGCGAACCGGTTGGCGCGGTATCTGGTGGGTGAGGGGCTGCGCCCGGGTCAGTTGGTGGGGGTGTATCTGCCTCGGGGGCCGGAGATGGTGGTGGCCTTGTTGGCCGTGTTGAAGGCCGGTGCGGGTTACACGTTGCTGGATCCGGCTTTCCCGGCCGCGCGTTTGGAGTCGGTGATCGCCTCGGCCGGAATCACCACCGTTGTTTCCAACGCCGAGAACCGCGACGGTCTCTCCGCGACGGGCGTGGTCGTGTTGTCAGTGGAGGCACCGGAGATCGCTGCTGGTCTGAGCGGTGATCTTGGTGTGGAGGTGGGGCCGGGAGACGTGGCGTGTGTGATGTTCACGTCGGGTTCCTCGGGTGTGCCCAAGGGCGTGGTGACCTCCCACCGGGGTGTGGTGGGGACGTTGCTGGGTCAGGAGTATGTGGACTTCGGTCCTGATCAGGTCTGGTTGCAGTGTTCGCCGGTCTCGTGGGACGCGTTCGCCCTGGAGCTCTACGGCGCGTTGTTGTTCGGTGGCCGGTGTGTGTTGCAGCCGGGGCAGCGTCCGCGGTTCGACGCGATCGCTGATCTGGTGGTGGAGCACCGGGTGACGAGTCTGCAGATGTCGGCGGGGTTGTTCAACGTGATGTTGGACGAGCGTCCCG
>NZ_JAGPXK010000059.1:0-893 GCF_018070675.1 Nocardiopsis sp. B62 | reverse complement strand
CGGGGTTGCCCGCCCGAGACCGAGGCCGTGTAGTCCGGTGCGGGCAGGGCCCTCTTGTCCAGCTTGCCGTTCGCGGTCAATGGCAGCTCGTCCAGCACCACCACCGCCGACGGCACCATGTGCTCGGGGAGGGCGTCGGCGACCGCACCGCGCATGACGGCGCCGTCCAGCTCGGCTCCCGCGATCGGGACCGTGTAGGCGACCAGGGACGCCGGTCCGCCGTGGTCGCTCCGGGCCACGACCACGGCCTGAGCCACTCCAGGAACTCCGGCCAGGACGGCCTCGACCTCACCGGGCTCGACCCGGAAACCGCGGACCTTGACCTGGTCGTCCACCCGGCCCACATAGTCCAGATCTCCCGAGGACGACCACCGCACCAGGTCACCCGTGCGATACATCCGATCCCCCGGAGCACCGAAGGGATCAGGCACGAACCGCTCGGCGGTCAGGTCCGAACGCCCGAGATACCCCTGGGCGAGCGTTCTCCCAGCGAGGTAGAGCTCACCCGGCACACCAACGGGGACCGGGTTGAACCACTCGTCGAGGACGCGGGCCAGTGTGCCGCGCAGCGGCACCCCGACGGGTACCGAGCGTTGTCCGGGTTCGACCGAGGACACCTCGAAACTGGTCGAGAACCCCATGTTCTCCGCCGGACCATAACCGTTCACCACACGAACCCCGGGATGCTCCGACAGCGCCCGCGACACATGCGCCACCGACGCCGCCTCACCCGCCGTCATCGCCACCCGCACCACGTCGAACACCTCGGGACGCTCGTCCAACATCACGTTGAACAACCCCGCCGACATCTGCAGACTCGTCACCCGGTGCTCCACCACCAGATCAGCGATCGCGTCGAACCGCGGACGCTGCCCCGGCTGCAACACACACCG
>NZ_JAGPXK010000006.1:0-286696 GCF_018070675.1 Nocardiopsis sp. B62 | reverse complement strand
CTCGGGGGCCGGGCCTCGGCGCGTGTGAGCGTGGCGGTGCGCCCCGGCGTGTTTTCTGGATGCCTCGCCGGTAGCGGCCGAGCCGCCACCGATGCGAGCGGCCGCCTCCCCTACTGTGCGCTGCACGCGAGCTCCGCGGTCTCGCACAGCGGGGCACTAGCTGGCGGTCTCCTCGTGCACGAAGGCGGTGAGGCGTTCGAGCATGCTCGGGTCCGTGCTGGGCAGCACGCCGTGGCCGAGGTTGAAGATGTGGCCGTCGGCGGCGCGGCCCCGCGCCAGGATGTCGCGCGTACGGTCCGCGACGACCTCCCAGGGAGCGAACAGGGTGGCCGGGTCCAGGTTGCCCTGGAGCGCCGTGCCCGGCTGGACCCGCTGGACGGCCTTGTCCAGGGGCACCCGCCAGTCCACGCCCACCACGTCGGCCCCGGCCTCGCTGAGCAGGCTCAGCAGCTCGCCGGTGCCCACGCCGAAGTGGATGCGCGGCACCTCGTACTCGCTCAGCTGACCGAAGATCCACGAGGTGTAGGGCAGCACCGAGGCACGGTAGTCCTCGGCGCTGAGCGCCCCCACCCAGGAGTCGAAGAGCTGGACCGCGCTGGCCCCGGCCTCGATCTGGGTCCGCAGGAAGGCCAGGGTGATGGTCGCCAGCCGCCGCATGAGCTCGTCCCACAGCTCGGGCTCGCCGTACATGAGCGCCTTGGTGCGCTCGTGGTTCTTCGACGGCCCGCCCTCGATGAGGTAGGAGGCCAGGGTGAACGGCGCACCCGCGAATCCGATGAGCGGCTTGTCACCGAGCTCACCCAGGAGCTGGCCGACCGCCTCGGTGACGTATGGGACGTCACCGGGTTCGAGCTCGCGCAGGCGCTTGATCCCGCTGGCGTCGCGGATCGGCTCGTCGACCACCGGGCCCACACCCGGCTTGATGTCCAGGTCGATCCCGATGGCCTTGAGCGGAACCACGATGTCGCTGAAGAAGATCGCGGCGTCCACGTCGTAGCGGCGGACCGGCTGCATCGTGATCTCGGTGATCAGGTCGGGCCGCGCACACGCCTCAAGCATCGGCACGTCGGCGCGGACCCGTCGGTACTCGGGCAGGGAGCGCCCTGCCTGGCGCATGAACCACACCGGCGTGTGGGACACCGGGAGGCGCCGGCAGGCGCGAAGGAAGGGAGATTCTTGAAGCGTCACCCTTGAATCGTGCCATGCCCGCCCCGGTGGTCTCACTCGGATCGACGTAGTCGGTGGTCACCGTCGGGGGAACGATCCGGGCCGGGCGGGGGCGAACCGGGTCGGACGGACTTCCGGGCGGTCCCAAGATCATCACAAAACACCGACACGCCGGGGGAACTGCGACTCCGCGCGGGTCTGTCGTGCCACGGTCGACTTCGTGCCCACCATCACACCATCGGCGGGGCACGTCCCGACGACCCCCGCCAGGACGCGTGATCACCACCAAATGAAGGCTGACGTTTCCACCATGCCCGATGTCGGTAGCGCCGAGAACGCTCAAGAGACGTTCCGGCGAGCGGTCGAGGCCCTGCGCTCTCCCCTCATCCGCCCCGAGATCGCCGTTCGGGAGATCCCCTCGCCCCAGCGGCTGGCGCCGCACTCCGCCGCCGTGTCCGCCGAGGTCTCGGTCCAGGGCGAGGAGATCGCCTGGGGACGGCTGATCGTCCTGTACGACCCCGAGGGCACCCGCGACTGGCCCGGCCCCTTCCGGGTGGTCTGCCAGGCCAACTCCGAGCTGGAGTCGGAGATCGCGACCGACCCCCTGCTGGGCCCGGTGGCCTGGAGCTGGCTCACCGACGCGCTGGAGGCCCACGGCGCAACCCACCACACCCTGAGTGGCACGGTGACCCGGGCCACCACCGAGGGGTTCGGCACCAAGGCCCACGAGGGAGCCACCACGGAGGTCGAGATGCGCGCCTCGTGGACCCCCGAGTCCGAGGACCTGTCCGGGCACATGAACGCCTGGCTGGCGTTGCTGGCGTCGGCTTCGGGGCTCCCGCCGCTGGACGTCACCGACATCGCACGCCAGCGATCCCGCCCCTGAGCACCCCTCGGACGCGCCCCCGACCCCGGCGCCGGACCTGGGAGGCCGGTATCGCCCGCCGATCCCGAAAGGGCCCGTATCTGCGTTCGGTGGCGACAGCGCATACCGTAGTGGTGTGGCGAACGCGTTGAACTCCAAGACAGACCCCCGCGAACCCGAAGACGACGCGGAGAGGGCGCCCCTACTGCGGGAGCCGCGCGAGGGCCTGCCCGAGGTCACCTCCGACGCGGCCTCACTGGCCGGAGTCATAGCCGCTCTGAACTCGGGTTCGGGGCCCGTCGCCGTGGACGCGGAGCGCGCCTCGGGGTACCGGTACGGGCAGCGCGCGTACCTGGTGCAGCTGCGCCGGGAGGGCTCGGGGTCGGCTCTGATCGACCCGATCGCCTGCCCGGACCTGAGTGAGCTCAACTCCGCGATCGACGGCGCCGAGGTGGTGCTGCACGCCGCGCACCAGGACCTGCCGTGCCTGACCGAGATCAACCTGCGCCCGAACCGGCTGTTCGACACCGAGCTGGCCGGGCGGCTGCTGGGCTACCAGCGGGTCGGGCTCGGGTTCATGGTGGAGCGTCTGCTCGACGTGCGTCTGGCCAAGGAGCACTCGGCGGTGGACTGGTCACAGCGCCCGCTGCCCGAGGACTGGCTGCGCTACGCGGCCCTGGACGTGGAGATCCTCATCGAGCTGCGGAACTCCCTGGAGACGGAGCTGGAGGAGACCGGGAAGCTGGAGTGGGCCCGCGAGGAGTTCGACTCCGTGCTGGCCGCTCCCCCCAAGGAGCCTCGCGCCGATCCGTGGCGACGCACCTCCGGTATCCACAAGGTCCGCAATCAGCGTGCCCTGGCCGCCGTGCGCGAGCTCTGGTACGAACGCGACCGCATCGCGCAGGAGCGCGACATCTCCCCGGGGCGGGTGCTGCCGGACGCGGCGATCGTGGAGGCGGCCACGGCGATGCCGCGCTCCGCGACGGACCTGACGAAGATCCGCCAGTTCGGTATCAAGCTGGCCCGCCGGTACGTGACCACGTGGATGAAGGCGTTGAACCGGGCCCGGGAGATGCCCCAGGCGGAGTTGCCGCGCCCCAACGCGCCCGGTGACGGCCCGCCCCCGGTGAACCGCTGGGCCGACCGCGCCCCCGAGGCGGCGCGCAGGCTGGAGGCGGCGCGGGCGACCGTGACGGGGATCGCGGAGGACGTCGTGATGCCCACCGAGAACCTTCTGCTGCCGGACACCGTCCGAAGGTTGGCGTGGGCTCCGCCGGAGCCCGTGGACGCGGACTCGGTGGGTGAGTTCCTGCGCACACGCGGCGCCCGGAACTGGCAGATCGGGCTCACTGCGGGACCCCTCGCCGCGGCGCTCCTGGGTGCTGAAAAAGGCTGATCAGTACCCTCTTCAGCCGCTTTGAACCCAGACGTGACTGAACTCACCCCAACACGAGGGTGGTTCACGCCTGTTCCATAGCCCGCTGTCCGATTAAGTTATAGAAACGTGCTCTGAAAACTCAGGGCCGTTTCGTCAACGGGTGTGTACCGAATCGTGGGCTCACAAGGCTCTCGGCTCGTGTGATCAGGGAAATGTGGTGAGTCTGCTTGTCGTTCTGGCGTGCGCTGCTACGCGAGGCGGGGTTGACGCGTTCTGCCAAGGTCGAGTCGACCGAGGCCGCCATGCCCGCTTCCGACGATCAGTTCGAGGAACCCGCCGCCGTACCCCAGCAGGTACCGGCCTCGGCGGGCAGGGTGGCCGGGCAGCGACCGCTGCCCCAGCGGACGGCCGTGTCCGGCACGGTGGCCAAGGCCCCCACGGCCGGGACGCGGGCGGCTTCGCTGGAGCGCACCCTCCAGTCCCTGGTGGAGCGTCTGGGCACCGAGCACCCGGACACCATCACCGCCCGGAACAACCTGGCCACCAAGTACGCCCAGATGGGTCGGCGCCAGGCCGCCGTGCAGCAGTTCGAGCTGGCCCTGGGCGAGGCCGTCGCCGTCTACGGCGAGGAGCACCCCCGGACCGAGATCATCCGGGAGAACCTCGCCTGGGCGCTGGAGGACGTGGGCTGCCCCGCCGACGCCGCCGCGCAGTGGGAGATCCTGCTCGGCCAGCGGGAGAGCCAGTTCGGCCCGGCCGACGAGGACACGGTGGAGGCGCGTATGCGCCTGGCCGTGTGCTACCGCCGCAGCGGCCGGGTGGACGCCGCGGTGGCCCACTACGCGCGGGCCATCGAGGACGTCGCCTCCACCGAACGTCGTGAGGAGCTGCGGCTGGGCATGAGCGCGGCGCAGAGCATGGCCGGCCGGTACGAGGAGGCCGTCTCGCAGCTGCGCATGGTGCTGGCCGGGCGCCGCCGTCGCCTGGGCAAGGGCCACCTGGACACCCTCGCGGTGCACCACCGGCTGGGCCGCGCCTACACGCAGGCGGGCCGGGCGGACGAGGCGGTCGAGGTGCTGCGCGAGGCCTACAGGGTGGCGCTCAACTCCTCGGGCGACCCGGAGGTCAGACGGTTGACCATGAGACTTCGCCGCGACCTGGCGGGTGCCTACAACGCCGCCGGTCGCCACCGCGAGGCCAACGCGCTGCTCTGACCCAGGCGACACACCCGACGCTCACCGGGGCCGGGAACTCCATGGGGGTTCCCGGCCCCTTCCCGTGCCCGGGTGTGCGCACCGCGGGCGGGGGAAGGAGCCAGCCACGTGCGAAATCCATTCGCGTCCACCCGCCCTGCGCTGACATGATCCGTCCGTCGTCAGCCCCACCGGAGAGAGCCATGCGCGAACTGAGCCACGAGGAGATTCGATCCTCGTTCGTCAACTGCCCCAAGGGCGAGACCAAGCGGTTGAGCTTTCCCTCGACCCTGCCGGTCCTGGACTGGGAGGACACGGACTTCCTCGGTTGGACCGACCCCAAGGCGCCGGGCCGGGCCTACCTGGTGGTCGACTCCGGCGAGGAACCCCTTGGGATCGCCCTGCGACTGCCGACCGGGAACCGCAAGGCCAACTTCTTCAAGTCGATGACCTGCTCGTTCTGTGTGACGGTCCACCCCGCCGGTGGGGTTCGGCTGTTCAGCGCGCCCAAACCCGGCAAGGCCGGTCGGCAGGGGGACACGGTCGGCCTGTACATGTGCGCGGACCTCGCCTGCCCGCTCTACGTGCGGGGCAAGCGGGAGTCCGCGCTGATCCAGCCAGCGGAGACCATCACCCGTGAGGAGCGCATCCAGCGCCTGCACCTCAACGTGGACCGCTTCGCCTCCTCCTTCCTCACCCTCGGCTGAGTCCTCCGGGACACGGGCTCCGTAATCAGGTGAGTTCGCGGGCGGGCGGCAACGGAGAGGGGGAATCGGCCGGGGCCGCGTCCTCCTCCGGTTCCGGGGCGATGAGCTGCCCGGCGGCAAGGTCCCGGTAGAGGCCGTCACGTTCGACCAGTTCGGCGTGAGTGCCCACCGCGCGGACCCGACCCGTCTCCAGGACCACGATCCGCTCCGCGCTGGTGACCGTCGACAACCGGTGCGCGACGACGATCACGTTGGTGTCGCGTGCCGCCGCCAGCATCACCGCCTTGAGGGCACCCTCGTTGGCGGCGTCCAGCTGGGAGGTGGCCTCGTCCATGAGGAGCAGCCGGGGGCGGCGCAGCAGGGCACGGGCGATCGCCACGCGCTGGCGTTCGCCGCCGGAGATGGTCACGCCCCGGTGGCCGATCGGGCTCTCCAGTCCGTCGGGCAGGCGTTCGACCAGGTCCGTGAGGCGGGCGGTGCGGATCACCTTCCGGAGCTGCTCCTCGGTGGCGTGCGGGGCGGCCATGGTGAGGTTGGCGCGCAGGGTTCCGTCCAGGACCGGCGCGTCCTGTTCGACGTAGCCGATCTGCGAGCGCAGAGCCTCGAGGGGCCAGTCGCGGACGTCGGTGCCGTCCAGGCGCACACTGCCGGAGGTGGCGTCGTAGAAGCGCTCGATCAGGGAGAACACGGTGGTCTTGCCCGAACCCGAGGGGCCGACCAGGGCGGTCAGGCCCGGCCCCGAGGCCTCGAAGCTCACACCGTGGTGCACCAGGGGCAGCTCGGGGTGGTAGCGGAAGGTGACGTCGGTGAGGCAGACCTCGGCGGGGCGTGCGGCGGCGGGTTCGGTGCGAGCGGCCCCTGGGTCCTCCTGTTCGAGGTCGGCGACCTCGTCGATCCGGCGGACGGCGGCCAGTCCGGTCTGGAGCTCGGTGGCCGACCGCACCAGGGAGCTGATGGGTTCCATGAGGTAGAAGAGCAGCAGCAGGAAGGCGATGAGGGAGGACACGCTCATGCTCCCCGCTGCCACCATGCCGCCGCCCACGCCCAGCACCACGAGGAAGCTGGTGTTGACCGCGAGCATGGACAGCGTGCCGGCCAGCGCGGTCCATCCGGCCACGGAGACTCCCCTGCGCCAGGACTCCACGGCGGCCTCGTCGAGGTCGGCGATCTCGGCGCGTTCGGCGGAGGATGCCTTGACGGTGCGGAAGGCGCCGAAGATCCGTTCCAGGAGTGATCCCATCACCCCGAGCGAGGCCTGGGCTGCCTGGGTGGCGCGGCCGATCCTGGGCAGGACGACCCCCATGAGGAGTCCGACCGCCAGGATCATGCCCAGGGTGATCAGAAGCAGCGTCGGGCTGAGCACCCCCATGACGACGATGCCGCCGACCAGCAGGACCGAGCTGGTGAAGAGGTTGGTGATGCCGCTGGTGGCGACCGAGCGGAGCAGGGTGGTGTCGGCGGTGAGCCGCGAGACCAGGTCACCCGGCTTGAGCCGGTCGAGTTCTCCCACGCGCAGCCGGACGAGACGGCCCACGAGGGTGCGCCGCACGCCGAGCACCACGCTCTGACCGGTGCGTTCGAGGACGAAGGAGCCCAGGGCACCGATGACGGCTCCGATGAGCACCACGGCCAGCAGGGCGAGGATCGGCCCGGAGATGGGCGCGCCGCCGCCCAGGGCGTCGATCACGTACTTGGCCATGAGCGGCTGGACCAGCCCGGTGACGCCGCCGAGGAACGTCAGGGCACCGCCGACGAGGAGCATCCGCCAGTGGGGCCGGGCGTACTCCCACAGTCGCCGCAGGGGTGCCCTGGGCGCCCGTCTGAGCAGTTCCTGGTGTTCGGTGTCAGGTCGTGGCATCGTCGTCCCCGTGTCGTCCCCGTCAGGTGTCCACTCACAGGTAACCGTCATCGCGTGTGCGCCCACAAGCGCCGAAGGTAGGGCGATCGTCCTACTTCGGAAGTGATCGGCCCCGCCGCTCGCACTATTTGTTACCGACGAGTAGCATGGGCTCATACAGTCCACCCAACGCTTGGAGAAGGAGGGGCCATCGTGTCGCGAACTGCCCGCGATGTCGTGTTTGTCGATGGGGTCCGCACCCCGTTCGGCAAGTCAGGCAAGGGCCTCTACGCCGAGACGCGCGCCGACGACCTGATCGTCCGCGTCATCCGCGAACTGATGCGCCGCAACCCGGGCCTGCCCCCGGAGCGCGTCGACGAGGTCGCCATCGCCGCCACCACCCAGATCGGCGACCAGGGCCTGACCCTCGGGCGCACCGCCGCGATCCTCGCCGGGCTGCCGCGCAGCGTCCCCGGTTACTCCATCGACCGCATGTGCGCCGGCGCCCTCACCGCCGCGACCACGGCGGGCGCGGGCATCTCCTTCGGTGCCTACGACGTCGTGATCGCCGGTGGCGTCGAGCACATGGGCCGCCACCCCATGGGCGAGGGCGTCGACCCCAACCCCCGCATCATCTCCGAGAAGCTGGTCGACCCGTCCGCGCTGGTCATGGGCAACACCGCCGAGAACCTGCACGACCGGTTCCCGACCATCACCAAGGAGCGCGCCGACGCCTACGCGGTGCGCAGCCAGGAGAAGGTCGCCAAGGCCTACGCCGACGGCAAGATCCAGCCCGACCTGGTCGAGACCCTGGTCCGCTCGGCGGAGAAGGGCTTCGGACTGGCCACCCAGGACGAGCCGCCGCGTCCCGGCACCACCATGGAGTCGCTCGCGGGCCTCAAGACCCCGTTCCGCGCGCACGGCAACGTGACGCCCGGCAACGCGGCCGGTCTCAACGACGGCGCCACCGGCACGCTGCTCATGGCCGAGGAGGTTGCCGAGGAGCTGGGCCTGGAAGCCAGGATGCGTCTGGTCGACTTCTCCTTCACGGGCGTCGAGCCCGAGGTCATGGGTGTCGGACCGGTCCCGGCCACCGAGAAGCTGTTCGCCCGCCAGGGCATCACGATCGACGACGTCGGCCTGATCGAGATCAACGAGGCCTTCGCCGTCCAGGTGCTCGCCTTCCTCGAGCACTTCGGTATCGCCGACGACGACGCCCGCGTCAACCCGTGGGGCGGCGCCATCGCCGTCGGCCACCCGCTGGCCTCCTCCGGCGGCCGTCTGATGATGCAGCTCGCGCGCCAGTTCGCCGAGCGCCCCGACGTCCGCTACGGCATCACCACCATGTGCGTGGGCCTGGGCATGGGCGGGACCATCCTGTGGGAGAACACCAACTACGAGGGGGGCAAGTGAGCACCGCCATCGAAGAAGCCCGCGAGCTTTTCAAGGACGAGGTCGTCACCAACGCGATCTCCCGCGATGTCGAGCTCCCCTACGGCGCGGGCACCGCTGTCCTGATCACCCTGGACAACGGGCACGACCACACCAAGCCGAACACCTTCGGCCCCGGCGGTCTGCTGAGCCTGGACGCGGCGATCGAGGCGGCCAGGACGCGCACGGACATCGTGGCCGTGGCCGTCACCGGCAAGCCGTTCATCTTCGCGGTCGGCGCCGACCTCACCGGTGTCCCCGCGCTCCAGAACCGCGAGCAGGCCGAGGCCATCGGCAAGCTGGGACACGACGTGTTCCGCAAGCTCGGTGAGCTGGACGTGCCCACCTTCGCTCTGGTCAACGGCGCGGCCATGGGCGGCGGCGTCGAGGTGGCGCTGCACTGCTCGTACCGCACCGTGTCCTCCGGCGTCCCGGCCTTCGCGCTCCCCGAGGCCTTCCTCGGCCTGGTCCCCGGTTGGGGCGGCACCTACCTGCTGCCCAACCTGATCGGCGCCGAGAAGGCCCTGAAGCTGATCGTTGACAACCCGCTCGCCCAGAACAGGATGATCAAGGGCAAGCAGGTCTTCGAGATGGGGATCGCCGACGCGATCTTCGAGCCCGCCGACTTCGTCGAGGAGTCCCTGCGCTGGGCCGCGAAGGTCGTCAAGGGTGACCTCACGGTCGAGCGTCCCGAGGTCGACAAGGGCGAGGCCTGGGACAACGCGGTCAACATGGCCCGTTTCGTGGTCGAGGGCAAGTTGCACGGCGCCGCCCCGGCCCCGGCCCGCGCCGTCGAGCTGGTCGCCGCCGCCAAGACCGCCACCCGCGACGAGGGCTTCGACGCCGAGGACCAGGCGCTCGCCGACCTGATCATGAGCGACGAGCTCAAGGCCGGCCTGTACGCCTTCGACCTCGTGCAGAAGCGCGCCAAGCGTCCCGCCGGGGCGCCGGACAAGTCGCTGGCCCGCAAGGTCACCAAGGTCGGCGTCGTCGGTGCCGGCCTGATGGCAGGGCAGCTGGCCCTGCTGTTCGCGCGCCGCCTGGACGTGCCGGTCGTCATGACCGACCTGGACCAGGACCGCCTCAACAAGGGCGTGGACTACGTCCACGGCGAGGTCGACAAGCTCCTCAAGAAGGGGCGCGTCAACCAGGACAAGGCCAACCACCTCAAGGCCCTGGTCTCCGGTTCGCTCACCAAGGACGCCTTCTCGGACGCCGACTTCGTCATCGAGGCCGTCTTCGAGAAGATGGAGGTCAAGCAGCAGGTGTTCGCCGAGGTGGAGGCCGTGGTCTCCCCCGAGGCGATCCTCGCGACCAACACCTCCTCGCTGTCCATCACCGAGATGGCGTCGAAGCTCCAGCACCCCGAGCGGGTCGTGGGCTTCCACTTCTTCAACCCCGTCGCCGTCCTGCCGCTGCTGGAGATCGTGCGCGGCGACCGTACCGACGACGCCTCGCTGGCCACGGCGTTCGCCACGGCCAAGAAGCTGAAGAAGACCTCGGTCCTGTGCAAGGACGCCCCGGCGTTCGTCGTCAACCGCCTGCTCACCCTGTTCATGGGTGAGGTCCTGGCCGCGGTGGGCGAGGGCACCGAGCCCGAGGTGGCCGACCGCGCGGTCGCGCCGCTGGGTCTGCCGATGTCGCCGCTCATGCTGCTCCAGCTGGTCGGCCCGGCGGTCGGTCTGCACGTGGCCGAGACCCTGCACGGGGCGTTCCCGGAGCGCTTCGCGGTCTCGCCGCAGCTGGAGGCCGTGGTCAAGGCGGGCAGGACGGAGATCTTCGCACCGGACCTGACCATCGACCCCGAGGTGAAGGAACTCCTCAAGGGCGGGGACTCCCCCTCCGAGGAGAAGGAGATCCTGGACCGGGCCCTGCGCGCCATGGCCAAGGAGATCCAGATCATGCTGGACGAGGGTGTCGTGGCCGAGGCCGCCGACATCGACCTGTGCCTGATCACGGGCGCGGGCTGGCCCTTCCACACCGGCGGCATCACCCCGTACCTGGACAAGGTCGGTGTGTCCACCGAGGTGAACGGCAAGCCGTTCCACGAGGGCGCCCCGAAGGCCTTCTAGGCTCTCCGGTCGCCAAGGGCCCGGTCCCCCCACCAGGGGGCCGGGTCCTTTTCGTGTCACAGGGGACGACCCGGTCGGTCCGCGAGACCATGCTTCCAAGCAACCGGCAGCAACGGCCAGCGGGCCTTGGAGGAGCTCATGGTGACGGACACCTACGAGTACACAAGGGCCTGGACCGAGAGCCTCAGGGCCGAGGGAAGGGCCGAAGGGCTGGCCGAAGCAAAGAGCGAGTCCGTCCTGCGAGTGCTCGAGGCCCGGGGGAAGTCCCCCGACGACGCGGCGCGGGAACGGATCGCGGCCTGCCGCGACCTCGGACAACTCGACGTCTGGTTCGACCGGGCCCTGAGCGTCGACTCCGTCGACGAGGTCTTGCGGGACTGAGGCGGATTCGGCCGACCGCCCGGGACGAGCGGTCGGCCGAAAGTAGAATGCTGCCATGAACGAGGCGAGTGGGTGGGTCTCCCCCCTGTGGCGACTGACCGGGTTCCGACTGATCAAGCTCGGCGAGCTCCTCCAGGCGACCACCGCGTCGGCCTTCGAGGAACTGGAGGTCAGCCCACGCCAGTTCCACGTGCTCGCGGCGACGGCGTCCATGGCCGACCCCTCGCAGCAGGAGCTGAGCCGCGCCCTGGGCATCGACCCCAACGTCATGGTCGGGGTCGTCGACGATCTGGAACGGCAGGGGCTGGCCGAACGCGTGCGCAACCCCCGGGACCGCAGGCGCTACATCGTGACCCCCACCGCACGGGCCCTGGAGGTACTGGAGCGGGCCCGCGCGGAGGCCGAGCGGTTGGAGGGCGCGTTCTTCGCCGAACTGAACGAGGACGAGCGCGCCGCCCTGCACGAGCTGTCCGGCCGTCTCGTGGCGGCGCACCCCCGGGTCACCAAGACCGAGTAGTCAGTGGCTCAGGCCCAGCCTGGCGTGCACGCGGCGCAGGGGCGCGGGAGCCCACCAGTTGGCCCGACCGGCCAGGCGCATGGTGACCGGGACCAGCACGCCCCGGATCAGGGTGGCGTCGACCAGGATCACCGCCGCCATCCCCACCGCGAGCATGATCAGGTAGAGGACGCTGGAGGTCGCGTAGACCGCGAAGGAGGCGGCCAGCACCACGGCAGCGGCGGTCACCAGCGGGCCGCTGCGCTGGAGCCCGGCCGCCACAGCGGACGTCGTGTCGCCGGTCAGGTCGTACTCCTCCTTGATCCTGGCCAGCATGAACACCTCGTAGTCCATGGACAGCCCGAAGGCCACGCAGAACATCAGGATCGGGAAGGTCACCTCCAGGGTTCCGTTGGCGGTGAACCCCAGGACACCGGACAGGTGGCCCTCCTGGAACACCCAGACGATCACACCGAACATCACCGCCAGGCTGAGCACGTTGAGCAGGATCGCCTTCAGCGGCAGGAGCAGACTCCCGGTCATCAGGAACAGCAGTACGAAGGTGACCGCCAGGATCATCCCCACCACGAGCGGCACCCGTTCCAGGAGGGCGTCGCCGAAGTCGGTGAGGTCGGCCGGGTAACCGCCGATCGCGGTGTCGGCCGGGGCGGGCACGTCACGGAGGAGGTCGATGAACCCGGAGGCGTCCTCCAGCGCCGTTGAGGCGGGCACCACCGAGAACCACGTCGCCCCCTCCGAGCCGAAGCGTTCGGTGGCGTCCCCGGGTGTGATCGTGAGCCGCCCGTCCTGGTAGGTGCCGGTGCGGGCGTCGACCTGGGCCACCCCGGACACCCGGGACAGGGCGGCGGCGTAGGCGTCGACCTCCTCCGTCGCGGTGTCCGTGGAGTCGACCAGAACGTGCACGGCGTCCATCTCCTCCTGGGAGAAGCCCGCCTCGATCTGCTCCTGGACGTCGCGGCTGGAGTGGCCCTCGGGCAGGACGCGCGCGTCGGGCAGGCCGAAGTTGATACCGAGCGCGGGCAGTGCCAGCAGCAGGACCAGGCCGAGGGCGGGCACACCGTAGAGCAGGGGGCGGCGCGTCATCCGCAGCGCGGTGGCGTGCCACCAACCCCGGTCGGCGCGCGGCTCGCTGCGGGGCCGGACCCGGTGCCCCACCCTCGCGAGCGCGGCGGGCAGAACCACCAGGGCGGCGACCGCGGAGGTCAGGACCACGCCCACTCCGGCGTAGGCGAACGACTGGAGGAAGGGGAAGGGGAAGAGCATCAGGCAGGACAGCGCGATCGCCACGGTGAGGCCGCTGAACACCACGGTGCGCCCGGCTCGGGCCACGGCCAGCTCCACGGCCTCGGTGACTCCGTGGCCCCGGGCGAGCTCCTCTCGGAACCGGGTGATCACGAACAGGCCGTAGTCGACTCCGAGCCCGATCCCCATGACCAGAGTGAGGTTGGCGGCGAAGGTCGACACCTCGGTGAGTGCGGCCACCCCGCGCAGCAGGGCGAGGGTGGTGACCACCGAGTACACCCCCATGGCCAGGGTGAGCGCGGCCACGGAGACCCTGCGGTAGAGCAGCAGGAGCAGGGCGAAGACCAGCGGCAGGATGATGATCTCGGCGCGCACGAAGTCGCTCTGGGCCTGGGCCGCCGCCTGGCGGAAGATCTCGTCGCCTCCCCCGACCTCCACGCGGATCGCGTCGTCGTTGCGGGTGAAGTCGGGTGAGATGTCGGCGAGTGCGGTGCGGGCCTCGGTGACCGACCCCGACATTCGCACGGTGACCAGTGCCTGGGTGGCGTCGTCGGAGCGCATCGCGGGTGAACCGTCGCGCGACCAGTAGGAGGCGGTCTCGACGACACCGTCACGGGCGGCCAGTTCCCGTTCGAGTCCGGTGGCGGCCTCCACGACCTCCGGAGAGTCGACGGTGCCCCGTTGGGCGGTGACCAACAGCAGGAAGTGGTGCTTGCCGGTGCCGAAGCCCTCCTCCAGGGACTGTTCGACCTGGTGGGACTCGGAGCCGGGGCTCTCGAAGCGGCTGAGTTGGAGGCGGTCGAGGACTCCCGCGGCCAGGAAGAGAGCGGCGAGAGCGACGGCCGTGGCCAGCAGCAGGACGCGACCGGAGTGTCGGGCGACCGTGCGCCCGAGCCTGGCAAGCGGTGATGGTCGGGCGGGGGTGGTGACGGGTGGGGCGGCCATGACTTCTCCTGGAGAGTGCGTGTGGCGCCGGGTCAGGTGCACCGATCCCTGATTGATAAAGCGAACATATCGTATGTACTAACTATGATTATGGGAAGCGCTCCCCCGGCAACACGAGGACCCCGCCCGGCACGGGGCCGGACGGGGTCCTGGGGATGCGATCGGGGCTGGTCAGACGCCCACGGTCACCTTCTCCCGCTGTTCGACGGGAGCGGTCGCCTCCTCGTCGTCACCGCCCTCGGAGATGCCGATCCTGTCGTGCAACCACCGCAGCGGACGCGGCAGCCACCAGTTCCAGTCGCCGAGCAGACGCATGGTGGCGGGCACCATGACCGCCCGGACCAGCGTGGCGTCCACCAGCACGGCGAGCGCGAGCCCGATACCGATGATCTTCAGGAAGAGGAGACCGGAGGTACCCATCGCCACGAGCACCACACCCAGCAACAGGGCGGCGCTGGTGATGATCCGGCCGGTGCGCTGGAGGCCCAGGGCCACCGATCGGGTGTTGTCCCCGCTGCGCAGGTACTCCTCCCGCACCCGGCTCAGCAGGAACAGCTCGTAGTCCATCGCCAACCCGAAGGAGACGATCGTGATGAGCACCAGGTACGTGGGGTCGATGGTGCCCACCGTGTCGAAGCCGAGCAGCCCAGCGAAGAGCCCCTCCTGGAAACCCCAGATCACCACGCCCAGCGAGGCACCCAGCGACAACGCCCCCATGAGGACCGCCTTGACCGGCAGCACCACGGAACCGAAGGCGAGGAAGAGCAGGACCAGCGTGGAACCGATGATGAACGCGACCGTCTTCGGAGCCTCCTGCACAATCGCGTCCAGGTTGTCCAGCTGCATGGCGGCCACGCCACCCACGAGGGTCTCCTCGGCCCCCTCGGGCCCGGGGTCGGCGCGCACGTCGCGCACCAGCTGCTGCACCTCGGGGTCGTCCGTGGCGCCCTGGTAGGCGACCTCCACGTGCGCGACGCCCTCCGTCGTCCGGGCGACACTCGTGCGGACCGCGCCGGGCAGGGCGTCGAGGCGCTCCACGTACTCGTCAAGCTGCGCCTCGTCGCTGTCACCGCGCACCGCCACGTGCAGCCTGCCGACCTGCCCGGCGGGGAAGTCCTCCGCCATCGACTCGGTGCCGATCCGACTGGAGGCGTCGACCGGAAGGTAGCGCTGGTCGGTGGAGCCGAACTGGGTGGAGGCCAGGCCGGAGCTGAAGGCCACCAGGACACAGCCGACCGCGACCAGGGAGACTGCGGGTCCGCGCATCACGGTGCGGGCGAACCTGGCCCAGGCCCCCGCGTTCTCGTCGATCACGCCGGTCACGGTCCGACGCGGCAGGGGCAGTCTGAGCCGGTCGATCCGGCGGCCGACCACCGCCAGCAGGGCGGGCAGGAACACCAGGGCGGCGATCAGGTCGAAGGCCACCACGGCGATGCCGCCGAAGCCGATGGACTTGAGGATGGGCTGCGGGAAGAACAACAGGCCAGCGAAGGCGATGCCCACCGTCACACCGGAGAAGGCGACCGTCCTACCGGCCGTGTCGACAGTGCGGCGCACCGCGTCCGGGACGGTGCGTCCCCGGCCCAGCTCCTCGCGGAAACGGCTGACCATGAACAGCCCGTAGTCGATCGCCAGCCCCAGGCCCAGCAAGGTGGCGACGTTGATGGCGAAGACCGACACCTCGGTCACCGAGGTCAGGGCGCGCAGCACGGTGAGGGAACCGAGGATCGCCAGGCCTCCGACCGCGAGCGGCACCAACCCGGCGACCAGACCGCCGAAGATCAGGACCAGCAGCAGGAGCAGGACCGGAAGGGTGATGAGCTCGGCGCGGATGATGTCGCTCTCCGCTGTTTCGGAGAGTTCGTGCTCGACGGCGATCGGGCCGCCCAGGTGGGTCTCCAGCGGCCCGGACTCCAGGGCGCGCGCCGCAGCCTCGAACTGGTGCAGACGTTCGTCGTGCGTCTGGCCCGCGAGGGTGACCGGCACGTAGGTCGAGTGCATGTCCTCGGACACGAGCATGCCGCGCTCGACCTCCGACAGCTCCTCGTCCAGGTACAGGTCGTACCCGGTGACGACGTCCTCGGGCAGGTCGTCGGCGATGCGCTGGACGGCCTTGGCGAAGGTCGGGTTGTCCACCGTCATCTCGTCACTGCGGTAGACCGCGATGACGTCGATGTCGTCGTGCCCGAGCTCCTCCTGGAGCACGTCCATGGCCCGTGAGGACTCCGAGTCGGGGTCCTCGAACCCGCTCTGGCTGACGTCCGAGAAGACGCCGAGCCCCCACACCACGGAGAAGGCCGCGAAGAGCCCCGTGAGCGCCAGAATCCACCATCGGCCCCGGTGGGCGCCGAGCCCCAGTCGGCCGAAGATCCCCGTGTGTGTCGGCATGGGCCGCCCTTTCAAGCGAACGCTCGTCATGTTCGTGAACACTGTTTGCTAACGGTGTTCACTAAAGCGTGCAGGCATTACGATGTCAATATCGCCTAGAGAACGAGAGCGCCTCGACCCTGGCGCGTGAGACGGGGTGTACCGCAGCACATGACGAAACCGCCGGTCACAAGCGAGCATCGGGCCGGGGGCACCCTCAGCCGCCGCGAACGTGTGCGCGAAGCCACACTCGCCGAGATCAAGGAGATCGCCCGCAGACACCTCGTGGAGTTCGGGGTCGTCGGGGTGTCCCTGCGCGCGATCGCCCGTGAGATGGGCATGACCGCGCCCGGCCTGTACCGCTACGTGCCGGGGATCGACGCGCTGCTCGTGCTGATCACAGCTGAGATGTACGAGGAGCTGGCCGACGTGGTCTCCGCCGCCGACGCGAGCATGCCCGTGGAGGACACCGACGGCCGCATCCTCGTCTCACTGCGCGCCTTCCGGAACTGGGCCATCACCCATCAGGCGGAGTTCTCGGTGATGTTCGGGCCGAGGACCCGCCTGGACCCCGAGGCCGACATCTCCCGCGCCCTGGAGGCGGGCCGTCGTTTCGGTTCCACGTTCTTCACCCTCTTCGACCGACTGGTCTCGGAGGAACGTTTCCCGCTGCCAGCCGACGAGGAGATCCCGAACGCGCTCCGCCCGGAACTGCGTTCCTTCGCCGAATCCGTCGGGGTCACCTCACCCGATATCTCCGAGGGTGCCGTCATGGTACTCACCGCTTGCTGGGTGCGCCTCTATGGGGTGGTCTGCATGGAAGTGTTCCAACATCTGAGTTTCGTCGTGCGGGACATGGAACCATTCTTCGAGTCCGAGCTTCAGAACATGGCGAAGGACCTCGGGGTTCGCTATTCCCCGCCCCAGCAGGCGGGGGGCACCTGACCGGGACCCACCCGTTCAAGCCCCATACTGGAGGTCTGCGGATATTGCCGGATTCGTTGGTACGAATCCGGCACGCCGCTCCCGTGTAGGCGCGAAGACGAGGACGATCCCGTGGAGAACCGAACCGGAGCTGACCAGCCCGGGGAGAACCCTCCCCACCCGGACCGGACCGGCGCCCACCAGCGACCGCCCGAACGACCGGACGGGGTCGGCCACGACGCCCCTCCCCCGCCCAGGACCCGGCCGCCCAACGCTCCGGGCCCCTCGGGCACGCCGCACACCCCACAGACTCCTCAGGTGCCCCCCAATTCACTGGGACACCAGGAACCCAGGCTCGCCCCACAGACACCGCAGCCGCCTCAGGGCCCCCAGACAGCACCGGGCGACGCCTCCCAGGAATCCCGCCTGCCGCACGCTCCACAGGTCACCCAAGGGCCCCTGAGACCCATCCAGGCGCCACAGGACCAGCGGCCCGGGCCGGCGCCGGGACCGCCCGTGGCCCCCGGTCACCAGGCGCCCGGAACCCCCCAGGGACAGCCGCCGCGCTCCGGTCGCCAAGCGCACCCGAACAACCCGACGTACGGGCCCCAGCCGCCACACGCCCCGCAGGCGCCGTGGGCGCCGCCGGGACCACAGGCCGCCCCGGGGCAGTCGGCCCCGCACGGGCCGCGGGTTCCGCAACACCAGTGGTGGCCCCAGCCGACGCACCAGGCTCCCGGGTGGCAGGGACAGCCCCGCCCGGCGCAGTTCCCCGGCAACGTGCCGCCAGGGGCGCCTCCCCACCAGCATCCCGGGCACTTCCCGCAGCCGCAGTGGCACCAGGGCCCTGCGCAGTGGGGGGTGCCGCCACGGCCTCCGCGCGACAGGGGCCGGGCGGTGGTGGTGGGTGCGTTCTCGGCGGCCTCGGTCGCCCTGGTCTCGCTCGTCGCCAGCGTGGTCATCGCGGTGAACACCCCGCAGGAGGAGGTGTCCACCGGTGGCACCGACCTGACGTCGTTCTACGACAGCACCCTGCACGCCCAGCCGAACCCGGGTCAGGTCGACATCGTCGACCACCCGCTCTACGACGTGCCCATGCCCGAACCCGTCGACTGCGGCCTGCCGGAACTGCGGACCGACTCGGACGACTCCTGGGAGGCGTTCGCCAACGAGGCCGGGACCTGCCTGAACGAACTGTGGGCGCCGGTCATGGGCGAGCTCGGGCTGGACCCCGAACTGCCCGAGATCACCGTCACCGACGAGTCCCTGGAGACGGACAGCGAGGACTCCTTCACCCTGGCCTACTACGAGAGCGACCGGGGCCTGATCACCGTGGTCCTGCCGAACGTGCGCCAGGTCGGCGAGCAGATCCCCGACACCCACCAGGCGGACGTGTGGCTCGCGCTGATGGGCCACGAGTACGCGCACCACGTGCAGTACGCGACCGGCATCCTCAGCATCTCCCACGACCTGCGTCGCAGCGCGGGCAGCGAGGCCGACGAACTGGACACCCTGCGCCGCACGGAACTCCAGGCCGAGTGCATGGCCGGGGTGGGGCTGCGCGGCCTGACCGACCCCGAGGGCGACGCCCTGGACGTGGTCAACCTGCACTTCAACGGTGGTGGCGACCTGGACACCCACGGCAGCGCGGCCAACCGCGCGTACTGGCTGGAGTCGGGCTACACCAGCCCGACGGTGGGCGGCTGCAACACCTACGACGCCTCCGCCGGGGACGTCACCTGACTCAGTCCTGCCCCAGGATCCTCCGGTAGGCGTCCCAGTCCCTGAACTTCACGCGTTCCCCCCGCTCCAGGTCTGCCGCGTGGTCGGCCTCGGCGGTGTCGATGCGCAGCCAGCCCTCGTAGTCGCTGTGCCGCAGCCCCCGGTCGTCCAGGACCCGCTCCAGGGCGACAGGGTCGGGAACGGACTCGCGGAGCAGCGGGGCGTCCTCCAAAAGTGCGCGGACGGTCCCCGCGGCATCCGACTTGTTCGTGCCGATCACCCCGGTGGCGCCGCGTTTGATCCACCCCGCCACGTAGTCGCCGGGCACCGGCCCGCCCCGGGCGTCCAGCACCCGGCCCGCCTCGTTCGGCACCGTCCTGGCACCGGGATCGAAGGGCACGCCTTCGAGGGGCACACCCGCGTACCCGACCGAGCGCAGCACCATGCCGACGTCCAGGACCTCGTGCTCACCGGTTCCCTCAAGGCGACCCTCCGGGTCGAGCCGGGTGTGCCCGACGCGTAGGCCGTTCACCCGGTCCGTACCCAGGATCTCCTCGGGCCGCGTCCAAAAGCGCAGTTCGACGCGGCGCGCACGCCCCTCCGGGACACGCTCGGCCAGTTCCCGCAGAAGCCTGAGGTTGGTGCGTGCCGCCCGGGAGACCTCACGCAGCTCGGGGCTCCGGGTGCCGATCTCGGTGAGGTCGATGTCCACCTGTTCGGGGCGCACCACGACGTCCACACCGGGAAGCTCCATCAGGTCACGGAGTTCGGGCGCGGTGAACTTGGCCTGGAGCGGGCCCCTGCGGGCCAGGAGGTGGATCGTACGGACCCGGCTGGCGGCGAGCACCTCCAGGACGGCCTGGGGGATGTCGGTGTGCCGGAGCTCGTCGGCGGTCTTGGCCAGGACGCGCACCACGTCGAGGGCGACGTTGCCCGCGCCGACCACCGCGACCTCCTCGGTGTCGAGGCCGAAGTCCTCCCACTGGTTGTCGGGGTGACCGCAGTACCAGTTGACGAAGTCGGTGGCGGCGACACTGCCGGGCAGGTCCTCACCTGGCACGCCCATGCGGCGGTCCACACTGGCCCCGGTGGCGTAGACGACGGCGTGGTGGGAGCGCGACAGGTCGGCGCGCGTGAGGTCGGTGCCGAACTCGATCCCGCCGACGAACCGCACGTGCGGGTGCTCCAGGACCCTGCGCAGCGTCCGCGCCACGCCCTTGATCTTGGTGTGGTCGGGGGCCACCCCGTAGCGGACGAGGCCGTAGGGGGTGGGCAGCCGGTCCACGATGTCGACCCGGACCGGTACCCGGCGCTGGCGGGTGAGGGCGTCCGCGGCGTAGACACCGGCCGGGCCGGAGCCGATCACGGCCACCCTGAGCGGAGTCTCGTCCTGGGCGCTGGGCTGGTCGGTCATGAACCCATTCTGGCAGCACCGGTGTCAGATCCAGTGCTGCCAGGAGGGTGTGGGTCAGGCCTTCTCGTCAGCCAGTTCGGGCCGGGTTCCGCCCAGCTCGGTGTGGCGGGAGACGGTTTCCGTGAGCTTGCGGGACAGTTCCTGCGGGGTCAGCCCCTGCTGCTGGAGGATGCGGTCGCGCTTGGCGTGGTCGAGGAACTCCTGCTCGATGCCGAAGGTCCGCACGGGCACGTCCACGTCGTGGTCGCGCAGCAGGCGGGCCACGGCGTCGCCGACGGCACCGGTGCGGCCGTTGTCCTCGACGACCGCCACCACGGAGTGCTCGGCGGCCTCGGCCACCAGCGCCTCGTCCAGCGGCTTGACCCAGCGGGGGTCGATGACCGTGACGCCGATGCCCTGGTCGGCCATGCGGTCGGCCACCTCACAGGCGACCTGCGCCATGGTGCCCACCCCGACGATGAGGAGGTCCTTGCCGTGACCGCCGTCGGTGGCGCGGCGCAGAAGGTCCATGCTGCCGACCTTGCCGATCTCGGTGAGCTCCTCGGCCACCGCACCCTTGGGGTAGCGCACGACGGTGGGGGCGTCCTCGACGGCCACGGCCTCGCGCAGCAGGGTGCGCAGCCGGACGGCGTCACGCGGTGCGGCCAGGCGGAGCCCGGGGACGACCTGGAGGATGGACATGTCCCACACGCCGTTGTGGCTGGCGCCGTCGTTGCCGGTGACGCCCGCGCGGTCCAGGCAGAAGGTGACGCCCTGGCGGTGCAGGGCGGCGTCCATCAGCACCTGGTCGAAACAGCGGTTGAGGAAGGTCGCGTAGACCGCGACCACCGGGTGCAGGCCGTTCATCGCCATGCCGGTGGCGGCGGTGGTGGCGTGCTGTTCGGCGATGCCGACGTCGAAGACGCGGTCCGGGTAGGCGTCGGCGAACTTGTTGAGGCCTGTGGGGTGGAGCATCGCGGCGGTGATGCCGACGATGTCCTCACGCTCCCCGGCCAGTTCCACCATGGTCTCGGCGAAGACCGACGTCCACTTCTCGACCTTGGGGCCGGGCTTGGCCGCACCGGTGTCGATGTCGAACGGGCCGGGGGCGTGGAACTGGTCCTCGTCGTGGTTCTCGGCCGGGGCGTAGCCCTTGCCCTTCTGGGTGATGACGTGGACGATCACCGGTCCGCCGAAGTCGCGGGCCCGGCGCAGGGCCTTCTCCACGGCGGGCTCGTCGTGTCCGTCGATGGGACCGAGGTACTTCAGGCCGAGGTCCTCGAACATCATCTGCGGCTGGATGGTGTCCTTGAGGCCCTTCTTGAGGCCGTGCAGGGCCTCGTAGAGGGGCTGCCCGACCACCGGGGTGCGGTTGAGGGTGTTCTTGGCCAGGTCCAGGGCCTGCTCGTAGCCGGGGGCCATGCGCAGCGAGGAGAGGTGGTCGGCCAGGCCGCCCATCGTGGGCGAGTAGGAGCGGCCGTTGTCGTTGACGACGATGACCAGGCGCCGGTTCTTGCGCTCGGCGATGTTGTTGAGGGCCTCCCAGGCCATGCCTCCGGTGAGGGCGCCGTCTCCGATGACGGCGACCACGGTCCGGTCGGTGCGGCCCTGTACCTCGTTGGCCCTGGCCATGCCGTCGGCATAGGACAGCGATGTGGAGGCGTGGGAGTTCTCGATGAAGTCGTGCTCGGACTCGGCGCGGGAGGGGTAGCCGGACAGGCCGCCCTCGGACTTCAGATCGCTGAAGTCGTGGCGCCCGGTGAGGACCTTGTGCGCGTAGGCCTGGTGCCCCGTGTCGAAGAGAATGGGGTCCTTCGGTGAGTCGAAGACCCGGTGCAGCGCGATGCTCAGCTCGACGACGCCGAGGCTGGGACCGAGGTGTCCCCCGGTCTGGGAGCAGGAGTCGACCAGGAAGTCCCTGATCTCCCGGGCCAGCGCAGGGAGCTGGTCGGCCGGGAGCTTCTTGAGCGCTTCCGGATTGTGTATCGACTCGAACAGTGTCACTGTCTCGTCAGTCCCCTCGTCCAGCGTGTCCACGTTACGTATGCCCGCTCCGGCCCCTGACGTGGGCCGAGCTTGGCTACCGGCAGGTATACCCGAGTTTATGGGCCTTCGCCCCCGGGTCACACCCGGCGTCGCCCCAGAGGCTACGGTTTTGACGGTACCCCCGACATAAGGGCGTGACCGATTCCGGCGGACTCCGCCGGGACGACTCCCGCCACGGAGGTTTCGGCGTAGATTACTCCCTCTTGGGAGCGGCTTTACCGCAGAACACCCGAGTTGCCGAGGCTAGCCGAGCGCGGCCTGTGTGAGGAGGCCGATCGCGGAGACGGTCACCACACACAGCAGGGCCGTCCGCATGCGTCCCGGATCGACCCAACGACGGACCCCGTTGCCGACGAGGAATCCGAGGCCCACACAGGGAACGGCGGCGATCCCCGCGGCGGCGGTGCGAGCGTCCAACTGCCCGCCGATCCCGAGGGAGAGCAGGGAGAGGGCACCGCCGAGCAGGAAGAACGCGGCCAGGGTGGCCCGCACCCGCTCGGGTGGTTCGTGCTGGTAGAGCAGGGCCATGGGTGGTCCGCCCACTGAGGTGGCGGTGCCCGCGAACCCGGAGAGGGTGCCCGCCGCGACCAGGGAGACCGGGGTGATGCGCACCCGGAAGGACCGCACGGTCAGGGCGACGGCCACGAGCACCATGACGCCGACCACCGCGGCGAGGGCGCGGGGTTCGAGGACCGCCACCACCCACACCGCCAGGACGGTGCCGGGCAATCGGGCGGGCAGCCCCCAGGCGAGGCCGCGCCAGTCCACGTGGCGCCACTCCTGGACGAGGGTGAACATCGGCAGGATGATCACGGCGATCAGGAGCGAGCCGGGCATGAGCGTGGGGTCGAGGAAGGAGATCACCGGGGCGGCGACCAGCCCGAGGCCGAGTCCGACCATGCTCTGGATGGCCGCTCCGGCCAGGACGGCGGTGGCCGCCACCAGCAGGAAGACCCAGGCGTCGATCTGCCCGAACAGGGCGTGGGCGGTGGGTGTGAGGAGATCAGCGAACATGAGGGGGACGACGTTATATCCCCCTCAGCCCGATCGGGATTAGGAGATAGGGACATGGGATGACGTCGCGGACGCGCTCCGTCGCACGTCGTCCACGTAGGCAGTCGCCCGCTCCGGGTGCAGGAACCAGTCGATGAGCCCTGCGGGGTCACCGAAGGCGTTGGCGAACCGGTCGGCGGTGGGCTGGTGCCGGTCCGCCAGGCGGTACAGCTCCCACACGTGGTGCGGTCCGGTGAGCATCACCCTGCTCCACGCGGTGACCTGCCGTGCGTGGCGCCAGTAGGCGGCGAAGGCAGCGCGCATGAAGCGTTCGTCGAAGGGTCGCGTCCCGTGGTCGACGATGGCGCGGCGGTACACGTCGGCGCTCAGGGAGGCCATGTTGGCTCCCTGCGCCGTGACGGGGTCGTTGTTGACCACGGAGTCGGCCATGCCCAGGACCGGGGTGCCGTCGGTCAGCAGGGCGACCGGCTCGCGCACGACCGGGGTGTGGGCGCCGTGGAGGGCGGCGAGGGGGTCGGCCAGTCGGGCGTGCGTGAAACGCTCGTGTTCCCAGGGGGCGTGGCGACGCAGGACCCCCAGCAGGGCGTCGAGCACCTCCTCGCTGGTGGCACCGCGCGGCAGGGGGTGGTCGAGCGGCCCGCCGGGCACGGCCTCCACCATCAGGGACTGGCATACGCCGCTCACGGAGAGGGTGGGCAGGGTGAGGAGTTCGCCCGCGCCGGGAACGGCCGTGCGGCCCATGACGGGACCGTGGGGGTGCGGGTCGGCACCGGTGACGTAGGCCAGGGACAGCACGCGCTGGGGTGCGGTGAAGGGTGAGCGGCGTTCGTCGCGGGGGAAGAGCCCGGCGAGTTCGCCGCGACCGGCCGCGATGACGACCAGGTCGTGGTCCGCCCTCAGGGACACCAGGTCGTCGGGGGTGACCCGGTGGCGGAGCACGCGGCCGCCGCCCTGGGCGAACAGCTCCGCCCACACCGCCAGCTTCAGGCGTTGGTCCACCGAACGCGCGGGCTCGTCCAGGTGCCCCACCCAGTCAACCTCGGGCGCGGTTCCGCCGTCCGCGGCCACGCGTACGCCGACCCCGGTGATGTCGGGTGCCCGGTCTCCCCAGAAGTCCAGGCCGTGGCGGCGTTCGCGGCGCAGAGCCGGTCCGAAGAGGCACTGGGCGGACATCACCCGTCCCGCCCGGACCTCCTCGGGTTCCCGGGGGTCGACGAGGGTGACGTCGTAGTCCTCCGCGAGCAGTCCGAGGGCGAGCTGGAGCCCGGACTGTCCGGCACCGACGACGAGGATCTTGCGCATGGTTCTCCTGGCTGGACCCCGTGCTCGGCGAAGGGGGCGGACGCCGGGCGCACGGGTGCTGGGTCGAGGGACGCGGCGAACCTAACAGTGCTTTTGAGGGCTCCGATTCCGCCCCTGACCTCGGGACCTTCGGCCCCACGGGCCCCGGGACCAAGGTCTCCGGGCATGGGAGTGCCCTGCGTCACGGCGGCCCTGCGGGCCCCAGCGCCGAAGCCCCGGGAGCGTGACCGTGTCCGGGCAGGTCAGCCCGGATGCCTCCGGACGGTCAGGGGAGAATTCGGGATCGTGGAGCGCTCCCCCGCTCCGCGGCGGCGTGGCCGGTCAACCCACGCACAACGCACCCTCGCGCACGAGGCCGACAAAGCGACACACCTCACACGCCCGTGCACGCGCACGCGCACGCGGCGGGCCTTCGGGCCAGAACGGTGGCGTGATGACGCTGTTCCGCCCGCGCACGCACACGCGGCGGGCCCGGACCGGTGGGAGTGGGAACCGGCCCGGGCCTTTCGGCGGACCCGGGTCCGCCGCTCCGGGAGGGGAACGTGTGGGGGCTGGCTAGGCACCGCCCCTGGCGTGGGTCTTGCGTCCCCGACGCGAGAGCGCGTCGAGAACGACCGCGATCAGCAGGACGGCCGCCGTGATCATGAAGCGCACCGAGGTGTCCATCTGGAGCAGCAGCAGGCCCGAGGTGATGGCGCCCAGCACCAGGCCGCCGAGCAGGGCCGAGTAGGCGTTGCCGCGCCCGCCGAACAGGCTGGTGCCGCCGATAACCGCCGCCGCGATGGCCATCATCAGTTCGGCGCCACCGCCCGTGGAGACGCTGGCCGCGAAGTTGCGGGACACCAGCATGACACCGCCGAGGGCCGCCAGGGTGGAGGCGATCCCGAAGACGGAGATCCGGATCAGGTCCACGTTGATACCGGCCCGGCGCGCCGCCTCCGAACTGCCTCCCACCGCGTAGACCATGCGTCCGTAGCGGGTCTTGCGCAACACCAGATCCAGCACCACCACGAAGCCCACGAAGATGAGGAAGGCCAGCGGCACGCCCTTGTACTGGTTGAGCACCCACACGCCGCCCGCCAGCGGCAGGGCCAGCAGGAGGGTCCGGAACAGCACCTCGGTCACCGGCTTGTAGGGCAGCCCCGCCGAACGGCGCCTGCCCTCCACGACCAGCACGGACACCAGGTAGAGAGCCAGGGCCACCAGGACCAGGAACCAGCCCACGACCGGGACGAAGTAGGTCTGGGTGAGCATCGCGATGGGACCGCTGGAGCTGGTGTTGATGCTCCCGTCGCCGCCCATCAGGTACAGGTGCACGCCCTGCCAGCCGAGCAGGCCCGCGAGCGTGACCACGAAGGCCGGTACGCCCATCTTCGCGAAGACGAACCCGTGGAGCAGGCCCACCAGGAGGCCCACGCCCACGGCCGCGCCGATGGCCGCCCACTCGGACCACCCGTGCCGGACCGCGAGGACCGCCAGCACCCCGGCGGACAGTCCGGCGACCGAACCGATGGACAGGTCGATCTCACCGAGCAGCAGGACCATGATGACGCCGGTGGTCATGAGGCCGATCGCGGCGATCTGCACGGTGAGGTTGGACAGGTTCTGCGGGGACAGGAACCGGTCGTTCATCGACTGGAAGACGACGGCGATCAGCAGGAGACCGACGATGACCGGGGCCGCGCCCAGCTCTCCGCCCCGGAGATTGCGGCGCAGGGCCCGGAGCCATCCGCCGGGCGAGGCGACGGTGGCCAGCAGGCGTGGGTCGCGCCGGGGACCGCTCGCCGGAACGGAGGTGTCGTCGCCCTGGGAGACGTGTGTCTGCTGGCTCATTCCTTGTCCTTCGTGGCCGTGGCCGATGAGCCGGTACGGGTGGATCGACGGGTCACCGGGTTGTCCGAGGCGCCGGTGATGGCGGCCACGATCTCCTCGTAACTGGTCGAGGCGATGGGGAAGTCGCCCGCGTTGCGGCCGAGGCGGAGCACGACGGCCCGGTCGGCGACGGCGCGGACGTCGGCCATGTTGTGGCTGATCAGGACCACGCCCAGGCCTTGATCGCGCAGTCGCTCGATGAGGTCGAGGACCTGCGCGGTCTGGGCCACGCCCAGCGCGGCGGTGGGTTCGTCGAGCATGACCACGCGGGGCTGGCCCAGGAGGGACCGGGCGATGGCGATGATCTGCCGCTGACCGCCGGAGAGGGCGGCGACGGGCACGCGCAGGTCGGGGATGCTCACCGACAGGGAGTCGAGGAGCTCCACGGCCCGCCGTTCCATCTCGACCTCGTCGAGGGTGCCGGGGAAGTGGAGCCGCTCGTTGCCAAGGAAGAGGTTGCCGACGATGTCCAGGTTGTCGCACAGCGCGAGGTCCTGGTAGATGGTGGCGATTCCGAGGCGTTGGGCGTCGGCGGGCGCCCCGATGGTGACCGGCGTGCCGTCCCAGTGGATGGTTCCGCCGCTGTCGGCCGGGTGGGCCCCGGCGATGACCTTGACGAGGGTCGACTTGCCCGCGCCGTTGTCCCCGAGCAGGGCGACCACCTCCCCGGGGTCGACCTGGAAGTCGACCTCGGAGAGGGCCTTGACGGCCCCGAAGGTCTTGGAGATCCCGGACAGTTCCAGGACGGGTGTACTCATGTGCCTGTTTCTCTCTCTCGCCCCGAAGGGGGCCGGTTGCTCCGCGCGCGGCCCGGCCTCGCGGGGCGTCGCGTCCGGGCCGCCTCGGACGATGGGGCGGCCCGGACGTGGGGCCTGGCTAGAGGGCTTCCTTGCAGAAGTCGAAGTCGGCGTAGTCGTCGGTGCAGATCTGCTCGATGGTGTAGAAGCCGTCGGAGACGACCGTGTCGGCGATGTCGTCGACGGTGACCGCGACGGGGTCGAGCAGGATCGAGTCGACCATCACGCCGTCGGCGTCCTCGACCTCGGTGACGGTGTGCTCGCCGGATTCGAGGTCGTCGCCGGTGGCCAGGGAGACGGCCATGGCGGCGGCGATCTCGGCCTCGGGGCGGATGGCCTTGTAGACGGTCATGTACTGCTCACCGGAGACGATCCGCTGGATGCCGTGCAGCTCGGCGTCCTGACCGGTGACGGGGGGCAGGTCCTCCACGGAGACGCCCGCACTGCGCAGGGCGGAGATGATGCCCGCCGCCATGCCGTCGTTGGCCGAGTAGACACCGACGATCTCGTCCAGGCCGAGGGAGGTGATGGCACCCTCCATCTGGCTGTTGGCCTCGTCCGGCGACCAGTCGGGGGTGTCGAACTCCTGCCCGATCTCGACCTGGCCCTCGAAGATCTCGTGGGCGCCAGCCTTGAAGTCGCCCGCGTTGGGGTCGGTGGGCGAGCCGTTGATCATGACGATCTGGCCGTCTCCGGCGGTCCCCTCCTCCTCGAGGGCGCCGACCAGCGCCTCGGCCTGAACCTGGCCGACCCGGAAGTTGTCGAAGGAGACGTACATGTCGACGCCGCCCTGGGCGAGTCGGTCGTAGGCCACGACCGGCACCCCCTGGCCGCGCGCCTCGTTCACGGTTCCGGCGGCCGCCTCGGAGTCGACGGCACCGAGGACGAGGACGTCGACACCGGCGGTGAGCATCGCCTGGGCCTGGGTCTGCTGTTCGTCGACGTCCTGGTCGGCGTTGGCGTAGGAGAGCTCGCAGTTGGGGCAGAGGTTCTCCAGCGCCTCCTCGAAGTAGGGCTTGTCGAAGGCCTCGTAGCGGGCCGTCTGGAGCTCGGGGAGCAGCAGACCGACGTGGAAGCCCTCCTCGATGCTGTGGGTCTGGGTCTCACCGGCGGAGTCGTCCGTGGTGAGCGAACCGCAGGCGGTGGCGAACAGGGCCAGGGCCGCACCGGCGGCGGCGACGCCCAGGGTGGCGGTGGGGCGACGGAGTGGGGAGCGTCTTGTGGTCAACGCGGGGGGCCTCTCTTGCGGAACCAGCGCGGATGAGAATGCGCGATCGATGGTGTGAAGTAGAACCCCGCGTCCACCTTGCCGTCAACTGTTGAACACATAACCGAAACATTACGAGTCTTGAGTTCATGAGCTGAAATCAAAAAAGGTGCAGGCCAGGACGCTTGTGTACGAGGCGGGCGCCCTGCGGGGCGTGCGGCCCACGCGTGTGAAAGACCTTCACAGGGGAACGAACGGGCCCCGGGGATCAGCGCAGGCTGTGAGCGGCCGTGAGCAGCGCGCCGCGGATCGCCGCGTCCTCGCCCAGAGCGGTGGTCTCCAGTTCAAGCTGGGCCAGGGCACCGCCCAGGGTCCCCAGCTCCATCGCCCGGCGCATGGGGTCCAGCAGGAGGTCACCCGCACCGGCCAGATCGCCGCCGACCACCACGCGGTCCGGGTTGAACAGGTTGGCCATGATCGCCACCCCCTGCCCCAGGGCGCTTCCGGCCTCCGCGATGATCCGGCGGCTGCCGGGGTCCTCCCCCAGCGCGGAGGCGACCACCTCCCGCAGGCGGGTCCGGTCCGTGCCGGGAGCGAGGTCATAGGTCCGGGGCAGCATGTTCAGCAGGTACCCCGTGCCCACGAAGGTCTCCAGGCAGCCCCGGTTGCCGCAGCGGCACACCTGCCCGCGCGGGTCCAGACCGATGTGCCCGATCTCCCCCGCGGTGCCGCCCGCGCCCCGGAACAGCTGGCCGGACATGACGATGCCCGCCCCCACGCCCTCGCCGAGGACCAGTTGGATGACGTGGTGGGCGCCCTGCGCGGCGCCCAGTTCGCGTTCGGCCACCACGGCGAGGTTGGCGTCGTTCTCGGCCCGCACGGGCAGGCCGAGCCGCTCTCCCAGCGCCTGGGCGGGGCGAAAGCCCGCCCACCGGGCCAGGCACGAGATGGCGCCGACCTCACCGGTGTCGGGGGCGATCGGCCCCGGCACGGAGGCCACCACGGAGGCCACGGTGCCCAGGTCGATCCGGGCGCCCAACAGGGTGGTCTCTGTCAGCCAGGCGGCCCGGCGGACGGCCCGCTCGGCGTCTGCGGCCACTTCGTAGGCGATGGACTCGCGTGCCAGCAGGTTGCCCTCACTGTCGCCCACCGCCACGCGTACACGGTCGGTTTCGAACTCCACGGCGACGACCGTGCCCGGGGGACGCAACAGTGTGACCGCCCGGGCCCTGCGCCCGTTGGAGGAGGCGTCCCGCACCGACACGGTCCCGGCCGCGCGCAGGCCGCGGACGATGTTGGAGACGCTGGCCGCCGACAGCCCCGTGGCGCGGGCGAGTTCGGCCTGCGTGCGGGTGCCGTCCCGGCGCAGCACGTCCACGACGCGGCGCTCGTTGGCCTCCCGCAGCGCGGACTGGGATCCGGGGGTCGTGCCGGTCTCGGTCACCACGTACCCCTTCAGTCCGCTCGCTCTGGCCTTGTTCGGTCGAATGTTACAAGCATTGAACGGGGAGGCGGACCTCGGAGTCACCGTCGGGGCGGGGCCGGGGTGCGCGTGCCCTAGGTTCGGTGTCATGGCGAGGGTGAGCACCGACCGTCCCGGATGGGCGGAGCACGTGGCCGGGGCGGTTCTGGGCGCCGCCCGCAGGGGCCCGCGCGTGCGGGTCGTGGCGGTGGAGGGGCGTTCGGGGTCGGGCAAGAGCACCGTGGCCGCCCGGGTGTGCCTTTCCCTGGCGGACCGGGGAGAGGAGGTGGCCCTGTTGACGATGGAGGACCTCTACCCCGGCTGGGAGGGCCTGGCCGAGGCGGCGGCGCTGCTCGGGGAGTGGGTGCTGCTGCCACTGGCCGAGGGGCGCGCGCCCGCCTGGCACCGGTACGACTGGGAGCACGGTGCGTTCGGCGCGGAGTGGGTCGGCCTCCCCTCCGACCTCGTCGAACGCGGGGGCACCCTGGTCGTGGAGGGGTGCGGTTCGGGTGCCTCCCCCGTGCGTGACCTGACCGATCTGCTGGTGTGGGTCGAGGCCGATCCGCGTACCCGGGCCCGCAGGCTCGACGGCCGGGAGGACGCGGAGCTGTACTCCCCGCACCGTGCCTCGTGGGCCCGCCAGGAGGACGCCCTGTACGCCGTCGATCCGCCCAGGGAGCGCGCCGACCTGCTGATCGACAACGACTGAGCCGGACACCGACGCGGATCCGGGGTGCGGACGGGGCCGCCACGGGCCCCGTGGCGGCCGATCCGGTCCGCCTCAGTAGGCCTTGCGGGGCGGTCGCGAGCAGAGCTCGCGGGCGCGGCGGATGTCGGCGTCCATGCTCCGCAGGCCCGCCGCCAGCGCCTGTCCCTGGAGCGGGATGTTACGCAGACGCAGGTCACGGGCCTCCCGCGCGACCCTTCCCCCGAGGCTCCCGTTCTCCCTGAACACCATGATCAGCGCGACTCCCCCCGCAGCGAGCGACGACAGGAAGAACAGCATCCCCAGCCCCGACCCGTTCAGGGCCACTCCCAGAATGAGGGACAGGAAGAGGAAGATCACGGCGGCGGCCACGAACATGGACCTGATCCTGGAGATCTGCCCCGCCTCGGTGGCCTCAGCGGCCAACGAGTGGTGTTCCCGGCGCAGCGACTCCCGCTGCGTGGCCCAGACCCCGCGCTGGCGGATCAGGGTCACCACGGCCGACAACGAGCCGTAGACCGCCGCCGCGTACCCCGCGCGCTGGGCGCCCGAGGCCAGCTCGACGCGCGACCAGAGCGCGCTCGTCCAGTTGGCCGCGCCGGGCATGTCCCCCGGGTCCGGGGGCACCATGAGGTCGGGGTTGAGCAGGAAGGTGAGCGCCAGCGCCGGGTCCATGCGACCCTCGAACCCGCGCCAGCCGTTGAGGTTCTGCGCCAGTTCCCGATGGAAGGCCATCCCGGTCCGCTCGGCCTCCTCGACGTCCTCGGCCAGTCGGCGCAGCTCCGGGCCGTCCTCGTGCCGGTGCTCCGACATCTGCCGTAGCAGCTGCGGCCGGGCCAGCAGCATGAGTTCGTTGGCCTCGTGACCGCCGGTGATCAGCGGGCGCGGATCGTGGAAGAGCTCGCGCAGCCCTGCGAGGGTGAGCTCGTGCCCCCGGAAGAGCGGTGGCAGGTCCGGGCAGGCCTGGGCGACGAAGGAGGCCACGGCCAGGTTCGCGTCCCGGACCTCGCGCCGGAACAGTGAGCGGTCCACCTTGGTGTCGTTGATGTCGTTCATGACCCAGGACCCGAGCATGGCCCGCTCCGCCGGGTCTCCGAGGATCGTCACCGCCTCCGACCAGTGCTCCTGCATGGCGGCCGCCAGGGGCTCGATGCGGGTGAAGCGCACCCCGGCGAACCGGTAGGGCGGGGCCTCCTCCCCGGTTTCGGGGTCGGGCGCGGGAGGCCCGTAGGAGTTCTGCGAGCGCACCAGCGAGGGCGGCGGTGTGAGGTAGGCGGGCCGCCCGGAGGGAGGCGCGGCCGCGTGGTGGGGAGGGGGATCGGCGGTCGGGGCCGGTCCCGCGCCGCCCCCACCTTCCCCATGAGGAGATGACGGCGGGTCCGCGGCCTGGGCGTCGGGGGCGGGAACCGTACCCGCGACCAGGTGGTGGAGCAGGGCGGGAGCGTCGGGTCGCCGCTTCGGGTTCTTGTCCAGACAGGCCAGGATCGTGCCCAGCAGGGGCCCGGACAGGTCGCCGGTGTCGGGTTCCCCGGAGAGCACCCTGGCGATGCGCGCGGCCTGGGTGGGGCCGTGGAAGGCGTCCCTGCCGGTGGCGGCGAACACCAGCACCGAGGCCCAGGAGAAGACGTCCACGGCCGCGGTGAGGCGCATGCCCTCCAGCTGTTCGGGGGCCATGTACCCGACCGTCCCGACGATGCCGCTCGCGGTCACGGAGGTGGACTCCACGGCGCGGGCGATCCCGAAGTCGATCACCCTCGGGCCGTCCGGGGCGAGCATGATGTTGTCCGGCTTCAGGTCCCGGTGCACCACGCCGGCCGCGTGGATGGCCGCGAGCGCGGTGGCCGTGGCGATGGCCAGGCGCTGGAGCTCGGCTCCGGTGCGCGGTCCCTCAACGGTCACGGCCCGGTGGAGCGTGGGGCCGTCGATGAACTCCGTGGCGATCCACGGCTGGGCGGCGTCGGGGTCCGCGGCCAGGATCTCCGCGATGCAGAACCCGCTCACCCGGCGGGCCTGCTCCACCTCGGCTGCGAAGCGTCGTCGCATGTCCGCGTCGCCGGACCAGTTGGCGTGCAGGAGCTTGACGGCCGCTCGGGTGCCGTCCCCGGCCTCGCCGAGGAACACCTCCCCGAAGCCGCCTCTGCCCAGCGATCGCGTCAGGGTGTACGGACCGACCGCGCGGGGGGCGGGCGTCAAGTCCGTGGTCTCGTCCACGAGCGCGTCCTTCCTTCTCTTGTCGTGTCGCCCGAGCGGCGGGGCCCGTGCCCGCCGGCGGGCTCAGCTGGAGGTGATCGCGCGCGCCTGGGCCAGGTCCGCGCGGATACGCTCGACACCCGTGGTCAGCTGGGGCAGCTGGTGGTTGGAGTTGTGCAGGTCCAGGAGCCGCTGCCGTTGGCGGTCGGCGGTGCCGCACATCACCAGCCGGGTCGCGAAGGCGCCGACCATGCCGACCAGCCCGAGCATCGCGACCCACATCAGGAGGTCGGCGAACACGTCCCACACGGGGGTCACGGAGAGGACGAGTCCGAGGGGCAGTCCGATGAGGGAGAACCGGCACCAGCGGATGATCCGTCCGGTCCGGTTCTGGAGCTCCACCTTGTTCACGAGTTCCTCGTGGGTGGTGGACACCTCGGAGTAGCGGGTCTCCCAGTAGCGGCGCTGCCTGGCCAGGGCCTGGAGGGTGCCCAGCGAGCCGTAGACCGCCGCCGCGTACCCGGAGTTCTCGGGCGTCCCGGAGTTGGAAACGCGCTGCCACAGGATGTCCACCCACTCGGCGACCCCGGTGTCGCCGGTGTCGTCGGGCGGGACCATCAGCTGCGGGTTCAGGAGGAAGGCCAGCACCAGCGCCGGATTGACGTTGGGCTGGCTCGACCGCCACCCCACGAGCCGCTGGGAGAGCTGTTCGTGCAGGAGGGTTCCGGCGCGCTCGGCGCGGTCCAGGTGTTCGGCCAGCCGCTGGTACTCGGCGCTCTCGGGGCCCTGGTGGGCGCTGAGGACGCGCAGGAGTTCGGGGCGGGCCAACAGGACCATCTCGTTGCTGAGCGGGGCTCCGGTCAGGAGGGGGCCGGGGTCGGCGAAGAGAGCCCGGAGCTCGGCCAGGGACACGCCCCGCCCACGAAAGACCGGCGGCAGGTCGGGGCGGGTCTGCGCGACGAAGGAGGCGACGGCGAGGTTGGCGTCCCGGACCTCGCGCCGGAACAGGGAACGGTCGACGATGGTGTCTTCGAGGTCGTCCATGAGCCAGGCGCCCAGGGCGGCGCGCTCGACGGGGTCGCTGAAGACCTGGACCGCGGCGCCCCAGTTCTGCTGCATGGCCTCGGCCAGGCCGCCGGGTTCGTGGAACCGGACGCTGACGAAGTGGTACGGCGGTGTGGCCCCCGAGTGCCCGGTGTTCGAGGTGTGGAACCCGCTGGGGGGCGGAGGGTAGGGGCCCGACGTGGCCGCGGAGTACCGGCCTCCCCCCTGCGGGGTGTACGCCCCGTTGGGGGGCGAGGGGTAGGGGCCGGACTGCTGGGCGTGTGCGGCGCCCTCCCGCGCGTCGGACGGCGCCATCCGCGTGTAGGTACGGGTGGGGGCGGCCTTGGCGTCCCCGGCCACCCTGGTGGGGTTGAGGGGGTTCGCACCACCGGGCGACTGACCGGCGACCCTGGTGTGGTCGATGCCGATCCGGGTCCGGGCGTCCGGTCCGTCGGCACCGGGGGCGACCGTGGTGGGCGCGGGGTCGCCGCCGGGCCCGGCGGCGCGGGCCGGACCGTTCCCGGCCGGGGCGGAGATGAGCCACCGCATGAGGGTCTCGGCGTCGGGCCGGGCCGAGGGTTCCTTGTCCAGGCAGACGCGGATGGTCTCGGCGAACGCGCCGTCCAGTCCTTCGAGATCGGGCTGTCCACCGAGGATGCGGGCGATGCGCGCGGCCTGGGTGGGGCCGGGGAAGGCCTCCCGTCCGGTGGCGGCGAACACCATGACCGAGGCCCAGGCGAAGACGTCCACGGCAGCGGTCAGCCGGGCACCCTCCAGCTGTTCGGGGGCCATGTAGCCGATGGTGCCGACCACCCCGCTGGCCGTCACGGAGGTCGACTCGACGGCGCGGGCGATCCCGAAGTCGATCACCCTCGGGCCGTCCGGGGCGAGCATGATGTTGTCCGGCTTCAGGTCCCGGTGGACCACGCCCGCCGCGTGGATGGCGGCCAAGGCCGTCGCGGTTCCGATGGCCAGGCGCTGGAGCTCCACTCCCGTGCGAGGGCCGTCCGTTTCGACCGAGGCCTGGAGAGTGGGGCCGTCGATGTACTCGGTGGCGATCCACGGCTGGGCGGCGTCGGGATCCGCGGCCAGGATCGTGGCGACGCAGAAGCCGCTCACCCGCTGGGCCTGCTCCACCTCGGCTGCGAAGCGGCGCCGCATGTCCGCGTCCCCGGACCAGCTCGCGTGCAGAAGCTTCACCGCGGCACGGGTGCCGTCCCGCGCCTCGCCGAGGAACACCTCGCCGAAACCGCCCCGCCCCAGGGAGCGCAGCAGTCGGAAGCCACCGGCCTCCTCCACTCGCATGCCCTGGCCCTGAGGGTCGTCCACAGCCCGCCCCGTCTCTCATAGGTCGTTGTCCGGCCCCGAGCGGGGCGCCATGTCAGGGTGCCACAGTGAACTGACCCCGCGTACACGGACTCGGTTCCGTCCCCGGGGCATCCGATGCCCCGCCGTTACCTGCGGGTGCCCCTGTGGTCACCGCGCAGGACGCGATCGACCAGGTCGTCCCGCAGGGCCCCGTAACCCGTGGCCGCCCAGACGCTCTCCTCGGCCGGTACCTCGTAGTAGGGCACCTCACTCCGCCGGTGGTGGTCGGGGAGCACCCGGGGACGGCGCCGCTCCCGGACGGCCCTGGCGCACTCCGCGCACAGCGGGACGCGGACGCTGCGGGTGCCGCCGAACTCGCGCCACTCCGTCTGCCTGGTGGTGGTGCCGTGCAGCGGGTTGGCATAGCAGTGCGACCGGGGCTTACGGGACCGGGACCGGCTGCGCAGGATGGCGTCCTCCGCCATGTCGAGCAGGACGAGGACCCCGGCCGCGTCGGGCAGCGTGGGTTCGGTGGCGAGCATGCGGTCGTGGACCTTGGCGGCGGCGGAGCGGGCGTCCAGGGCGTGCTGAAGGAGCCGGGTGGCCTCCTCGCTCTGGGAGCGCGAACGCAGCTGGCCCAACCGCTCCCCCAGTTCGACGAGATCCGTGGCGCCCCGCTCCACCAGCCTGTCCAGGGCGGCGCGGTCGGCGTTGTCGAACCCGGCGTGCTGGGTGACGGCCAGGGTCGGGAGCGAGGGCACCCGGGCACGGCGGGAGCGCCAGACCGCGCCGACGGCCAGGAGAAGCGCCAGGGCGGCGACGGACGGCCACAGCCAGCCGGGCGCTCCCGCGCCTCCGCCCCGCCAGAGACCGGACATCGGGCCGGCGGCGTCCTCCCGTTGTTCGTCATAGGCCTCGCTTGCGGCGGTGTAGGCGGCTTCGGGGTCCTCGGACAGGGCCGTCTCCACCGAGACCTCGACCAGCTCACCGAGGTTGCCGCTGAACCCCGTGGCGTAGGAGGAGGTGAGGGCGCCGTAGTGGGCGGGAAGGTCCGTTCCGCTCCCGAAGTCCCGCCCGTGCATGCGGTCGTTGGCGAACACCAGGATGTGGGCCCGGCCCCCGCCCATACGGTCGTGGACCAGGACGGCCAGGTTCTCGGGGTCGCCGTCCCAGGTGTCACCCTCGACCATGGGCACCGCGATCACGTACAGGGGCAGGTCGGAGCCCTCGATGAGTTCGACGGTCTCCTGGCGGACCTCCTCGGGCAGGGCGCTGGAGTAGGCGGGGTCGACGTGGACCGGCGACTCGGCCAGAGAGGAGGTGATCGTCTCGGAGGCGTTCTCCGGCATGGTGTCGGCCGGTGAGGCGGCGGCGGGAGCCGCCGCCAAGAGGGTGAGGGCCAGGGCCGCACCCAGGACGGAAGGGACCTCGAACCTACGCATCGCTCTCCTCCAGAATCCCGTCGACGAGTGCGCGCTGCGTCGATCCGTAGTTGGTGTGCACCCAGACGCGGTCCAGGCTCAGGTGCGGGACCCAGGCCCCGCCGATCCGCAGTTCCAGCACGCGTGCGGCGCGGGCGCCGTTCTGGAGGTCCAGGCAGGCGTCGCACAGCGGGCGGCGCCCCGGGACGACCACGACCCTCCCGTTGCGGTCCGCCCGGCCGTGCAGGGGGTTGGCCGAGCAGACCGGCCGCCGTGCGACCCCGGGGTCCCCGGAGATGGCCGCCCGGGCGCGCCGGGCCAGGACCGTGACCCCGAGGAGGTCGAGGGCGTCCGTGGGGCGCCGGAGCACGACCAGGGCGGCATCGGCGTCGCGCATGGCCGACGCGGGAACCTCGCCGTCCCCGGCCGCCTCCAGCTCCCGGACCATGGCCCGGGTCTCCGAGAACGCGAGTCGGCGCAGCGCGCGTGCCCTCATGCGCGTCCGGCCGCCGACCGTACCCCCGCGCACGCCGCGCAGGGCGACCACCAGGAGGAGCAGCGCACCGAAGACGATCCCGGAGAGCACCGGGCCGACCACCAGGAGACAGGGCAGGAAGCCGTCACCGAGGAACCGCGCGGACCTCGGCCCGGGATCCTCGGCGTGGAAGTACGCGAAGCGGGGTTCGGTGTCGGGCTGGCCGGGGTCAGTGGGAAGCGCGGTGAGGGCGGGCAGCGCGGCCTCGAGCGCCTCGGCCGGGGAGTCGGCGGCCACGTCCCGGACGGCCGA
Source organism: Nocardiopsis sp. B62 (assembly GCF_018070675.1). Classification (NCBI taxonomy): domain Bacteria; kingdom Bacillati; phylum Actinomycetota; class Actinomycetes; order Streptosporangiales; family Nocardiopsidaceae; genus Nocardiopsis; species Nocardiopsis sp. B62. Next base: position 249,399 of record NZ_JAGPXK010000006.1, on the reverse strand, counting down.
GCTCAGGTCGTAGGGGTCGATGCCCAGACCCGAGGATCCGGCCGCGAGTTCGACCCGGCCCTCGAAGCCGGTGGTGGCGACCAGGTACACGGACGGTCCCTCGGTGAGCGCGGCCAGGGAGTACGCCAGCACCTCGGGGTCGCCCTCCGACTCGTCGGACGGGCTCATGGACATCACCAGGGCGCGGACCGGGATCTCGGTGTCCTCCAGCCGCTCGGCGGTCGCGGACAGACCGGAGCGGTCCATCGTGACCAGGGGCGCGACGTACAGCGGCGCGGACTCGGTCTCGGAGACCAGGCGTTCGACCCGCTCGGTGTTGGCGACGTAGGGCGGGGCGGACCGGACGTCCGGGGTCTCCCAGGCGGTCTCCACTCCTCCCTCGGGCACGCTCATCATGTAGGCGTGGGGACCGGCGACGGCGGCACCGGCCAGGACCAGGGTGACGACGGTCACCAGGGGTACTTCGTGGCGCCGTCGACGGCCGCGCACGGAGCGCCACCACACCCAGATCACGCCCGTCCCGAGGAGGAACCCGGAGGAGAGCCCGGAGAGGGTGCCGAGGTTCTCGGCGCCGACCGAGCGGGTGGGGTCGACGTCGTCGAGGAACTCCGTCCAGAGGACCGCCAGCGCGCCCGGTTCGGTCTTCTCCTCGTGGCCGTGCGCGGGCGCGGAGGCCTCGCCGCGGAGGCGTTCGACGATGACGGCGGCCACCTCGTCGACATCGGAGTCGTACTCCAGTCGGGGGTCGTCGCCCAGGGAGCGCACGCTCTCCTCCACGGGGAGGTCGAGGCCGCGCACCTGGATCTCCTGCCCGTAGGTGTCCGGCCGCAGGTGCACGTACAGGCCGTCGCGCCCGAGCCGGTCCACCACCGGAGTCAGGATCGAACCCGCTTCCCAGTCCGGCCCCGGCCCGGGGAAGGGGCTGGCGATCACGTGGTAGGGGACGTCGAGGGTGGAGAAGAGCGCGTGCAGCTCCCGTTCCAGCTCCGCCACGTCACCCTGGCCCGCGAGGGAGTCGTCCACGACCACGGCCGCGCCCTCGGGGCGCTCGGCGAGCTCGTCCGCGTAGTACTCGGCCGGGGTCCGGGTGTCCTCGTGGGCCTCGACCGCCTCGGGTGAGGGTTGTGCCAGGGCCGCGGGCGCCGTGGCGAGCACCGCCAGGAGCGACGCGGCGCACGACACCAGGGTGCGTCGGAGCAGGTCCGTGCGCCATGGGAGGAGACCTGGTCCGGGGGGCGAGGGCATACACAAGAGCATATCCGGACTTTTCGGTCAGGCCAGAACGCGCGAGGGGCCCCAACACGAGAAGGGCCGCCACCGTCGGTCGGACGGTGACGGCCCTCGAAGCACCGCGATCGCGCCTGTGGGCGCGGGCGGCGGTCTCGGAACGCCTCTCGCTACTTGGCGATCAGCTGGCGCAGCACGAACTGGAGGATGCCGCCGTTGCGGTAGTAGTCCGCCTCACCCGGGGTGTCGATCCGCACCACGGCGTCGAACTCGACGCCGGTGTCGGTGGTGACCTTCACCGTGGTGGGGACACGGCCCTCGTTCAGCTCGGTCACGCCGGTGACGGAGAAGGTCTCCTCCCCGGTCAGGCCGAGGGAGTCCGCGGACTGGCCCTCCGGGAACTGGAGCGGCAGGACGCCCATACCGATGAGGTTGGAGCGGTGGATGCGCTCGTAGGACTCGGTGATGACCGCGCGGACGCCCAGCAGGCTGGTGCCCTTGGCCGCCCAGTCACGCGAGGAACCCGAGCCGTACTCCTTGCCGCCCAGGACCACCAGCGGGGTCTCCTGCTCGGCGTAGTTCTGCGCGGCGTCGTAGATGAACACCACCGGCGCGTCGGCCTTGGTGAAGTCGCGGGTGTAGCCGCCCTCGGTGCCCGGCGCGATCTGGTTGCGCAGGCGGATGTTGGCGAACGTGCCGCGGATCATCACCTCGTGGTTGCCGCGACGGGAACCGTAGGAGTTGAAGTCGCGACGCTCCACGCCGTTGGCCTTGAGGTACTCGGCCGCCGGGGTGCCGGGCTTGATGGCACCGGCCGGGGAGATGTGGTCGGTGGTGACCGAGTCGCCCAGCTTGGCCAGGACCCGGGCACCGGAGATGTCGGTGACCGGCGCCGGGGTGTGGCCCATGCCCTCGAAGTACGGGGGCTTGCGGACGTAGGTCGAATCGCTCTCCCACTCGAAGGTGTTGCCGGTGGGCGTGGGCAGCTCGCGCCAGCGGTCGTCACCGGCGAACACGTCCGAGTACGCGCTGGCGTACATGTCCGAGGCGATCGCGGAGTCCATGACCTCCTGGATCTCCTCGGCGGTCGGCCAGATGTCGGCCAGGTAGACGGGCTGGCCGTCCTTGCCGGTGCCCAGGGGCTCGGTGGTGATGTCGACGTCCATCGACCCGACCAGCGCGTAGGCGACCACCAGCGGCGGCGAGGCCAGGTAGTTCATCTTCACGTCCGGGTTGATCCGGCCCTCGAAGTTGCGGTTGCCGGACAGGACCGCCGAGACGGCGAGGTCGTTGTCCTGGACCGCCTGCGAGATCTCCTCGGGCAGCGGGCCCGAGTTGCCGATGCAGGTGGTGCAGCCGTAGCCGACCAGGTTGAAGCCCAGCTTGTCCAGGTACGGGGTCAGGCCGGAGCGCTCGTAGTAGTCCGTGACGACCTTGGAGCCCGGGGCCATGGAGGTCTTGACCCACGGCTTGCGGGACAGACCCTTCTCGACCGCCTTCTTGGCCAGCAGGGCGGCGCCCAGCATGACCGAGGGGTTCGAGGTGTTGGTGCACGAGGTGATCGCGGCGATCACGACGGCGCCGTGGTCGATCTCGGTCTCCGTGCCGTCCGCCATGGTGACCTGGACGGCCTTGTGCGGACGCGCGCCGTTGGCCGGCTGGGCCGGGGAGTCGGAGGCCGGGAAGGACTCCGCACCCGCCTCGTCGGCCTGGTCGGAGACGTAGTCGCTGATGTCGTGGCGCCAGGTCTGCTTGGCCGCCGACAGGGCGATGCGGTCCTGGGGACGCTTGGGACCGGCGATGGAGGGGACGACCTCGGCGAGGTCGAGCTCCAGGTACTCGGAGAACTCGGGCTCGTTGGCCGGGTCGTGCCAGAAGCCGTTGGCCTTGGCGTAGGACTCGGTCAGGGCGACCTGCTGCTCGGAGCGTCCGGTCAGGCGCATGTACCGGATGGTCTCGTCGTCGACCGGGAAGATCGCGGCGGTGGAACCGAACTCCGGGCTCATGTTGCCGATGGTGGCGCGGTTGGCCAGCGGGACGGAACCGACGCCCTCGCCGTAGAACTCGACGAACTTGCCGACGACGCCGTGGTCGCGCAGCTTCTCGGTGATGGTGAGCACGAGGTCCGTGGCGGTGGTGCCGGGCTTGAGCTCACCGGTGAGCTTGAAGCCGACCACGCGCGGGATGAGCATGGAGATCGGCTGGCCGAGCATGGCGGCCTCGGCCTCGATGCCACCGACGCCCCAGCCCAGGATGCCCAGGCCGTTCTGCATGGTGGTGTGCGAGTCGGTGCCGACGCAGGTGTCGGGGTAGGCCTGGCCCTTGCGGTCCATGGTGACGCGCGCGAGGTGCTCGATGTTGGCCTGGTGCACGATGCCGGTGCCGGGCGGGACGACCTTGAACTCGTCGAAGGCGGTCTGGCCCCAGCGCAGGAACTTGTAGCGCTCGTAGTTGCGCTCGTACTCGATCTCGACGTTGCGCTCGAAGGCGTCGGGGCGACCGAAGAGGTCGACGACGACGGAGTGGTCGATCACCAGCTCGGCGGGGGCGAGCGGGTTGATCTTGTCCGGGTCGCCGCCCATGTCGCGGACGGCCTCGCGCATGGTGGCGAGGTCGACGACGCACGGGACGCCGGTGAAGTCCTGCATGATCACCCGCGCGGGGGTGAACTGGATCTCCTGGCTGGGCTGGGCCTTGGCGTCCCAGTTGCCGAGGGCCGTGATGTGCTCGGCGGTGACGTTCGCGCCGTCCTCGGTGCGGAGGAGGTTCTCCAGCAGCACCTTCAGGCTGTAGGGAAGTCGGTTGTAGCCCTTGACGGCGTCCAACCGGAAGATCTCATACGACTCGTCGCCAACGCGCAACGTGTCACGGGCGCCGAAGCTGTTCGCGGACACGGTGTCTGCCTCCTGATCTCGCCACTTTGTCCCCAGCATCCTGCCCCATGGGGTGGATGCGGGACCTACTGAGGCCGCCCTAACCGGATCACCGGGGCACGGGGGTCGCGGGTGAGCACCCCCACCGCCTCCGTAATCCATCAGGGCCGCTTTGACCTGCGACGACGCCACATCGTCACCGGTCGCGGCCAACTGGCCGCGGACACTCACGGGCCCGGGACGCGCTGCCGAAAAGCGGTCGACCTCACAGGCCCGGGCCGGGAGCGGGTGGGGGGAACCCCGCTGTTATCTTGATGTCAAGGTATCCAACTTGTATCTCGATATCAAGTTATTGGGCGGGGCGCATCCCCCTCGGACACCCCCCGTGCCCGGTCCCCTTCAGTCCAGCTGCGGTGCCACCGCCGAGGCGACCAGCTCCAGGTGGTCGAGGTCGGACAGGTCCAGGACCTGCAGGTACATTCTCTCCGCACCGGCGGCCGCGAACCGGCCGATCCGCTCCACGATCTCGTCGGGAGTCCCGGCCAGACCGTTCTGGCGCAGTTCCGACACGTCGCGTCCGATCCGCGCGGCCCTCTTGGACACCTCCGCCTCGTCACGACCCGCGCACAGCACCTGCGCCGCCGAGTACACCATCGGCACCGTACGCCCGGACGCCCGCACGGCGTCCGCGGTACGCCCGAAGGCCGCCTCGGTGTCCTCCAGCGAGCAGAACGGAACGTTGTACTCGTCGGCGAACTTGGCCGCCAGCCTCGGCGTGCGCTTGGGGCCCGTTCCGCCGATCAGCACCGGCGGGTGCGGACCCTGCTGCGGCTTGGGCAGGGCCGGGCCCTGCGCCAGCCGGAAGTGCCTGCCCTCGTACCGGAAGGTGTCCCCCACCGGGGTGGACCACAACCCCGTGATGATGTCGAGCTGTTCCTCGTAGCGGTCGAAGCGCTCCCGCGCGGAGTCGGGGAAGGGGATCCCGTAGACCGCGTGCTCCTCCTCGAACCACCCCGCGCCGAAGCCGAACTCGACCCGGCCTCCGCTCATGCGGTCGACCTGCGCGACGGAGATGGCCAACGGGCCGGGGTGGCGGAAGGTCGCGGCCGTCATCAGGGTGCCCAGGCGGATCCGGGAGGTCTCCCTGGCCAGACCGGCCAGGGTGATCCACGCGTCGGTCGGGCCGGGGAGCCCGCTGACGTGGTCCCCCATGGACAGATAGTGATCGGACCGAAACAGCCCGTCGAAGCCGAGGTCCTCAACGGCTCGGGCGACGGCGAGTTGGTCCTCGTAGGTGGCCCCCTGCTGGGGTTCAAGGAAGATCCTGAGGCGCATACGCCCCATTTTCTCCCACCGCACCGACCGTTCGGAAACCGCCGCGCGGGTACTGTGGAAAAGCCGAGGTCAGCGCCGACAGAACCCGGCCGCCCCCGCCCGAACCGTTCCGTCCCCGACCCGCGATAGCCCTCCACGTGAAGCTTCTCCGCCGCGCACGACGACGCGCACCCGCCTACGGACCCGACAGCGCCGATCCCGTGCTGTTGTCCGCCGTCGCAGCTGGGGAGACCGAAGCCCTGGAGATCCTGCACCGAAGACACGCTCCCTGGCTGCGGGCCCGGCTGCGCTACCGCTGCTCCGACAACGACCAACTCGACGCCGCCCTCCAGGAGACCTTCCTGGCTGTGTGGCGCAACGCCGGTTCCTTCAGCCCCCGCCCTGGGGACAGCGACGCCGGGGCCTGGCTGTGGACCATAGCGATCCGCCAGCTCATCTCCCAGCTGCGCAAACGCGCCAACCGTTGGATCGCCGAGAGCGAACCCGAACCGTACGAGACGATCGGCGACGCGTCCGCCGAGGACACCGTGCTGCTCAACATCGAGCACGGACCCCTGGGCGCGGCCCTGCACGAGCTCTCCCCCGAACTGCGCTCGGCGATCCAGGCCACCGTGCTCGACGGCCTGACAGTGCGCGAGGCGGCGGAGATCCTCCAGATACCCGAGGGAACCGTGAAGACACGGGTCATGCGCGCCAAGGCGCGGCTACGGGAGGCACTGACCACATGAGCTGGCACCTGACCCGCGACCAACTCCACCGGTACGCGGCCCACACCGCCGACGACGTCACCGCCATGTCCGCCGAGGCCCACCTGACGCACTGCGCCCACTGCCGTTCCCTGCTGCCCGCCGACGAGGACTGGCTGGACCGCAGCTGGGCCGACCTGCGCGACATCGTGGACCAGCCCCGGCGCGGCGCGGCCGAACGCCTGCTCTCCGCGATCGGCCTGCGCGAGAGCACCGCCAAGCTCCTGGCCGCCACCCCGCAGCTCTACCGTGCCTGGCTGGGCGCCACCGTGCTCGTGCTGGCCATGGCGCTGGCCTTCGCGCACGAGGTGCCGCGCGGCTCCCTGCTGTTCTCCATCACCGCGCCGGTCGTGCCACTGATCGGGGTGGCCCTCGCCTACGGGCGGGGGGTCGACCCCGCACACAGCCTCACGTCCGTCACCCCCCTGGCCGGGTACCGGCTCCTGTTCCTGCGAACAGCGGCGGTCCTGGTCCCCGCCCTGGTGCTGTGCACCGCGGCGGCGTTCCTGATGCCCTCGGTCTCCACACTGTCGGAGGCGGTCTTCTGGTTGCTGCCCGCCCTGGCCATGGTGGCCGGGTGCCTGGCGCTGGGCCGGTGGATGGCGCTGAGCCTGGCCGGAGGGGTCGTCGGCGCCGCGTGGCTGCTCGCCCTGGTCCTGCTCGGGGCGACCGACGGCCTCGACCCGCTGCTGCTCTTCACACCGACCGCGCAGGCCAGCTGGGCGACGGCGCTCGCCCTGTTGGCCGGGGTCGTCCTGCTCCGGGTGAGGGCCGCGTGAACACCGGCGCCAGGAGCGAGGCGGTCTCGACCGCGAACCGGGTCAGCGTGAGCGGGCTGATCCGCAGCTACGGCACGCGCCGGGCCCTGGACGGGATCGACCTGGAACTGGGGCCTGGGGTGACGGGCCTGCTCGGCCGCAACGGCGCGGGCAAGACCACGCTGATGCGCTGCCTGGCCACCGACCTGGAGGCCACCGGCGGCCGGATGCGGGTGCTGGGACGCGACCCGGAACGGTCCGCCGACCGCACCGAGATCCGCCGCCGGATGGGCTACCTTCCGCAGTTCCCCTCGTTCTACCCGCACTTCACCGTGTTCGGTCTGCTGGACTACGTGGCGGTGCTCAAGGAGCTGGGCGGGCGCCGGGAACGCCACGACGAGGTCCGCCGCGCCATGCGCAGGGTGGATCTGTACGAGCGCAGGCACAGCCGGGTGCGACGTCTGTCCGGCGGGATGCGCCAGCGCCTGGGGCTGGCCTCGGCGCTGCTCGGCGATCCCGAGCTCCTGCTGCTCGACGAGCCCACCATCGGCCTGGACCCCGAACAGCGCATCCGGTTCCGCGACCTCGTCTCCGAACTCGCGGTGCGCAGCACGGTGGTGCTGTCCACGCACCAGATCGAGGACGTGTCCGCGTTGTGCCGCCGGGTGCTGTGCCTGGACCAGGGCCGGGTGATCTTCGACGGCACGCCCGGCGAGCTGGTGGCCCGGGCCCGCGGTCGGGTGTGGGAGCAGGGTTCGCGCCCCGAGGAGGGCGTGACCTCCTGGCGGCTGGCGGACGGCCGCTACCGCGTACTCGTGCCCGAGGGCGTCGAGAACCCTGACTCCGCCGCGCGCGTCCCGGTGGAGCCGTCGCTGGAGGACGCCTACCTCCTGCTCACAGGTGCACGGAGCAGCACCCGGTGAGCGCCGTCCCGACCTTCTGGGCGCTGACCCGGTTCAACCTGCGCCACCTGTTGGTGAGCCCGGTGTTCCTGGTCGTGGTGCCCGTGACCCTGGTCGGGCTCGTGTACTCGGCGTACCAGCCTCCGATGCCGACCTGGTCCGACCTGATCGACCAGGTCAGGCTCCAGGCGCTGGGACTGGCCGCGGTGATGTTCGCTGTCACGACCTTCCCCGCGATCCGGGAGGTGCGCCATTCGGAGGGGTTCGCGCTGCCGTTGTCGGCGCGCGCCCGCCTGTTGTCCCTCTCACTGGCGTCCGTGCTGGTCACGTCGGTGTGCGTGGGTGTACTGGTCCTCTCCTACCTGGTGGTCAACTCGCAGCCGACCGCCGGGACGGCCAGCCCGCCCGCGGTCCTGGCCCTGTTCGTGCTGGCCTGGTGCGGGCCACTGGGTGCGGTGGCCAGTGCCGTCTGGACCCGTTCGTACACCCCGCTGGTGGTGTTGCTCCTGCTCGTCCCCGCGTACCTGCTGTACACGGTGACGTCCATGGGGACCAGGGCCGACGAGATCCTGCGGCGGCTGAACGGCGTGGCCCGGTGGGTGCTGGACCCCCTTCCCATCGACGAACCCGCCGTGACAGCACTCGGTGTGCTGTCCCTGGTCCACATCTCGTTCATGGCAGCCTTCCTGCTGGTGTTCGCGCTCGCGCGGCGGGAGGGCTCGTGGGTCCTGCGGCCGGTCACGCTGGGGGCGGCGGCGCTGCTGCTCGTTGGAGTGGCCTTCGTCAACGTGTACGCGCAGCGGACCTACTCCTACGAGACGCCCTTCACCGACCAGGACCTGTACGGCGCCGAGGCCGACCCGTGCCGGGTCCGGGAGGGCGTGACCTACTGTCCCCTCCCCGGCTACGAGTCCTGGATCGACTACTGGCACGCCGCGCTCTCTCCCACGGTGGCGCGGATACCCGATCACGCCCGGGACCGTCTGCCAGTGGTGTGGCAGGGCACCCAGCACCTGCGCCGGGACGTCCGCGAGTTCCAGACCGGTGGGCTGGTCTTCCCGCGCTCCACCCAGCCGTTCCCGCCGCCGGGGACGGTCATCGTGTTCGACGAATGGGACCCCGAGGTTCCTTACTACCGCGACGCCCTGGCCATCGAGGTCACCATGAACGTGCTCGGCCTCCCCAGGCACTGGGACCACTCGTGCTCGGGCCAGGGACAGGCCAGGATCGTGCTGGGGGCCTGGCTGGTGTCGGCGGACGAGCGGTTCTCCGAACCGGAGGGCACCGAGGCGGCGGAGGAGTTCCTCTCCTACTACGACCCCTCCGAACTCGACCTGCGGATGACGCACGCCCTGCTCGACCTGCCGCCGAGCACCGTCTCGGACGTGCTGGAGGAGCACTGGGAGTCGCTGCTGTCAGCGGACACCACCACCGAGGAGCTGGCGGAGCTCCTGGAGCTGCCCCTGACCGCTGACGGGACGATCCCCGCCCCGGCCTGGGAGTTCGCCCAGTGGAGTGTCAACCCCTTCCCGTACGACTCCGACTGGCGTCACCCCGTCTGCCGCTGACCCCGCCCGCGGACTCGTACTCACGCACCACGCGTGTGCGCCCCCGCGACCGGTCTCCACCTCGGTCAAGAGAACCCCGAGGTGTCCGGTTGGTCCGGTTCACGTTAGCGTGGGGGTGTGAACTACTACTGGCACAAGGTCCTTCCGCCGCTGTGCGCCTGACCGGGCGCACCCGCTGACCTCCCCGGACCCCGAGGCCCCACCGTCCCGGTGAGCGGCCGGTCCGTCGTGCGCCCGTCAACGCATCCATCCCAGGCGTCCAGACGGAAAGTACGAACGTGCCAGAACACTCCTCCCCCACCACCACGCCACAGCACCGGCTCACCGGTGGCGCGCTGCCCATCCTCGGCGCCGCCGTCCTGTGGGGCACCACCGGAACCGCCAGCTCCTTCGCGCCCGACGGCGCGCACCCGGCCGCGATCGGCTCCGCCGGGCTGGTCCTCGGCGGCCTCCTGCTCTTCCTGGCCGGCCGGGGTTCCACGGCCCTGGTCACCGGCTCCGACGCCCGGACCAGGTGGGTGCTCCTGCTCGGGGCCGTCGCCGTCGCGGGATACCCGCTGTCCTTCTACCCCGCCGTCGCCAACGCCGGAGTGGCCGTCGGCACCGTGATCACCCTGGGCAGCGCCCCGGTCTTCTCCGGGCTGCTGGCCTGGTGCGTGGACCGGGTCAGGCCCACCGCGCGCTGGGTGACGGCCACCGTCGCGGCCGTGCTCGGCTGCGCGGTGCTGGTCCTGGGCCCCGAGCTCACCGGCGCCGCCAGCTCCACCAACGCGCTGGGCGTGTTCCTCGCACTGGTCGCCGGGTTCTCGTACGCGCTGTACGCGATCATCGCCGAGAAGCTGATCCGGCGCGGGCACACCTCGGGCGCGGTCATGGGAACGATGTTCGCCGGGGGCGGTGTCCTCGTGCTGCCCGTGGTGCTGGCCACGGGAACCGCGTGGCTGGCCACCGTCAGCGGCGCGCTGGTCGCCCTGCACCTGGCCCTGTTCACGGTGTTCCTCGCCTACTGGCTGTTCGGCCACGGGCTGCGGCGCACCTCGGCCTCCACCGCGACCACACTGAGCCTGGCCGAACCTGCCGTGGCCGCGGTGCTGGGCGTGGCCTTGGTGGGTGAACGCCTCCCCCTGGTCTCCTGGTCCGGGCTGGTCGTCCTCGCCCTGGGCCTGGCCGTCCTGAAGGCACCTCGGCGCCAGCGCTCCTGAACCCCGGGTGGCGCTCCGCAAGGGCGGAGCGCCACCCGCCTCCGGTCAGCCGAACCTGCCCGTGTGAGGGCGGTTTCGGCGCATCGGTCCGGGTCAGGTCCCCACGGTGACCTCGACGGGCCCGGGGTAGAAGGCGACGTGGTCGGCGATGTCGGAAACGGCGTCGTAGGGCTGCTCGTAGGCCCACACCGCGTCGGTGAGTTCCTCGTCGCCAAGGACCAGGTCGTAGTAGGCGGCGGTGCCCTTGTAGGGACAGTAGGTGGTGGTCGAGCTCCGGCGCAGGACACCGGGGTCGACATCGGCGAGCGGAACGTACCGCACCGGCGGGTAGCCCGCCTCGCGCAGAGTCAGCGCGGTGGTGCTCCGCGCGATCAACCGGTCCCCGACGCTCACCCGCACCGCCTCGGTGGTGGGTTCGACGGTGATGGGGTGGTCCTCCCCCGGAACTCTGCCGTTCTGTGCCATGAGGGCGCTCCTTCACTGGTGGTTCCCGATCCCACCGTACGGCGGGGGGTTATCGAAGTGCCTATGGCCCTTCCCCTGGTAGACGGCGTACGAACGTCAGTACGCTTCCCGGCAACATCCCCCCACATCCCCTGATCGAAGGAAACCCCTTGCGCAGATCCGCGGCGGCCCTGGCCGCCCTGTCCCTGCTGGCCACGGCCGCCGTGCTCGACGGCACGGAAGCCCCCGCCGAGGCCGCTCCCCTGGACGGAGCCTCCGTGGTGCCCCTCCAGGTCACCGGTGATCCCTCCGAACGGTTCAACCTGGTCCTGCTCGGCGACGGCTACACCGAGGATGAGCTGCCCCTCTTCCGCGAGCAGGTGGACCAGCACCTCAACGTGCAGTGGAGCATCGAGCCCTTCCGCTCCTACCGGAACTACTTCAACGTCTACCTCGTGGAGACCCCCTCGGCGGAGTCCGGTGTGGACTGCGACCCCGCCCACGGGTGGGAGCGGCGCGACACGGCGCTCGGCATGGGGTTCTTCAACGGCTGCGACGAGTCCGCCCTGGAGCGCCTGCTCACTGTGGACTCGTCGGCCGCCAACGCAGCCGCCGACATGGTCCCCGGTGTGTCCGCGAACAACCGGCAGATCCTGGCCCTGGCCAACAGCGAGACCTACGGCGGCGCGGGCGGACGCCTGGCCACCGCCTCGTCGGGCAACGCGCTCTCCGCACTGATCAGCCCCCATGAACTGGCGCACTCGCTGGGTGCGCTCCAGGACGAGTACCCGTACTACTTCCGGGACACCAGCCTGGGCCGCTACACCGGCGCCGAACCCACCTCGGCCCACCACACCCTGATGACCTCAGAGCGGATGCTCGACGAGGAGGCCAAGTGGTGGCGCTGGCTCGGTGAGGAGAGCGAGTCCGGCGGCACCATCGGCGCCGCCGACCCGGACGGCCACGAGGGCGGCCTCTACCACTCCGAGGGCGTGTGGCGCCCCAGCAACCACTCCATGCTCAAGACCCTGGGCTACTACTTCGACCAGGTCGGGCGTGAGGTGATGACCCACCGGATCTCGGGTCTGCGGGACCGGGCGACCCTGCCGGTCTCGTCCACCCCCGAGGGCGAGGTCGGCGCCGAGGACGCCGTGTGGGTCGAGGGCCCGCACCCCGTCCACCACGAGCTGGACTACACCTGGACGGTGGACGGCGAGGAACTGACCGAGGCCGCCGGTGCGCGCGGCCTGGAGCTGGCCGGGCTCGACCTGGAGGCCGGGGCGGAGATCAGCGTCCGGGTCCAGGATCCCACCGAGTTCGTCCGCGACCCCGACATCCGCGCGTCCGCGGCGATGACCCGGACCCTCACGTGGACCGTGGGCGAGTCCCTGGAGCCCGTCGAGTCCGAGGCCGGGTTCACCCGCCACCGCGACACCGAGCGCGCCGTCAGCGCGACCGAGGTCGTCTACGCGGAGACCACCCGCCCCACCAACCGGATCATGGAGGTCGCCTGGGAACTGGACGGGGCCGCCGTGTCCACCTCGGCGGACGGCCGCACCCTCGACCTCGGCGAGTTCGACCTCCCGACCGGTGACCACGCGCTGTCAGCGACCGTGACCGACCCCCAGGGATCCGGGTCCCAGACCCTCACCTGGACCGTGGACGCCACCGACCCGAGCGCGCCGCGCGAGCTCTCCGAGGCCGCCGCCACGGTCTCCGGCGGCGAGCACCACCTGTACCTCAACGAGTTCTCCATGCGCCTGTCCCCCGAGGACGACGGCGACGGCCACGTGGTCGGTGAGTTCCGGGTCGACGGCGACGGCTGGCACCACTACTACGGCTGGCCCGAGGACTCCGAGGCTCCGTTCCGGTTCACACCTGACGGGACCAACGTCGACGACCTCGTCTACGGAAGTCTCGGCAGCGGTGGTCTCTCCATGGCGGTCTTCGAGGTCGACTCCCACGAGCCGGGCTGGGGCACCCACACCGTGGAGCACCGGGCGATCGACGCGGCGGGCAACATCGGGTCCCCTGAGGCCTTCACCGCGACGGTCGTCCCCGGCGCCGAACCGGAGTGCACCGAGACCGTGAACGGCGCGGTCAACGGCGGCCTGCGGGTCGACGAGGGCGTGGTCTGCCTCGACGGCGCCGACGTACGCGGAACGGTCACCGTGACCGGGAACGCCTCCCTCGTGGTCGAGGGCGGCTCCCTGAGGGGCGGGCTCTCCGCCTCCGGCGCGCACACCGTGCGGCTGTCCGGCACCCAGGTGAGCGGCGCGGTGTCGATCACCGGCACCACCTCCGAGGTGACGCTCCTGGGTTCCAGCTTCTCGGGAGCGCTGGCGCTGCACAACAACACCCAGGTGCCCGCCGACACCTGGAGCGGCGACGCACCGGGGTACGGGCCGATCCTGGCCGGTAACACAGTGCGCGGCTCCCTCGCCTGCTCCGGCAACGACCGGGCCGTCGCCGACTTCGGCGCGGCCAACGACGTCACGGGCTCCGTCGCGGGGCAGTGCTCCGACCTGTGACACCACCGCCCGCGCGCCCCGTCCGGCGCGCGGGCGGCCCTGGGACGCGAAGGGGCCCGGGACCAGTGCGGTCCCGGGCCCCCGGCGGTTCTAGTCCTGCTCGGCCTCGCGGTGGCGACGGGCCAGCTTCACCGGCTCCAGGACGGCCAGGCACTCGACATGGTGCGTCATCGGGAAGGCGTCGAAGGCGCGCAACCCCACCAGACGGTAACCGGAGCGGTCGAACTCGGCGAGGTCGCGGGCCAGGGTCGCCGGGTCGCAGGACACGTAGGCGATCCGGCGGGGCTTCATGCCCGCCACCTTGCGCACCACCTCGACACCGGCGCCCGCGCGCGGCGGGTCCAGCGCCACGACGTCGGCGCGCACGTCGGCCCACTCACGCATCTGCTTGGCCACGTCGGCCCGCTCGATCCGTACCTGCGGCAGGTCCTTGAGGTTGTACTGGGCGTCGCGCACGGCGTGCTCGCCGTTCTCCACGCCCATCACACGCCCCTCGGCGCCGACGGCGTCGGCGAGCGCGCCGGTGAACAGCCCCGCGCCGCAGTACAGGTCCAGGGCGGTCTCGCCCTCGCGGGGCTGCAGCCCGTCCAGCACGGCGGCGCTCAGGGTCTCCGCGGCGGCGGGGTGGACCTGCCAGAAACCGCCCGCGCCCACCCGGTACTCACGTCCGGCCACGTCCTCGCGAACGCCCTTACGGCCGCGCACCGACTGCACGCGACCACCCTTGAAGCGGCGCAGCACGGCGCTGGAGGCCTTGAGTTCGGGCAGCGTGCCGAGCTTGGCGGTGGTGGGGGTGACCACGATCGCGCGGTCCGCGCGGGTGGCGGAGGCGACCGCCTCGACGTCCTTGACGCCCTCCCACTTGACCTCGGTGACGCCGAGCTCGCTGACTCCCGGGTGGGCGATCAGGCACTGGTCGACCGGCTCGATGTCGTGGGAACGGTGGCGCCGCAGGCCGGCGTGGCCGTCCTCGTCCACGGAGAACCGCACGCGGGTGCGCCAGCCCAGACCGTCGGGTGTCCCGGGCAGCTCCTCGACGGCCACGTCGAGGTCGATTCCGGCGATCCGGCTCAGCTGGTCGGAGACGACCTTGCCCTTCATCCTGCGCTGGGACTCCAGGGTGGCGTGCTGCCAGTCACAGCCGCCGCACATGCCGGGGCCGGAGAACACGCACGGGGCCTCGACCCGGTCCGGGGAGGCAGTGAGGACCTCGACGGCCTCTCCGCGCAGGAAACGGGTGGTCTTCTCGGTGACGCGCACCCGGACGCGCTCGCCCGGCAGGGCGTGGCGGACGAAGACGACCTGGTCGTCCAGGCGGCCCACACACCATCCACCGTGGGCGACGTCGTCCACTGTCAGTTCGATCTCGTTGCCCACACTGGTCATGGCGGTGTCCTTCGCTGGTCGGGTCGTGTTACGGGTGACCCTGCGCGCACAGCCACCAACCGACCCCAATCTACCGGCCTCGGGACACCACACGCGCTGGTACGGACACGGTGGGGCCGGGGTGGTCACCCGGATCGGGCCGTTGTGTGCCAAGGTGGAGCCGTCGGGGGCGCGTGGGTCTGTCCGTGCCCCTGGGGGTGGACGGCTATCCGACGGGAGTGCGGACGAGGTGCACATCGTGATCATGGGGTGTGGCCGCGTGGGTTCCACGCTGGCACACACCCTGGTGGATCTGGGCCACTCCGTGGCGGTGATCGACCAGGACCCCGAGGCGTTTCGCCGCCTCCGCACGGCCGTGGCCAAGCACGCGGTGCGCGGCGCCGGCCATGACCGGGAGGTCCTGCTCAACGCGGGTATCGACCGCGCGGCGGCCTTCGCGGCGGTCAGCAACGGCGACAACTCCAACATCATCGCCGCCCGGGTCGCCCGCGAGGCGTTCGGGGTCCGCAACGTGGTGGCCCGGATCTACGACCCCCGCCGCGCGGAGGTGTACCAGCGCCTGGGCATCCCCACCGTCGCGACCGTGCGCTGGACGGCCGACGCCATCCTGCGCCGTGTGGTGCCCGGGGACGACCTGCTCGGTGCCGCGCCCGAGTGGCAGGACGCCTCGGGCAGCCTCACCATGAACGAACTCACTCCACCGGAGCGCTGGGCGGGCCGGTCCCTCGCCGAACTGGAGGACGACTTCCGTCTGCGCGTGGTCTACCTGGTCCGGCAGGGGCGCATCGCGCTGGCCCGGTCCGAGGAGACCATCGCGGAGGGCGACGTGCTGCACGTGGTGGGGCACAGCCGGGACATGGCCGACCTGACCCAGCGGCTGGGCGGGCGGCACGAGGACGAGACGGGGCGTGGGTGAGATGCGGATCGCCATCGCGGGAGCCGGGAGCGTGGGCCGCTCCATCGCCACGGAGCTGGCGGGCAACGGCCACGACGTCCTGCTGATCGACCGGGACACCCGGGCGATCGGGGTGGACGACCTTCCCCAGGTCGAGTGGCTGCTCGCCGACGCCTGTGAACTGGCCACGCTGGAGGACGCCCGGCTGGGTGACTTCGACGTGGTCATCGCGGCCAGCAGCGACGACAAGGTGAACCTCGTCGTCTCCCTGTTGGCCAAGACCGAGTTCGCGGTCGACCAGGTCATCGCCCGGATCAACGACCCGGCCAACGAGTGGCTGTTCGACGACTCCTGGGGGGTGGACCTGGCGGTCTCCCCTCCGCGTCTGATCGCCGACCTGGTCGAGGGCGTGTCCGAGGAGGAGGACCAGCCGGAGGAGGGGACCCTTCCCCCGCTGCCGGGCGCCGAGATCGCGGAGTCGGTGCTGCACGCGGCCAGTCCGTTCGCGGACCGGCCCGAGAGCGACCTCACCGCCGAACTGCCGGAGGGTGTGGCCCTGGTCGCGGTACTCGGTCCGGGCGGAGTGCGCCCGCCCGACCCTGAGCGAACGCTGTCCGTGGGCAACACCGTGGTGTTCCTTGCCGAGCCGGAGGCGCTGGGCCCCCTGGAGGAGCTGTTGGATCGGGTCGAGGACTCCGAGGAGTCCGCGCCCGGGGCCTGAACCCCGGCTTCGGCTGGCGCTCCCGCCCGCTTCCCCTTGTTCAGCGGCCCTCGGCGGTGCCGTCGGCCTCGGTGCGCTCCAGGGGGGTGCGTCCGCGCGCCAGCACCCACACCATGCCCGCGAAGGCCGCCACCTGGAGCGGCCAGCCCATGGCCACCTTGGACAGCCCCAGCAGGGCGAAGGTGTTGGCCCAGTCGTTGGTCTCGGCGAGCCAGAGCGGGTACTGCACCAGCACGCGGATGACGCAGGGCAGGACCAACAGCCAGGTCAGCCGGGAGGCGAGCTTCACCACCGCAGGGTTGCTCCGCCAGGAGGTGAAGTCCTCCTTGTTGCCGATGAACGGGCCGATCATGAGGCCGACCACGGGCCAGCGCACCAGGACCGAGAGGCTCAGCACCACGGCGTAGACCGCGTTGTAGATGATCCCGGGCAGGAAGGCGTCCTCGGCGTTGCCGCTGCGCATCGCGAAGACGGCCGCCAGGCCGATGCCGAAGAGGCTGGTGAACACGTACTGCAACGAGGACCGCTGCACGAGACGGAGCACGCCCAGAAGCAGGGCCGCCCCCACACCGAGGATGATCGCCAGCCGCAGGTCCTCGCCCACGACGTACGAGATCGTGAAGGTCAGTGTGGGGACGGCCGTCTCGACCATGCCGCGCTTGCCGCCCAGGGCCTCGGCGAGCTTGGTCCGCACCAGCGCCTCGACCGTGCCCTCGGTGACGGCGGGCTTCTGCGCCCGCTCCTCGGCCTGGGCCGCCTCGTCGGAGGCCCGCTGCTGCTCAGTCATCCCGCTCCCGCTCCGGTGTCGCCGTACGGCCTGTACGGCCGCCAGCCATGATGCACCACCCTATGCGACCTGTCACAGCCGGGGAGTGGCGTTCTCGTCAACCGGAGACCACCCTGGTACGGGCTTGCCCTCCTTTGTCAGGTGTTGCGGCGTGCCGCTTCTCACCACGGCCGCTGGCCTCGGGGCGGCGTCCTTCCGTACGCTGGCGGCCCACCCGCTCTCGTGAGGAGTCACCCCGATGACCACCAGGCAGGAAGCACCCGACGAGGAGCACCTCCGCTTCGCCCTCACCCTGGACCCCGAGCTGGTCGAGGAGGGGGCCTCGCACGTGTGGTCCCCGTACTCCGTCGGCGCCGTCCTCGGACTGTTGGCCTCCGGCGCGGGCGGTGACACACTCAAGGAGCTGGTGGACCTCGTGGCCCCGGCCAGCGGCGATCCCCGGGGGCACCTGGAGGTCCTCGACGCCGCCGTCGAGGCCGCCGACGGCCTGGACCTGGCCACCCTCAACGGCCTGTACGTCCCCGCCGACCTCCCCCTGCGCGCGCGGTTCGAGGAGCGGGTCGCGGCCCAGCCCGACGCCGAGGTGGACCGGGTCGACTTCCGCGGTGACTCCGAGGGGGTGCGCACGCGGGTCAACGGCCGGGTCTCGGACGTCACCCGGGGGCTGATCCCCGAGCTGCTCGCACCCGGCACCGTCCATCCCGACGTCCGCATGCTCCTGGTCAACGCCCTGTGGGTGAAGCTGGTCTGGGCGCAGCCCTTCGACCCCTCCCTGACCCGTGACCTCGACTTCCACGCTCCGGACCGCACCCACCGGGTCCCCGCCATGCGCCGTACGGGTTCCCTGACCCACGCGGAACACGCGGGGTTGCGCATGGTCACCCTGGAGGGCGAGCACGGTCTGGCCCTGGACGTGATCGTCCCCGACTCCCCCGGGTCCGCACGCGCGCCGCTCCCGCCGCTCACGCCGCGTGTCCTGCGCGGTCTGTACCAGGCGCGCAGGAAGGAGCAGGTGACCCTGGCCCTGCCGCGCTTCACCGTCCAGACCGACACCGCGCTGCTCGACCCGCTCGCCGCCACGCCAGCGCGCGTGCGGACCCTGGCGACCGACGCGGCCGACTTCGGCGGGATCAGCGACGAGCCCCTGAAGGTCGACGCCATCGTGCACCAAGCGGTGCTGCGCGTGGACGAGAAGGGCGCCGAGGGGGCCGCCGCCACCGCCGCCGTCATGCTGATGTCGGCCGCGGTCCCGCCGCCCCCCAAGGAGTTCCTCGTGGACCAGCCCTTCCTCTTCGTGCTGCGCCGCCGGGGCGCGATCCTGTTCACCGGCCGGGTCACCGACCCCGTGGACCCGGGTCCGGCCGCGTGATCGCCACCGGTCTCAGGACCCCGGCAGGAAGTCGGCGGTGACGTCGGCCAGGGCCTCGTGCGCCTGGTCGTCGGTCAGCTCCGGTTCGGCGTCTCCGGACTGCTCGCCGTAGGCGCCGAACTGGGCGTGGTTCATGCCCTCGACCACCTCAGTGACGGCGTCGGCGGGCAGGTTCGCTCTTCGTTCGGTGACCTCCGCCGGGTTCAGGACTCCGTCCCGTCCCCCGGCCACCGACAGCACCGCGAGGTCGTCGCGGTCGGCGAGGTCCGCGCTCTCGGTGGCGTAGGAGGCCCACAGGATCAGGCCCGCCCACGCGACGTCGCCGTTCCCGGAGCCCAGGTGCTGTGCCGCGAAGGCTCCGCCCATGGAGTGCCCGCCCAGGTACCACTCGGTGATCCCGGGCGCGGCGTCCACCGCGCTCTCACCCCGCGCGGAGTCCACCAGGGCCAGGTTGAGGCGCAGGTCCGGCACGACCACCGTGGCGCCGGTCCGGGCCACCACCGGCGCCCAGGAGGCCACGTAGGCGTCGGCCTCCACCCGGGCCCCGGGATAGAAGACGACCCCCGTCCCGGAGGGATTCTCCGCTGGGGTGATCAGCACACCGTCGGAGAGCCGCTCCACGACGACGGCCGGATCCTGTTCGGCCCGCGCCAGCGGCTCGGGCTCGGCCCGGTACGGGTCGAGCGCCCAGACCACGAAGGCCGTGGCCGCCACCAGTACCAGGGCGGTGAGCGCCGCCAGGGTCCACAACAGGGCACGTACGCCCCGGCGTCCCCGCGCCCGTTCCCCGCCCGCGCCGTCACTGTCCATGTCCGCCTCTTCTCGGTTCCGGGCGCCTGCGCCTCGGAGCTGCACGGAGCCCCCGGCGGTGTGCGAACCATGGTCGGGCACACGCGGGCACGACGAACCGAACACGCGACCCACCGACTCCGTAAGCGCCCTCGGCCCGGGCGACTCCACGTCCTTTCGCACCGTATCGCCCTGTTCGCGCCATCTCGCGTCGGGTGGTCCCCGGCCGGAACCCCACCGCGCGAGAGACGGTGGGTCAGGTCTCGAAGACCTCGAAGGAGGTGGCCAGGGGCACCCCGGCCCACTCCCCCGAACGCACCGCGCCCTCCCGCAGGAAGGTCCGTTGGTCGAACCCGTCCAGGTTGGCCAGGTACACCTCGTGCGCGTCCAGTGAGGCCACACCGGCGGCGAGGTCGTCCTCACCCAGTTCGACGTAGTGGGTGGGGTCCGGGGCCGCGCCGAAGGCCACGAACCGCACGCCCCGCCAGCGCTCCAGCCCCTCGGCCAGCTGGTCGGTGAACACCCAGCGGTTGTCGGCGTCGCGGACCGCGTCCAGCAGGGCCGGGCCCAGGACCCGGTGGTCGGCGTGGTTGAACCCGCTTCCCCCGGCGAAGTGCTCACGGAAGTTGATGGAGACGATCACGTCGGGCCGGTGTCTGCGGATCGCCCCGGCCAGGGCCCGGCGCAACGGCAGGCCGTACTCCAGGGTGCCGTCGGGAAAGTCCAGGAACTCCACTGTGGAGGCGCCGACGGCCGCCGCCGAGGCGCGCTGCTCGGCCATCCGCAGGGGCGCGCAGGCCGCCGGGTCCAGGGAGTCGATTCCGGCCTCGCCCTGGGTCACGAGGAGTTCGACGACCTCCTTGCCCTGTGCGGTCCACCGGTGGATCGCCGAGGAGACACCGAACTCCAGGTCGTCCGGGTGGGCCACCACCGCCAGGGCGCGACCCCAGTCCTCGGGAAGCGGCCGGGGAGCGCTGTTCTTCGTTGTCTGAGCCATGTGGCCCACATTACGGAACGGCGCACCCCCGGACACGGTTGTCCACAGGCCGAATCAGCGAGGAGTCAGGAACCGGCGGTCGGCCCGTCCGCGGAACCGCTGGGCGGTCCGCTCGCCGAACCGTTGGGCGAACGGCCGGCGTTTCCGGTCTGGGCCGCCTGCTGGGCGGCGCGCTGCTGCGCGGCGGCCGCCATCTGCTCCTGGATCTTCTTGGGCACGGTGATCTGGAGGAGCTCGTTGGGCGGCACCGGCTGCTCGCCGCGCACCACCACGATGTTGGCGAAGACCTGCTCGATCTCGGACATCACCTCGGGCTTGCTGGCGCCCTCGCCGCGGATCACGCCGCGCAGCACCCACCGCGGGCCGTCCACGCCGATGAAGCGCACCCGCTGGCCAAGCTGCCTGCCGTCCTCGGTCTTCTTCCCCTTGATGGGGATGACCGCCTGGAGCTCGGGACCGAAGGTGCCGTCGTGGTCCTCGGCCTTGCCGCCCTGCTGGGTGACCTGCTCGCGCAGTTCCTCACGCATCTCGTCCCAGAGGCCTGACGACTTCGGCGCGGCGAAGGGCTGCACCTGGAGCGCGGTCTTGCCGCGCACCAGGGTGACCCCGATGATCTTCTGCTTGTTCTGCTTGTCCTGGGCGACGTTCACCTGGATCTCGGTGCCCTGCTCCATCGGCAGGAGCATGCTGCCCAGGTCCATCCGCTCGGCCTCGGGGGCGTCCTCGGTGGAGTCCCACGGTCCGGTCAGCCGGTACTGGTCGGCGTCCTTGGCGGGCTGCTCGGAGGCACGCTCCGGCTCGATCTCGTTCTCGAACGAGACCGCGCCAGCGGCGCCCTGCCGCTGCGACCGGGCCTCCGTCTCCGTGGCTCTCTCGGTCTCTTCGTCCCGCTTCTTGCGGCGGCGTCCAAACACGCCTTCACCTCTCCGCTTCTTCCGTAGGTCCCGGGATCACACCGGGGAGTCAGGGGACGTTCACCGCTGCGCGGCGTGGCCCCCGGTCGAACCGAAACCAGCCGCACCGCGCACCGAGTCGGGCAGCGTGTCCGCCTCGACGAACTCCGCCCGCTCCACGCGCTGGATCACCATCTGGGCGATCCGGTCGCCGCGCGCGATCGTGACCGGGGTGTCGGTGTCGGTGTTGAGCAGGGTCACCCTGATCTCGCCCCGGTACCCGGCGTCGACGGTCCCAGGGGCGTTGACGACCGTGACCCCGTGCCGGGCGGCCAGCCCGGACCTGGGGTGCACGAAGGCGGCGAAACCGTCGGGGAGGGCGATGGCCAGACCGGTGGGGACCGTGGCGCGCTGTCCGGGGTCGAGCCGGACGTCGACGGCGGCGTACAGATCCGCGCCCGCGTCACCCGGGTGGGCGTACGCGGGCAGCGGGAGGCCGGGGTCCAGGCGCCGGACGGTGATGGTCAACTGTCCGGCTTCCAGGGATGAGGTACTCACATTCGCCGAGCCTATCGCTCCCGGGGCGCTGCCTTGGTGTCCCGCGTGCGAAACGACGGGGGCGGGTCCGAAAGTGTTCGGACCCGCCCCCGGTGTGTCTTCGCCGGTGTCGCCTACTCGGTGGGCTCGGCCAGGGTGACCTCGACGCTCAGCTCACCGTCGTCGGTGGTCTCGAAGTCGATCCCGGCGGCGCGACCCGCCGCGGCGATGTCGCCGGAGGCCGCGCGGGCGGACTCGGCCTGCTTGCCGCAGACACGGACGAGTTCGACCTCGGCGCGCATCGACAGCTTGGCCTCCGACTTGGCCTTGCGGACCGCGCGCAGCACCTCGGCGGTGGCGGCCAGGACGGCCGGGTCGCCACCGGCGGCCACGGCACGGTACTCGGCGGCGTCGGGCCAGCTCTGGGCGTGCACCGAACCGTCCTGCCACCAGCTCCAGACCTCGTCGGTGACGAAGGGGACGAAGGGGGCGAACAGCTTGTGCAGGGCACCCAGGGCGATGAGCAGCGCCGCGCGGGCTGAGGCGCCCTCCGCGGCCTCGGTGTCGTAGGCCCGGGTCTTGACAAGCTCCAGGTAGTCGTCGCAGAAGTCCCAGAAGAAGCGCTCGGTGCGCTCCAGGGCCCGGGTGTGGTCGTAGGCGGTGAAGGCCGCCGTGGCCTCCTCGACCACGTCCGCCAGCGCGGCCAGCATCGCCCGGTCCAGGGGCTCGGTGACCTGGGCCGGGTCGCTGCTGGCGTTCTCACCGGCGACCGACATGACGAACTTGCTGGCGTTGAGGATCTTGATGGAGAGTCGGCGGCCGACCTTCATCTGGCCCTCGTCCAGGGCGGTGTCGGTGCCCAGACGGCCGCTGGCCGCCCAGTACCTGACCGCGTCGGAGCTGTACTTCTCCAGCAGGGCGACCGGGGTGACGACGTTGCCCTTGGACTTGGACATCTTCTTGCGGTCCGGGTCCAGGATCCACCCGGAGATGCCGGTGGTGCTCCAGGGCAGGCTGCCGTTCTCGAAGTGGGCGCGGACGACCGTGGAGAACAGCCAGGTGCGGATGATGTCCTGGCCCTGGGGGCGGAAGTCCATCGGGAAGACCCGCTCGAACAGGTCCTGGTCGCGTTCCCAGCCAGAGGCGATCTGCGGGGACAGCGAGGAGGTCGCCCAGGTGTCCATGACGTCAGGGTCGCCCATGAACCCGTTGGCCCGGCCCCGCTGGTCCTCGGTGTACCCGGCGGGCACCTGGGAGCTGGGGTCGATGGGCAGCTGGTCCTCGGTGGGCAGCAGCGGCGCGTCGTAGTTCGGGTTGCCGTCCGCGTCCAGCGGATACCAGACCGGGAACGGGACGCCGAAGAAGCGCTGACGGCTGATCAGCCAGTCGCCGTTGAGGCCCTCAACCCAGTTCTCGTAGCGCTGACGCATGTGCTCGGGGTACCAGGTGAGCTCGCGGCCGCGCTCGATGAGCTGGGCGCGCACGTCCTCGTCGCGGCCGCCGTTGCGGATGTACCACTGGCGGGTGGTGACGATCTCGAGGGGCTTGTCGCCCTTCTCGTAGAACTTCACCGGGTGGGAGATGGGCTTGGGGTCGCCGACGAGGTCGCCGCTCTCCTTGAGCAGCTCGACGGTGCGCTCCCGGGCGGTGTGGACCGTGGCCCCGGCCAGCCGGGCGTAGGCCTCGCGGGCGGTGTCGGACTCGACGCCCTTGGGCGGGTCCGCGATGACGCGGCCGTCCCAGCCGATGATGGGGCGGGTCTCCAACTGGAGCTCGCGCCACCAGGTGACGTCGGTGGTGTCACCGAAGGTGCAGATCATCGCGATGCCGGACCCCTTCTCGGGGTCGGCGAGGCGGTGCGCCTTCACGGGGACCTCGACACCGAAGACCGGGGTGGTCACCGTGGTGCCGAACAGGTCCTGGTACCGCTCGTCGTCGGGGTGGGCAACCAGAGCGACACACGCGGCCAACAGCTCGGGGCGGGTGGTCTCGATGTGGACCGGAGTGCCGTCCGCCTTGTGGAAGGCGACCTTGTGGTAGGCGCTGGGACGCTCGCGGTCCTCCAGCTCGGCCTGGGCGACGGCGGTGCGGAAGGTGACGTCCCACAGGGTGGGTGCCTCCGACATGTAGGCCTCGCCCCGCGCCAGGTTGCGCAGGAAGGCGCGCTGGGCCGCCGCACGGGAGTTCCCGTCGATGGTGGCGTAGGTGTGGCGCCAGTCGACGCTCAGGCCCAGACGGCGCCAGATGGACTCGAAGACCTTCTCGTCCTCGACCGTGAGGATGTCGCACAGCTCGATGAAGTTGCGGCGGGAGATGGGGACCTGCCGCTTGGGGTCGGGCTTGTGCGGCGGCTGGAAGTCCGGGTCGTAGGGGACCGAGGGGTCGCAGCGGACGCCGTAGTAGTTCTGGACGCGGCGTTCGGTGGGCAGGCCGTTGTCGTCCCAGCCCATCGGGTAGAAGACGGCCTTGCCGTTCATCCGCTGGAAGCGCGCGACGGTGTCGGTGTGCGTGTAGGAGAACACGTGCCCGATGTGCAGCGAACCCGAGACCGTGGGCGGCGGGGTGTCGATCGAGTAGACGTCCTCGCGGCTGCGGGTGCGGTCGAAGTGATAGACGCCGGACTCATCCCATACGTCCACCCACTTCGCCTCGATACCGTCCAGCGAAGGCTTGTCGGGCATGCGGAAGGAATGAGAGCGGTTGGTCATGCGGGCAATATTAGCCCTCCGCGCGCCCTGGTCGCTCCCGGTTTTCCCCCTCTGGCAGGGAGAACGGGGGCTGGCCACGGCGGCGGCCGACGCTGCGCGGCGGGGGTGCGCGTGAAAGGATTCCCCCAGCGGACCGCGTCCGCGCGCACCATCGTACGCACTAGGGAACGGTGAACGATTCACATGGCAAAGAAGGACGGTGAGGTCGCGCCGGTCATCATCGGCATGGTCGCGGGATTCGCGGCCGAGTTCGTCACACGCAAGGCTCTGACCTTCGCGTGGACGCGCGCCACCGGTGAGGAACCGCCCACGGACCTGGAGTCCCCGGACGTCAGCCTGGGCCGTGCCCTCGGCTGGGCCGTCGTTGCGGGAGTGGGCGTCGAGGTGGCCAGAGTGCTGGCCGTCCGCGCCGCCCGCAAGCAGATGGTCGGCTCCGGCGGGCGGGACCTGGAGGTCTGAGCCCCGCCCGGGCCGGGCAGCTCACGACGACGGTGGACGGCCCACCACATGGGATCGAACCCACGTGCGGTCGGCCGTCCACCGTCGTGCTGCGAGCCACCGTCCGACGGTCGAACGAATCCGGGTCCCGCACCCCTCAGCGTCCTCGGATACCGTGGGGAGACAGGCTAGGAACCGTCGCCGTCAGTGTCAGGCGCACTCCTTGCAGACCAGCTGACCGGCGCGCTGCTCAGCGAGCTGACTGCGGTGGTGCACCAGGAAGCAGCGCGAGCAGGTGAACTCGTCGGCCTGGCGGGGAAGCACGCGCACGGCGAGTTCCTCGCCGGACAGGTCGGCACCGGGAAGCTCCATGCCCTCGGCCACCTCGTCGGGGTCGACGTCGATGGTGCCGGTGCCCTTGTCCACGCGCCGCGCCTGCAGCTCCTGGAGGCTGTCCTCGTTGATGTCCTCGTCAGTCTTGCGCGGGCTGTCGTAGTCGGTCGCCATCTCTGCTAACTCCATCCCCCTCGTTTAGTGCCTCGTCGCGCGGGTGTAACGCTTGAGAGACCTTCGTTGTGCCCGAATCGGCCGACGAGTTTTCCCGGTGTCGTCCGACCGTGCCCCCTCCCGGGTCACAGTCCACAGGTCAGCAGCACTTTCACGGGATCGTGACCGGAGGCGGCCAAGGTTGGGTGGCCCCTCACGGGTCGTTCCCTGCGGTACTACCCGACACCAGGTGTCTCGTAGACCCGAACACACGCTTGCGCCCACATGCCGGACCAGCCTGGAGCACTCCCCCGAGTACGGGCGAAAACCCAGACATGCCCACGTCAGGAGGGATTCCCTCCGTGTCCACGCCCGGGGAAGCATACCCACCGCAGGTCGACACTCGTGACAGGGGTGGGCGTGTCTTCGGACACGTATAGATACCACGAAGCTGGGCGGTACGCAGCTCGGCCCCCACCTCTATCGGCGTTCGGCGTTCTCCGTCGCGTTGCCCGAAGGCACGGGCAGGCACACCGTGACGACCAGACCGCCGCCCGCGCGCGGCCACGCGGTCACCACGCCAGCGTGGGCGCGCACCACGGATCGCACGATGGACAGACCCAGACCGGCGCTGCGCCCGGAGCCCACGCGGTCGCCTGAACCGCGCCGGAAGGGTTCGAACAGACCCTCGATCTCGTAGGCGGGGATGACCTTGCCCGAGTTCTCCACCTGGACGGCGGGCATCCCCTCGTACATGCCGCTCCGGACGGTGATCTCGCCTTCGTCGACGTTGTACTTGAGGGCGTTCTCGACCAGGTTGGCCACGAGGCGTTCCAGCAGCACGGGGTCGCCGACCACGGGGGCCGGGCGCAGGTCCTGGCGCAGCGAGAGCCCGGACTTGTCGATGTCGCCGGAGAGCTGGCTCAGGACCGTTCCGGCGACCTCGCTCAGGTCGACCCTGGCCTTGGACTCCAGCTCGCGGTCGCTCTTGGCGAGGAACAACAGGCCGTCGATGAGGCGTTCGTGGCGGGCGTTGGTCTCCAGGAGGGTCTGTCCGACGGTCTTGAGGTCCGGTGAGACGTCCGGAGCGCTCAGGGCCACCTCCAGGAGGGTGCGGTTGATCGCCAGGGGCGTACGCAGCTCGTGGGAGGCGTTGGCGACGAAGCGCCGCTGCCCGTCGAAGGCCCGGTCGAGGCGTTCGAGCATGCCGTCGAAGGTGTCGGCGAGCTCACGGATCTCGTCGTCGGGCCCGGACAGGGCGATGCGCTCGTGCAGGGAGCGCTCGGAGAGCCTTCGGGCGATGCGGGTGATCTTCTGCAGGGGCGACAGCGCGCGGCCCGCCACGGCGTATCCCAGGGCCACCGCGAGCAGGCCCACGAGGAACAGGGCGAGCAGGGAGAACCGGGTGACGTGGGTGAGGACCTGCTCGATGTAGTGGCTGTTCTCGATCAGCTCGGCCGGGCTCTCCTCGGCGAGGAGCGCGTTGAGCAGGACCGCGACGACCAGGTAGTTGACCAGGACCAGCAGGGAGCCCGCGGCGAAGAACAGCATCCCGTAGATGAGCGTGAGGCGGGCACGCAGGCTGAGGTTGTCGGTGAAGCGGTGGACCGTGGCGTGGACTGTCGCGTGCGCGGAGGAGCGTTCGGCCCCGTCACCGCTCGGGGCGACGGAGTTCAGGCTGCGCCAGGTCCCGGTGTCCCCGGGGCGCGTGGGTTCGACCTGCCCCGGTTCCGGGCGCTCCCCCGGTCTCACAACCGGTACCCCGCCCCCGGAACGGTCTGGATGACCGGTGGGTCACCGAGTTTCTTGCGCAGGGTCATGACAGTGACCCTGACGACGTTGGTGAAGGGGTCGGCGTTCTCGTCCCAGGCCTTCTCCAGCAGCCCCTCGGCGCTCACCACGGTCCCCTGGGCGCGCATGAGTACCTGGAGGACGGCGAACTCCTTGGGGGTGAGCGAGACCTCGCGGTCGTCGCGGCGCACCTGGTGGTTGGCGGGGTCCAGGGTGATGCCGCCCCGCTCCAGCACCGGCGGCAGCGGGGGCGCGGAGCGCCGTCCCAGGGCGTGCACGCGGGCGATGAGCTCGGCGAAGGCGAAGGGCTTGGCCAGGTAGTCGTCGGCTCCCAGGGTGAGTCCCTCGACCTTGTCCTCGACACCGTCGGAGGCGGTGAGCATCAGGATGCGGCCGTTGTAGCTCTCGTTGACCAGGGAGCGGGCGACGTCGTCCCCGTGCGTGCCGGGCAGGTCGCGGTCCAGGACGACGACGTCGTAGTCGTTGACCGAGGTGTACTCCAGCGCGGTGTCGCCGTCGTAGACGACGTCGACCGCCATGGACTCCCTTCGCAGCCCGACCGCCACGGCGTCGGCCAGGACCCGTTCGTCTTCGACCACGAGTACGCGCAAGGTTGTCCTTCTGGAGCATCGGTGTCTGGAAACAAAAAGGGGGCCGCTGCCGGCGCATCCCCCAACACACCGGCAGCGGCGTTCTTGGTCCCGGCCGCGTCAACCGTTCTCCCACAGTGGAGGTAAGGAGACGGTAAACCCGTGGGTTTCCTCGTTCCCCTCGCCCCCGTGTGGCACGGGCGCTGGGCCGGGAGCCTTGCGGCTCCCCCTGTGCACGGGGTGGCCGCCGCCGGCGAATCCCCCAACCGTCGGCGACGGCTCAACCCCGCACATCTCAAATCTGACACATCAAGAATAAGAAACAAGTAAGCACAAGCCCTGTTCGGAAAATGTGTCTTGCGACACTCTTTACCGACGCTTGGCCCGTGTTCACGCGCCCGTGCACGGCTGGGCCCCGGCGTCCCGCTGAGGCGCACCTTTCCATCCTACGGAAAAGATCCCTCCCCCGCCGGGGAATCACGGAACCGTCACACGCGGGGGGTGGGAGTTTGACCCGGATCACAGTGCGGTACAGGTAGGAGACGCACGCGTGGACACCGGGAACCCACCCGGACCGCGACGGGCACGCATGTCACAGGGTCGTGACGTCTTCGATTCGTGCGCACGCGCAGGCGTGCGCATACGGATTGCGCCGGGGCACCACCATGCCCCGGTGCCTACCCCTGGAAGAGGTGCAATGGGCGAGTTCATGGCGGAGATCAAGGTCCGTATCCATGAGACCTACCGGTCGATCGAATCGGCGAGGGACGCCGGGGACGAGTTCCTCGCCGACACCCATGCGTCAGAGCTGGAGGATCTCTACCGCATCGCGGCCCGCAACGGCGTCGACGCCCACTCCTGACCGGAGCGGCGGACGCCGCCCCCGCCTCCTGGGGCTCAGGGGCAGGCTACGTCGGGGCGGGGCGCGCCACCTCCTCGTGAGGGGCCGCGACCCCGTCTCCCCCGCGCCCCGGGTGCCACCGGCACCCGGGGCGCCCTCGTGTCCGCGTCAGCCGTCGGTGTCGGCGCCGAGCGGAGCCAGGAGCGCCTCGAGGTCCTCGTAGAGTCCGGGGCGAGCGACGATCACCAGGTCGTTGCTGGGCGGCCCCGCCTGCGGTCCGCCCACGCGCAGACCGGCCTCGCTGGCGATCAGCCCGGGAGCGGCCCAGTCCCACAGGTGGAGTCCGCGCTCGTAGTAGGCGTTGTAGCGACCGGTGGCCAGGCCGGTGATGTCGACCGCCGCGGAGCCGACCCTGCGGATGTCACGGATGTGCGGGATCACCCCGGTGAGCACCTTCGCCTGCTGGAGGCGGCGTTCGGGGAGGTACCCGAAACCGGTGGCGACCAGGGCCCGGTCCAGCGGTACCGCCTCGGGTGCGCGGAGCACGCGGCCGTCGAGCCGGGACCCGCCACCCAGGACGGCCTCGAACATCCGCCCGTGCGCGGGGATGTGGACGGCGGCGGCCACGATCACGCCGTCGACCTCTGCGCCGACGGCCACGCCCCAGTCAGGGCTTCCGTACAGGTAGTTGACGGTGCCGTCGATGGGGTCGACGACCCATCGCACGCCGCTGGATCCCTCGACCCCGCCGCCCTCCTCACCGAGGACCGCGTCGCGCGGTCGTGCCGCGAGCAACCGGTCCCGGATCAGGTCCTCGGTCGCGCGGTCCATCTCGGTGACGACGTCGGTGGGGCTGGACTTGGTGTCCAGGACGGTGATGCCCTCCTGCCCCTTGGCCGCGAACTCGCCGGCCTCGGCCGCCACAGCGACGGCCAGGTCCCGCAGCTTCTCCGGATCGTGGGGGGACTGGATGGTGGTCACGGGTGCCCTTCCGCTCGTGGTCTCCGGGTCCGTCGCGCCCGGAGCGTCCGCCACCGCACTCTATGCGGCGCCCCCAGCCGACGCCCGGGGAACCGGACGGCTCCGGAGCGACGAGCGAGCGACGACCACATCGTCTGGTTCGACACCGAGCGGGGGCATTCAACGCTCAAGGGCCTGAGCCCGGTTCACTACCGGGCCCAGGCCCTTGCGACTTGGGTTTCCACTCAGCCGGTCCAACTGTCGGGGACCAGTGCGGTGCCGAGGCCCTCCCAAGGCGCCCGCGGGTGGGGCGGAGCCACTAGAGCAGCTCGGGCCTGATCCACTCCTTGCCGTGGACGTGGTGGTCCAGGAAGGCGAAGATCGTCTCGTACCAGACCTGCGCGTTGCCCGGGGAGAGGATCCAGTGGTTCTCGTCCGGGAAGTACAGGAACTTGGCGTCGACCTCGTGCAGGAGGAGGTCGCGCCACAGGCGCAGACCCTCGCCGATCGGCACCCGGTAGTCCTTGTCACCGTGGATGACCAGCATCGGCGTGCGAATCTTGTCCGCGTGCAGGTGGGGCGAGTTGAGCTGGTAGCGCTCCGGCTGGGCCAGGGGCGTGCCGAACTCGCTCTCCCAGACGGGCGGGTAGTCGGTGGTGCCGCTGAACCCGTCCAGCTGCCACAGGGAGGCGTGGGAGACGATCGCCTTGAACCGGTCGGTGTGCCCGGCGATCCAGTTGGCCATGTACCCGCCGAACGAGCCGCCCATCATGGCGGTGTGCTCGGAGTCGATGTCCTCGCGGGCCTCGGCGGCGTCGGTGATGGCCATGACGTCGGCGTGCGTGCGCGGACCCCACTGGCCCCACGCGCGGCGCAGCATGTCCTGGCCGTACCCGGTGGACAGGGCCGGGTCCGGGAGCAGGACCGCGTAGCCCCGGGCCGCGAGGATCCACGGGTTCCAACGCCAGGTCCAGCCGTTGAAGCTCATGTAGGGGCCGCCGTGCACCCAGAGCATGAGCGGGGCGGGCGACTCGGCGGAGGCCTCCTCGGGCAGCACCAGCCAGGAGCGGATGCGGGTGCCGTCGTCGGCGGTGGTCTCGATCTCGGTGAGGGTGCCCGGCATGGTCAGCTCGGAGCCGGGGGTGCGCAGGTACGTGGGCTGGCCGTCGGTGGCGTCGACGTCCAGGCGGACCGGCGCGGGCGGGGCGTCCCAGGCGTCGCGCAGGGCGAAGACGTGGCGGCCGTCCGGAGACGGGTTCAGGGCGCTGTAGGCACCGTGGTCACCGGTGATCCGGGTCAGCTCGCCGGTGGCCACGTCCAGGCGGAAGACCGGGCGGCGGCCGTTCTGGTCCGCGATGAGGAAGACCGAGCAGGAGTCGGCCGACCACGCGTAGTCCCGGGGCCACAGCTCGTGCTCGGGCAGCAGGTCGCGGCCCTCGCCGGTGGCCAGGTCGGTGATCCACAGCGTGGCGTCGCGGGGCTCGCCGTGGTAGCTGCCCTCGGTGGTCGCCTGCGTCAGGACCCTGGTGCCGTCCGGGGAGACCAGGGGTCCGCCGAACTCGTGGTCGGTGTCGGGGCCACCCACGACGGTGTGGCGTGCACCGGAGTCGGTGTCGATCGCGACGACCTCGTCGCGGCGGGAGCCGCCGGAGGTGGGCACGGCCCAGCCGATGAGCAGGGTGGAGCCGTCCGGAGTCAGCTCGGGGGCGGAGCCGAGCAGGGACAGACCCGCGTCGGAGGTGAGGTCGCGGGGCTCACCCAGGCGGGCCTCGTCGTCCTCGGGCGGGGTGGCCGTGAACACGCGGGGGTGGTCGGGGCCGATGTCGCTGTCCCAGGAGCGGACCGGGAGCGCCTCGTGGAGGATCGCGGTCACTCCGGCCTCGTCCCGGGCCTTCCTCGCCTCGGTGTCGGCGTCGGCATCCTCGGAGCGGGGCAGGAGGTTGCTGGTGAAGGCGACCAGCCCGGAGTCGCGGGCGACCGCGAAGGCGCCGACCCCGCCGGGCCGGGAGGCGACCTGGCGGGCCTCGCCACCGTTGGCGGGCAGCAGCCAGAGGGCGGACTTCGGCTTGTCCTCGGCCTTGGCCTCGGGGTCGACCCGGCCCGTGGTGAAGAGCACCGATCCGTCGGGAAGGAACTCGACGTTGGACTCGCCCTTGGTGGATCGGGTGAGGCGTCTGGGGGCGCCCCCGCCCTCGGACTCCGGGGCCACGTCGATCTCCCACAGTGCGCTGCGGAAGGACTTGGCGTCGGGGGCGATGTCGCTCACGGGGGCGACGAGTCGAGTGCCGTCCGGGGACAGGCGGAGCCCGTTGACGCGGCGCAGGCGGACGTATTCTGGAAGTTCATACCAGGAACGAACCAAGACAGTTACTCCCGAAAAGGTCGACTTGTGGTCCTGGCCGACCCTATCGCTCTCCCAGTGAGCTGAATCACCCCACCTCAGAGGTGGTCAACATTGTTGACACGGGGGCGTGTGGGGAGCCGGTTTCTCAGGAGGTCGGCGCCGCTCCCCCTCCCATGACGCCCAGGATGTGGCGCAGGCTGTTGTTCACGTGGGCCGACGCCGCGCGCGCCGCCTCGTCCTCGGCGCCCTCGCCGACGGCGGCGCAGATCAGGGCGTGCTCGCGGGCGCTGAGCGCCATGCGGTCCGGGGTGCGGCGGGCGATCCTGCGCAGCCTCCGCAGGTGCTGGCGGACGAAGGTGAGGGATTCGGCCAGGTAGGGGTTGGCCGCCCCTTCGGAGACCTCGGTGTCCAGCCGCTCGGTCAGGGCGTAGTAGCCCGAGTCGTCACCCCCGGTGCCGTCCTCGAACCGGGCCCGCCATCCCAGGAACTCCCGTTCCAGGTCGGAGAACACGGTGCGCTGCTCGGCGCGGGCGCACAGCCGGACCGCGTAGGTCTCCAGCGCCTCGCGCATCTGGAACTGGTGCACGACGTCCCGGAGCGCGATCTCGGTGACGAAGGCGCCCCGGCCCGGACTGATCCGCACAAGGCCGTCCCGGGTGAGCCGGTGCAGCGCCTCACGCAGGGGTGTCCTGGACACACCCAGGCGCTCGGCGAGCCGGGTCTCGTTCAGGTGCGTGCCCGGGGCCAGCTCCCACTCCACGATCTCCTCGCGCAGCCGCTCGTACACCAGATCGCCCTGTCCCACTCCGTGCTCCTCCCGGGTCCGCGCCGGAGGGGTCCGGCGGCGTTCGACCGCGCCGCTTGACATCGTCCACCCTGGCGGGCCAAGCTCTGACCGAATTGTATACAAGCGGTATCCAGGGCGTGCACAGCGATTGCGCCGCCCTGGACACGAGGAGAGGGGCCCGGGCATGAGGGCGACCACACGTCTGCGCGGGATGGTCGACGGGGGCGGAACCCACGTCGCTCCGGGGGTGTTCGACGGGCTGACCGCCCGGCTGGCCGAGCGGAGCGGGGCCGAACTGGTCTACGCCAGCGGTGGGGCGATCGCCCGCGGCCACGGAGTGCCGGACATCGGTCTGCTGGGGGTGACGGAGGTCGCCGACCGCCTGGCCCAGATCACGGCGGTGACGTCGCTGCCGGTCATCGCCGACGCCGACACCGGGTTCGGCAACGCCGTGAACGCGGTCCGTACTGTGGGCCTGTTCGAGCGTGCGGGCGTGGCCGGGCTGCACCTGGAGGACCAGACCTTCCCCAAACGCTGCGGCCACCTGGACGACAAGTCCCTGGTCCCCACCGTCGAGATGGTGGGCAAGCTCCGCGCGGTGCTGGACGCGCGGACCGATCCGGACCTGGTCGTGATCGCCCGCACGGACGCGATCGCGTCGGAGGGGGTGGACTCCGCGCTGGAGCGTGCGCGCGCCTACCTGGACGCCGGTGCGGACGTCATCTTCGTCGAGGCGCCGGAGAGCGTGGAGCAGATCGAGCTGATCGCCCGGGAGGTCCCCGAGCCCAAGCTGATCAACATGTTCCACGGGGGGAAGACCCCGGTCGTGCCCAGGGAACACCTGGCCGAGCTGGGGTACCGCCTCGTCATCATCCCCTCCGATCTCCAGAGGGCCGTGATCAGGGCCTGCGAGGACGTGCTGAGGGCGATCGTCCGCGACGGTGACAGCTCGGCCGTCGCGGACTCACTCGCGTCGTTCGCCGAGCGCGAGGAGATCGTCCGGACCACGGACTACCTCTCGCTCGGAACCTGATCCCGGTCGCGTACCGGGGCGTCCGGTGCCGGTACGGCGGCCACCGGGCCCCGGCCACAGGGCAGCGGTGGTCAGCGCTGCTTGCAGCACTGACCGCCGGCCTCGGCGCAGCGCGGCAGGGCGGCCAGCCGTCGCTCGTCGGTCCGGCCGGTGTACTCACGCACCAGCTCGGTCACCATCGACACGAACGCGGGGTGCGTGCCGGGGCTGAGCGCCCGCTCGTAGCCGATCCCCAGCTTCTCGGCGGTCTCGCGGGCCTCCACGTCGAGGTCGAACTTCACCTCCATGTGGTCGGAGACGAACCCGTGCGGAACCACCACCACGGCGGGGACCCCCTCGGTGGCCAGCTCCTCCATGCGGTCGTTGACGTCCGGCTCCAGCCAGGGCTGGCTGGGCGGGCCGCTGCGGCTCTGGTAGACGAGCTCATAGGGGTAGTCGCGGTCCAGGCGCTCCACCACCAGTCGGGCGACCTCGGCGAGCTGGGCCCCGTAGGCACCCGCCTCGCCGTAGCCCTGCTCCGGGCCTCCGCTGGCCTCGGCCATCGCGGTGGGGATGGAGTGCGCGGAGAACAGGAGGCGCACCCCCTCCCGCTGGTCGTCGGGGAGCCGCTCCAGACACTCCTGGGTGTACTGCGCCAGGGGCTCGACGAAGCCGGGGTGGTCGTAGAAGGGGCGGATCAGGTCGACCTCGGGGGCGTCCTCACCGAGCGCGGCGAGGGCGCGCTCGATGTCCTCGTGGTAGGCGGTCCGACTCGACCAGTTGCAGTAGGCGGAGGTGGGCATCGCCAGCACACGGCGCACGCCGTCCTCGCGCATCCGCTCGAGGGTGTCGGTGAGCATCGGCTCCCAGAACCGGTTGCCCCAGTAGATCGGCAGGTCGATGCCGTTGGTCTCGAAGTCGGCGGTGACCGCGGCGAGCAGGTCCCGGCACTGCTGGTTGATCGGGCTCACTCCACCGAACAGGAAGTAGTGCTCACCGACCTCCGCCAACCGTTCGCGGGGGATGTTGCGCCCGCGGGTGACGTTCTCCAGGAACGGGATGACCTCGTCCTCGCCCTCCGGGCCACCGAAGGAGATCAGCAGAAACGCGTCGTAAGGCCTCATGCACCTCATGAAACCAGCTTTGCGCGACCTCCTCGATCCGGCCCGGCCCGAGTGACGGGACTTTCGTACCTTCCGTGACCAGGGACACTCCTGGTCTGGTCACGCAAGTGACCGCTGGGTAATGTCGCCGCATGACTGATGTGTTGTGGCACACCTGGGCCGACACCCACCAGGCCCGCCCGCGCCGAACGGCGACCCCCAACAGCACCGAAGACGTCGTCTCCGCCGTCACGTCAGCGACGGCGGAGGGCCTGCGTGTCCGCATGGTCGGCACCGGGCACTCCTTCACGGACGTGGCCGTCACCGACGGCCTGCTCCTGGCCCCCCACTCCCTGACCCGCGTCCGATCGATCGACGTCGGGGCCGGGACCGCCACCGTCGAGGCGGGGATGCCCCTGTGCGACTTCAACGACGCCCTCGCCGCCGAGGGTGTGGCACTGGCCAACATGGGCGATATCGCGGTGCAGACCGTCGCCGGAGCCGTGCAGACCGGCACCCACGGCACGGGACGGGACGCGGGCGGCCTGGCCAGTCAGGTCGTGGGGCTGGAGATGGTGCTCGCCGACGGCTCCGTGGTCGAGTGCTCGGCCGACCGCGACCCCGAACTGTTCCACGCGGCCAGGGTGGGGCTGGGCGCGTTCGGCGTGCTGACGGCGCTGACCTTCGCGGTGGTGCCCGCCTTCCTGCTGCACGCCCAGGAGGAACCCATGCCCCTGGACGAGGTGCTGGAACGGCTCCCCGAGCTGCGCACGAAGAACGACCACTTCGAGTTCTTCTGGTTCCCGCACACCGGGAACACCAACACCAAGCGCAACAACGTCTCCGAGGGCCCGGCCGAGCCGCTGTCGGCCTTCAGAGGCTGGCTGGACGACGACTTCCTGTCCAACACCGTCTTCGACCGGATCAACCGGGTGTGCCGCCGCTTCCCTTCGGCCGTTCGCACGGTGAACCAGATCAGCTCGCGCGCCCTGTCCGCGCGCAGCTACACGGACGTCTCGCACAGAGTCTTCGCCTCGGTGCGCGACGTGCGCTTCGTGGAGATGGAGTACGCGATCCCGGCGGAGCACCTGGTGGACGTGCTCCGGGAGGCCAGGTCCATCGTGGACCGGGGCGACCACCGTGTCAGCTTCCCGGTGGAGGTGCGGTTCGCCCCGGCCGACGACGTGTGGCTGTCCACGGCGTACGAGCGCGAGACCGCCTACGTGGCGGTGCACATGTACCAGGGGACGCCCTACGAGAGGTACTTCGCCGACATGGAGGCGGTGTTCACCTCCGTGGGCGGCCGTCCGCACTGGGGCAAGATGCACACCCGCGACCGCGCCTACCTGGAGGCCGTCCACCCCCGCCTGGGTGAGGCGCTGGCGGTGCGGGACCGGGTGGACCCGCACCGCCGCTTCGGCAACGCCTACCTCGACAAGGTGTTCGGGTGAGGCCGGTCGCCGGTTGAGGCGGGCGGCCTAACCGACCGGGGTCGTGGCGGGCTCGGGGGCCGGTTCGCCCTCGGGCTGGGGCCGCGACCCGGGGTCGGGGGCCTCTCCACCGCCCGGTTCCTCCGGCTCTCCCCCGTCCACGGGGGGACCGGTCGGGTCGGTCTGTCCACCGCCGGGCGCCTCGGGCTCGGTCTCGACCGGGGGCGTGTCGGTCTCGGGACCGACCGGCTGCTCGGTCTCCGGCAGCTGGGTCCCGGTGTCGCCCTCATCGGTGGGCTGGTCCCCGCCGTCGGTCTCGGGCGTCTCGGACGTGTCCTCCTCAACCTGCGCCGGAGCGGAGTGGCCGCCGAACAGCGAGGGCGAGGTGGGCTCATCCTGCCCCTGGGTCCATGCGGTCAGCGAGCGCCCGGTCATCAGCTCGAAGGTCAGGATCACCAGCATGACCAGGGTGAACACCGCGGCCGCGGAGATGGCCACCGCGCGCCAACCGCGCTTGGGGCGGTCCGCGCCGGACTCATCGTCCGCGCCCTCGTCGTCGGCCGCAGCAGCGAGGCGACCGGTGCGGCCGCCCACCGAGGGGATCAACTCGGTGGCGCCCACCTCGGTGGGACCGCTGAGCAGGGTGGGGTCCTCGGGGTTTCCGAAGCCGTGCGCGATGGTCTGGCCCGGAAGGTCGCGCCCGACCGTGGGCATGGCCATCGTGCGGGTGGCGTCGTCGTCCTCGGGGAGGTCGAACGCCCCGGGGAACCCGGTGTCCGCGACACCGGTCGTGCCGGGAGCCGCGCCCGTGGTCCCGAACCCGGTCTGACCGATACCGGCCTGACCGGACTCGGCCGTCTCGAACCCCGACAGCTGTTCGTCGGTGCGTGCCTCGGCGTCGGTGTCCACGAGGGAGCGCGCCACGGTGTGCTGGGCGGCCTTCTTCTCCGCCAGGCCCTTGGCCTGCTCGCCGCTACGGGTGATCCAGTGCTGGATGATCGGCGCCGCGCTGGTGCTGAGCACGGCCATGACGCCGGTGCCGATGACGGTTCCGTAGACGTTGAGGTAGGAGGCGGCGGTGGCGGCGGTCAGCGTCGCGACCCCGGCTCCGGCGACCTGGGCCACGCTCAGGTCGATGCGTTTCCTCCTGCCGCGCTCCTCCGGGTCCTCCCCTCGCGCCTCGGACTCGTCCTCGTGATCGGGTCTTGGCATCGCGCCCTCCCCCCTCTGTCGGCCGCGGTCAGCGCGGCGGGGCACCTGGTTCGTGGGATGGGTGTGTGGCGGGGACGGACACACCCGCGCACCCCAAACTTCGCAAACAGCCCATAAGTGGAAACTTCACCTTACGGGCGACTGGCCGCTGATAACGCCATGAAATTGGAATGATCACTGTGTGGCATCCAACGGCGTGTCGAGTTGCGAACCAGGGGGTGCGTCATGTTCGGACTCGGCCGAGATCGGAGTTTTCCCCGGGCCTGGGGGGATTCGAGGCGCCCGAGATACCATCACGGCGGAGCCTTCGTGCGGGATCCGCGACATTCCCCCACGATCGCTCCCGGTCACGGAAGGTTCACCGTGTCAAGATTGGCACCGGAAGTGACCATAAGAGCCCCGGCCCCGGGGCGGCTCCCACCGTGGTGTCCACCACGGGCCGGGAGGCGGGCACAGTTCGGACATGCCGGGCGCGGTACTGGCCGAACCGTTGTCGGCCGACCAGACTTGGAGAACGCGGGGGAAGGTCCACCGGATCGACCCTCGACGGGACGCGAAAGGGAGGGCGATGCACGAGCTTCGCCTCGTGGCCGTGAGCGAGGACGGCACCTACCTGGTGCTCTCGAGCACCGGTCGTGGCACCCGCTTCATGCTGCCCGTCGACGACCGCCTCCGTGCCGCGGTACGCGGCCAGTTCTCCCGGCTCGGCCAGTACGAGATCGAAGTGGAGAATCCGTTGCGCCCCAAGGAAATCCAGGCCCGCATCCGGTCCGGCGAGACCGCGGAGGCCATCTCCGAGATCTCCGGGATACCCATCGAACGGGTGCGCTGGTTCGAGGGACCCGTCCTCCAGGAGCGCGGGTACATCGCCCAGCAGGCCCAGCGGGCCACCGTGCGTTCACACGGTGAGACCGGCCCCGGCCCCTCCCTGGAGGAGGTGGTCAGCAAGCGGATCGGCGCCCACCAGTTGGAGACCGGCGACGCCGAGTGGGACTCGTGGAAGCGCGAGGACCGCTCCTGGCAGCTCAAGCTGGTCTTCCTGCACGGCGGCGACGAACGGGTCGCCCACTGGCTGTACGAGCCCAGACACAACAGCGTGACACCCGCCGACGAGGAGGCCGCCCGGTTCTCCTCCAACGAGCCCCTGGACGCCGTACCGGCCCCCGGGACCAACGTCACACCCTTCTCACCGCGACGCGGCGAACCCACCGACCTGCCCCGCCTGGACGCGCAGTCCGCCGCGGAGCGACGCCCCGACCACGTCGCCCCGCGCCGCCTGTCACCCGCGCAGGACACGCCGTTGGACGAACCCCTGCGCCCCGTGTCCCATCCGTCCGGCACCGATCAGTTCGGGGTTCCGATCCGCGAGGAGCGCCGCCGTCAGGCGCCCCCGCGTCAGGAGCCCGAACCCCGGCGCGCCTTCGAGGCGCCCGGCGACAGGTTCGCGGGCCAGCGGAACGAGATGCCGCCCGCCGCGCCCCGGCCCGAGGCCCCGAGGCACGCCGCGCAGCGACCGGACCCGGCTGCCCCGCGGCGGTACGCCGAGCCCGTCGACTCTCCGCCCGCGCGCCACGAGCCGCAGCGGTACGAACCACAGCGCCCCGAGCCCCGTAGAACGGTCTTCGAGGAGAGCGCCGCCGCCCACGAGGCCCCGGCGCGCCCCGAACCGCTCAGGCACGAGGTCCAGCCCCACGAGTACCGTCAGCCTCCGGAGCCGCCCTCGGCACCGGACTGGCTCGACACCCGGCCCGCACCGGCGCCCGCGCCCCACGTGGAACCGGCCGAGACTGCGGCCGCCGAGGACCCGCAGCAGCGTCCGCGCCGCCGCCGGGCCAGCATCGACCTCAACGACAAGGGCACGCCGCGCCGCGCCGCCGACCAGGCGCCCCCGGCCCCGGCCCCGGCCGTCCCGACGGCAGCGACGGGTTCCCCGGCGGGCGGAGCGGCCAAGCGCAAGGGACGGGGGCGCCGGGCCTCGGTGCCCTCGTGGGACGAGATCATGTTCGGCTCGAAGAAGAGCGAGTGAGCCAGCCCGGCCCCGGGGACCAGTGGTTCCGGGGGCCGGGGCGAACAGCGGTGAGGGGCGGTCGCCATCGTGCGACCGCCCCTCACTGCTGTGTTCCCACTGGTCAGACGCCTCAGACCCGGCGTGCCTCCCCGGCCCCGGCGTCACCGGGCGGGTGCTCCTCCGTGGCCAGGAAGGGCCGCACCATCTCCGGGGTGATCCGCGCGGCGAAGGCCACGGACTCGTCGAGCGCGGCGTCCTGCGCGGTGTAGCCTCCCGTGCCCGCGCCCACGGTGACCTGGAGGTTGGCCAGCGCGGAGCGGCGCTGGAAGAGCGTCTGGGTCCAGGTCCACCCGATCACCGCCGACCGCTCCACCGTGGCCTGCGAACGGGACAGCGAACCCGACCGCACGCTCACCCGTTCGCCGTCGTAGCCGTGCCCCAGTGAGCGGTAGCGGTCGATCCCGAGGGGCACGCCCAGCAGGGCCAGGGCCCCGGCGCCCACGGCCAGCCAGGTGACGTCGAAGTACACGGCCACCACGGCAACGGCCGCGAACGGCAGGACAGCGCGGGTCAGACGCCGGAACAACGCGGCGCGGGGGTGGCGGACCAGTCGTCCCCGGAACAGGGTCAGCGCCCGGTCCACCACCGGCTCCACCGTCGACCTCGGGCCGACCGGCAGGAGCACGGCGCGCGTCGCGGCGTCGCCCAGGCCGGTGACGATGGCGCGCAGCCCCACCACTCCGCGGGTGCGTTCGAGGGGGTTGTCCTGCAGCTCGTACCCCCTGATGCGCCGTTTCTCCAGAGTGACGCTGCGCCGGGTGAACAGGCCTCGCTCGGCGACCAGCGACCCGTCCCGATCCCTCAGGGAGAAGCCCCAGTGGGTGATGGCGTAGGAGACCACCGCGAACACCGGCATCAGCAACACCAGGACACCCGCGAACACCGCCCCGAACAACACGAGGAAGGCACGGTCCGCCGTGGTCACCCAGTCGATGAAGAAGTCGGTCACCATCTGCCCGGCCGACTGCTGCACCATGCCGAACAGGGTCGCCAACACCACGAACGGCGTCAGCAGGTAGCCCAGGCTGAGCGCCCCGTACAGGTACCACCTCCGGGGCATGGTGAAGTGCGTGACGGTGTCGTCCGGGGCCTGGTCTCCCGAGGGCGCACCCGTGGTCGCGGAACCGTCGGTGAGGGGGGCTCCCCCGCCACCACCGGACTCACCCGGCACGGCCGGCTCCTGGCCGCTCCCCTGTTCGGTGAGCACGGCCCTGCGGTGCAGCAGGACCCGGCGCAGCCGCTCGGCCTCCTCGGCGGAGACCGCGTCGAGCTTGCCGTCCTCGGTCCCGGCAGCCGAACCGGCGGCCGCCTCGATCCGGACCACGGCCACACCCAGCAGGCGGTGGAGCAGGGAGCTGGTGACGTCCACCCCCCGCACCCGTTCCAGGGGGATCGTGCGCCGTGACCGGCGGATCAGGCCCCTGCTGATCTCGACCCGGTCCGCACCCACCTCGTAGCGGAAGGTCTGCCAGGTGACGAACCCGCCGACGAGGAGCACGACGACGCCCATCCCCGCGGCGGCCAGCAGCCAGGGGTTGAAGCCCCCGAGCACCAGTCCGACGAGGACAGGAAGGAGGAGGCTCCTGAGCTGGTTGATCGGCCCGACCACCATGGTGCGCGGACTGAGCCTCTGCGCGCTCTCCGCCCCGAACCCCGTCGAAGGAGGGGTCGGCTGCGCCTCTCCCCACCAGGAACGGGCGGTCTCGCCACCGGGAGTCCCTCCGCCGGTGACCTGCCCCGGAGGCACGGGGTGCCAGGGGTACGGTCCACCGCCCTGCGGCTGAGGCTGTTGCGGCTGCGGTGGCTGCTGTTGCGGCGGGTTCTGGTGGTACGGCTGGTTCCAGGGCGCGGGCCCCGGGCCCTGGCCGGGATCCGGACCGCCCGTGCCCCAGCCCGCGTCGCCGGGGCGGTTGACCGGCTCACCGCCCTGCCAGGGTGCGGGTCCCTGGCCTGACCAGGCCCCCGGGGCGGCGCCCGGCCCCTGCCCGGGTCCCGGGTCACGGCCGGTCCAGGGGTTCGGTCCCGGGTCGGGCCCGGGAACGGGCCAGCTGTGAGGACCGGCGTCCGGCTGTTGGACGGGGCCGTGTCCGGGCGGTCCGGTGTGGGAGCCGTGTCCAGGCTGGTCGGCACCCTGCCCGGGGTGATTCGCGGTCCAGGACTGCGACCCGGGCTGGTCGGCACCCTGCCCGGGGCGGTTCCCGCTCCAGGCCTGGGACCCGGGCTGGTCGGCACCCTGCCCGGGGTGATTCGCGGTCCAGGCCTGGGACCCGGGCTGGTCGGCACCCTGCCCGGGGTGATTCGCGGTCCAGGACTGCGACCCGGGTCGGCGGTCCACCGGCCACGGCTCCGAGCCGTGGCGGGGCGCCGCCCCGGGGGCTGCCCAACCGCGCCCGGCCGGTGGAGTCGGGGGTTGGGAGGGGGTGCTGCCCGGGGCGACCCAGGGGCTCGCCCCCCCGGCCGCGCCGGAGTCGGAACCGGCGGGGTCCAAGCCGGGCCCGTCCGGCGTGCCCGGCTCGTCAGGCCCGTCCGGCGCGTGCTCTTCGTGGCGTCCGTGCTGTTCGTCCATCAGGTCGCGTCGTCCCGCAGCGTTCCGGCGCGCACGGCCAGCTCCTCGCTGAGCCTGCGGGCCTCGTCGGCGTCCAGCCCCTCGATGGTCGAGGAACCGGCGTAGGAGGCGGTCTGCACTTGCAGTGTGGCCACACCGAAGATCCGTTCCAGCCATCCCTGGGTGTGGTCCACGGTCTGGAGCCGGTTGACCGGGACCAGCTGCCAGGCGCGGCTGATCCACCCCTCACGGGTGTAGATGACGTCGTCGGCGACCTCCCAGCGGTGCACCCGGTACCGCCAGGACGGAACGATCGCGATCTTGGCCACGGCGTACACCGAGTAGGCGACCGGCAGCGCCCAGGCGTTGTGTGAGGCCCACTCGGGGATCCAGCCCCAGGGGGCCGCGCTCGCGGCCCAGGCCACCAGGCTCAACAGGACCAGGTTGAAGACAGCGCCGAAGAGCAGCCGGAGCGTCCACACTCCGATCGCACGCCCGCTCACCATGCGCAACGGGGGTCGCAGCCGCGCGGTCCCGGCCGGTCCGGGCGGATCGGGGAACTGTCCCGAGGGGGGAATGGCGTCGTGGGGCGGGGTGTTCATCACGTGCACGAGTCTAGGACGTCCCACCCGAACCACGGCGGGCACCAATGATGTCAGGGCGGGGCGAACCATGCTGTCAGCGTTCTGTCAGTGCAGGTCGGCACACTTGGGGACAGACGTTGAAACGGAGGACCAATGACTGACGCCATCCGCGCGGAGGGTCTGGTCAAGCA
This sequence comes from Nocardiopsis sp. B62, assembly GCF_018070675.1. Classification (NCBI taxonomy): domain Bacteria; kingdom Bacillati; phylum Actinomycetota; class Actinomycetes; order Streptosporangiales; family Nocardiopsidaceae; genus Nocardiopsis; species Nocardiopsis sp. B62. The sequence goes on along the minus strand of NZ_JAGPXK010000006.1, from coordinate 206,349 downwards.
CTTCAAGGGCAAGACCGCCCTTGGCGGAGTGGACCTGACGGCGAGGGCGGGGGCCGTACTGGGCGTCCTGGGACCCAACGGGTCCGGCAAGACGACGACCGTACGCATCCTCTCCACCCTGCTCAGGCCCGACGCCGGACACGCCACCGTCGGCGGCCACGACGTGGTGCGCGAACCACACGAGGTACGCCGCCAGATCGGCCTGACCGGCCAGTACGCGGCGGTCGACGCCGAGCTGACCGGTACCCAGAACCTGGTGCTCATCGCCCGCCTGCTCGGGTTCGGGCGCGCCGGTGCCAGTGCCCGGTCCAGGGAGCTGATGGAGCGGTTCGGACTCTCCGACGCCGCCGACCGCCCCGCCAAGACCTACTCGGGCGGCATGCGCCGCCGCCTGGACCTGGCCGCGAGCCTCGTGGGCCGCCCCGCGCTGCTCTACCTGGACGAGCCGACCACCGGTCTGGACCCGCACAGCCGCAACGGCCTGTGGGACGTGGTGCGCGACCTCGTCTCCGACGGCGTGACCGTCCTGCTCACCACCCAGTACCTGGAGGAGGCCGACCAGCTCGCGGACGACATCATCGTGCTGGACCACGGCAAGGTGATCAGCCGGGGCACTCCCGAGGAGCTGAAGAACCACGCCGGCAACCAGGTGCTGCAACTGCGCACCGTGGACCCCGCGCAGCTGCCGCTGGCCACCCGGATCGTCGAGGCCGTCACCAGTTCACCGGTGACGACCGACGGGCTGCTCGCCAGCGTCGCGGTCACCGACGTGGGCGTGCTGCCCGAGACGGTGCGCCGCCTGGACGAGCAGGGCGTGGCCGTCGCCGAACTCTCCCTGCGCAAGCCGAGCCTGGACGAGGTGTTCCTCGCCCTGACCGGCCACCCCGCCGAAGACGAGACCGCAGGTCAGCCCGCGAACGAAGGAACCCCAGCATGAGTGCCGTGACGACCCGGCCGAGGTCGGCACAGGAGGGCGCGCCGGTGGCGCCCGCGCACATCTCCCCTCTCACAACCGTCCAGCACGGGCTCCAGCTCACCTGGCGCAGTGTCCTGAAGATCCGGGCCAACCCCGAAGAGGTCTTCGGGCTCATGCTCCAACCGGTGATGTTCGTGACCCTGTTCGTCTTCGTCTTCGGACAGGCGATGATGGGCGACTGGCAGAGCTACCGCGACTTCCTCATGCCCGGCATCGTCGCGCAGTCGGTGGTGTTCGCCACGATGGGCACGGGCTTCAGCCTGAGCCAGGACGTGGAGAAGGGGATCTTCGACCGGTTCCGGTCCCTGCCCATCGCGCGTTCGGCCCCGCTGATCGGCGCGATCCTGGGTGACCTGGTCCGGTACGCGATCACCGTCGTCATGGTCATGCTGGTCGGCGTGGCGATCGGCTTCCGCCCCGAGGGCGGGTTCCTCGGTGTGCTGGCCGCCAGCGCCCTGATCCTGCTGTTCGCGTTCGCGCTGTGCTGGATGTCGGCCTTTGTCGGCATGCTCGTCCGCACACCTATGGCGGTGCAGTCGTTCGGGATGATCCTGCTGTTCCCGCTCACCTTCGGCAGTTCGGCGTTCGTCGCTCCGGACAACATGCCGGGCTGGTTGGCTCCGATCGCGGCGAACAACCCGGTCACGCACGTGGTGGACGCCATGCGCGGGCTCATGCTCGGCGGTGACGCCGCCGCTCCCGTGGCCTGGACCCTGTTCTGGACCGTGGTGATCACGGCGATCTTCTTCCCGCTGGCCGTGTGGGCCTACCGCCGCCGCACCTGATCCCCGGGCCGCTGGACGCCGCCGTGTGAGGCGGCGTCCAGCGCGCCGGGGCGCGACCCAACGGCTGGGGGCTCCGCAGGGCGGGTGCTCACGGTGCCCAGTCACCGAGGTCGACATCGTCCGGGACGATCGGGGCGAGCCACCGCGCCACCCGGTCCCGAGCGGCATCCCGATCGCTGCCCTCGCCCTCCGCGAGCCGACGCGCGAACCCCTGCACGCCCAGATCCTCCTCCAGCCGTTCGCGGACCCGTCGCCCCTTGGGCGTGGCGGTGTCGGCGACCCCCCGCAGCTGGGCGGCGTAACCGAGCATGAACGCGGCCCACTCCGGTTCCTCCCCCGCCACCATGGACGCCATGGTGTCCAGGACGTCGGCGCCGAACGGTCCCAGCCCGAACCGGGCCAGCCACCAGGCTCGGCCCACCTCCCGCCAGGCCAGCTCCGTCTGGCCCTCCGCCCAGGCGAGGTCGGCGGCCTGCACCCGCCACGCGGGTTCGACGTAGGCCGGGGCGAAGCCGCCCAGAGCGGCCACGGAGGGTTCGGTCTCCTCCAGGAGGCGCCTGGCCTCGACCGCGCGTCCGGCGGCGCACAGCCACTGGATCTGGGTGAGCCGGAGGGACACCAGGTGCTCGTCCTCGGCCGAACCCCCCAGGAGCCGCTCGAGGTCCAGCTCGGCCTCCGCCACCTCACCGAGGTCGACCAGGATCTGGGTGCGCCGGGTACGGAACATGGCGACGACCCCCTCCAGTCCGCCCTCCTGCGCCAGGACGATCCCCCAGTCGAGCAGGCGGCGGCAGCGTTCCAGGTCGGTGTAGCGGACCACGTCCACCAGGTGCACGATCGCGTTGCACTGCCCCCACACGTCGCCGAGTTCACGCATGGACTCCAACGCGGTGGTGGCCCGTTCCACGGCCCCGCGCGCATCGCCGTGGACCCCGTCCAGGAGAGAGAGCATCAGGTGCGTCATCGCCCGGGCCCAGGGGTCCCTCTGATCCCGGAGGCTCTCCTCGAGGCGGGCGCGGGACCGGCCGCCCGGGTACCCGTCGGTCATCGATCGGTACACCAGGCAGAGGATGAGCACGGGGTGGTCCTCGGCCCGGAGCCCGGCCCCCGCCAGAACCTCCTCGACCCGGCCGAGGCGTTCGACGACGGTGGCACGGCCCGCGTCCATCTCCCCCGAACGGTGGAAGAGGCAGCTCGCGTAGGCCACCTCGTGTCCCTCAGGAGGAGAGTCCCCCACCAGCTCCAGGACCTGACGGGACCACCGGGCGGTCTGCTGCCAGTGCTCGTCCAGGGACCAGTACCACTGGGAGTGCTCCACCAGGTCCAGGGCCAGGGATGCGTCTCGGCGCCGCACCGCCCAGTGGAAGGCCGCCACGCAGTTGTCGGACTCCGCGCCGAGCCGGGCCAACCAGTGCCGCTGGCCGGGGCCGCGCAGTTCGGGGTCGCCCCGACGCCACAGGTCGCGCGCGTAACGGGCCTGCGTGTCCCGGACGCGCTCCTCCTCGCCGCTGGCGGTGAGGCGTTCGGTCGCGTAGGCCCGGACGGTCTCCAACTGCCGGTAGCGGGCGGGGGTGTCCTCTCTCTCGGGGTTCTCCGCCACCACGAGCGACTTGTCGACGAGGGCGAAAAGGACCGTCCAGACGTCGTGCCCGGCCACGGTCCCGTCCGGGCCGTCCGGATCGGAGCCGACCCGTTCGACCGCTTCCAGAGTGGCGCCGCCGGGCATGACCGCCAGGCGACGCAGGAGGCGGCGTTCGGGTTCGTCGAGCAGCTCCCAACTCCAGTCGACCACCGCCCGCAGGGTGCGGTGGCGGGGCAGCGCCGAGCGGCTACCGCTGGTGAGCAGGCGGAACCGGTCCCGGAGACGGTCGGCGAGCTGGGCGGGCGACATCGCGCGCAGGCGCGCGGCAGCCAGTTCCAGCGCGAGCGGCATGCCGTCGAGTTCGCGGATGATCCGGACGACGTGGCCCACGTTGTCGGCGTCGACGGTGAAGCCGGGGAGCACCGCCCGCGCACGTTCGGAGAACAGGGTCACGGCCGGGTAGCTCCGCACCTCCTCCACCTCCGCGCCCTCGGGCGGTTGGTCGAGCGAGGGCACCGGCAGCAGGATCTCGCCCCCGACTCCCAGGGGTTCCCGGGAGGTGACGAGCACGCGCAGGTCAGGGCAGCGCGTGAGCAGGACCTCGACCAGGCGGGCGGCGGCGTCCACCACGTGCTCGCAGTTGTCCAGCACGACCAGCCCTGAGCGTTCCCCCAGGTAGGAGACGGCCCGTTCGAGGGGGGACAGCGCAAGCACGGCGGCGCGTGTCTGGAAGACGGCCTGCCCGCGCAGGTCCAGGGCGGTGGCCAGCGCGTCGGGTAGGTCAGCGCCCTGACGCACCGGGGCCAGACCGACGAACCACACACCTCCGGAGGCGAGTTCCGGTGCGTGTTCGGCCAGGTGGGCGGCGGCCTCCACGGCCAGCCGGGTCTTGCCCGAGCCACCCGGGCCGGTGAGGGTGACCAACCGCGCGTTCGAGAGGCCGTCCACCGCCGCACGCACCTCCGCGTCGCGGGGGACGAATCCGGTCAGGGGCCGGGGCAGGCGCACCACCGCTGGCGGCTGCGGTTGCGCCGGCGCGGAGCCGTCGGGCACGAGTTCTCCGCGCAGTAGCCGCAGGTGGACCCGCCGGAGGTGGTCGGAGGGGTCCAAGCCGAGTTCGTCGGCCAGACGCGCCCGGAAGGCCTCGTGAGCGGCCAGCGCGTCGGCGGTCCGTCCGTTGCCCGCCAGAGCGCGCATGAGGAGTTCGACGGGGCGTTCGCGCTGCGGATCCCTGGCGGCCAGAGCCTCCGCCTCGGGCAGGGCCTCCACGAAGCGGCCGAGGCCGAGCCGGGCCTCCAGGTGGTCCTCGCGCGCGGTGCGTTGGGCCTCGTACAGGCGCAGGGCGATGTCCTCGGCCACGCCGTGGGCGGTGAGGTCGGGCAGGGCCGGTCCGCGCCACAGGGCCAGGGCCGCCGACAGGGCGCGCTCGGCCTCCTTGGGTCGGCCAGCCAAGAGCCGTTCCCGCCCGTGCCTGGCGAGCTCCTCGAACTCGTGGAGGTCCACCTGGCCGGGGGCGACCTCCAGCCGGTAGCCGGAGGCGTCACCATGGAGACGCGCGCCACCGCCCAGGGCGCGGCGCAGGCGCGAGGCCAGGGCCTGGAGCGCGTTGCCCGAGGCGACGCGGGCGTCCTCACCCCAGATCGCGTCGGTGAGCTGTTCGGTGGACACCTGCTGGCCGGGGCGGAGCAGGAGGAGCGTCAGGAGGGCGCGCAGGCGGGCGCCGCCGATGGTGAGGGGCTCTCCGGAGGTGTCGTGCACCTGGAGGGGCCCCAGAATGGAGAACCGCACCGACCCATCATCACCGATCCCGTGGGCGACCGGGCGTCGCGCCCGGGCCGCGGCGAGCGGGCCCGGACACCCTCTCGACGCCGGTCCGTGAACGGTCCGCAATGCCGTGGTCGCGGCCGATCGCAGTAGGGTTCGCTCAGGACCGTGTCGCGCCGACCGTCGAGGTGCTCGTGCGCACGGTTCCTCCGTGACCGGCCCGGGGTCCCCCCGCGCCCGGTCCGACGTACCTCGAGTCTCGCCTTTTGGCCCGAAAGTCCAGCAGGAGCCCCATTGTTCCCGGTCTTGCCTTCCCTCCGGACCACCGCCGCGCACGGTGTGCCCCGAACCTCCCCCGGTACCCGCGCGGGTGCCGTGGCGGTGGGCGCCGCCCTGCTCGCGTCGACCGGTTGCGGGGTCTCCTCGGAGCTGAGCGGTGAGATGCCGACCGACATCAACGTGACCAGCCCGATGATGCAGGAGGGGCAGCCCCTGCCCGCCGCGTACTCGTGTGAGGCCGACGGCGAGCCGGTGTCGCCGCCGCTGAGCTGGTCGGGTCTGCCCGACGACGTGGGTTCGATCGCGCTGGTGGTGGACGACCCGAGCGCCGCCGTCGTGTTCTGGATGGTCTACGACCTGGACCCCCAGCTGGTCGAGCTGCGGCAGAACACCGTCCCGGGCGACGCGAAGCAGGGGCAGAACACCGCCGGGGACGCCGCCTACGGGGCTCCCTGCCCCGAGGAGAGCGACGTGCACGAGTTTCGGTTCACCGTGTACGCCCTGGAGGGGCACCTGGACCTGCCCGAGGGGGCGGCGCTGGACCTGACCCTGGAAGCCATCGCGAACCAGGCCGTGGCCCGGGGTACCCTGCTCACCAACAGCGAGTGAAATGGGTCATAATCAGCGATTCCCCTCGCCCGGAACCGGGCGGACCCGTCCGACCGACGGCACGGGGAACAACTGAGGAAGCACCCGTCGCCCTCTGCACACAGCGCGCGACAGCGCATACAGTGGGTCCGTGCCCCTCACCCCATTTCAGTTGACCGATTCCCGTCCAACCGCCCCGCGGCGCCCTGCCCCGAGACCGCGTCGGATCACCGGCGGTCGCGCCCTGACAGCCACTGGGCCCCGGCACGTCGGGTCCACGCGAAACCGGGCCGCCGCCTCCCACCCCCGACCGGTACTCGCCAGGCCGGTCCCAGGCGCTCCCAGGGCGCGGCCGACCTCCCCAAGGTAGTGCGTACACCATGACCGTCACCGTCATCATCATCACCGCCGTCATCGTCGTGCTCGCCGTGCTCGTACTCCTCCTCCTGGGGATGCGCGCGCTCAGCATCGGCTCGCGCGAGGACGACTACGACGACGAGTACGAGTACGACGACGTCGAGGACAACGACCGCGACGACCGGCGCGACCGGCGGGAGCGGGACGATGACCCCGAGGACGACGGGACCGCCCCGAGGGGCAGGTCCCGCAGATCGCGCCAGGACGCCGGGGGCAGGGCGGAACGGCGTCCCAAGGGCAAGCGCCAGCGCGGTGTGGACTGGGAGGACGACTCCGACGGGCTCTCCGACAACGACTTCTGGTCGAGTCTGAGCGACGAGGACGCGGCCCCCGCCCGCTCCGGCGGGCGCGCGGACGCCCCCGACCCCGGCGCCGGCCCCGGTGACGACGACGGTTACGCGGACGACTACGACGACTACGAGGACGACCGGGTCTCGGCGCGACAGGACACCATCATCCAGGCCCCGCCCGCCGGGACGGGTGCCCTGCCCCCCGCCCAGCCGGAGCGCGGCCCCACAGGCCCCACCGACCTGGCGATGCTGGCCAGCCTGGGGCAGAGCAACACGCCCACGCCTCCGGAGCACGCCCCGCGCCACCAGGAGCAGCACCCGCCCGAGCAGGGGCTGGGACAGGGCCCGGCGGCGCTGCCGCCGTCCCAGGGTCTGCCCCCCACGCAGGGCCTGCCCCTCACGCAGGGGCTCCCTCCAGCACGGGCCGCGGCTCCCTCCCCCTCCTCTTTGAACGACGACCCGCTGGGCACGGGTTCCTGGAGCCCGCGTCCCCCCTCGACCGGCGACCCCTTCGAGGGCCGCGAACCGATCCGGCCCGCGGAGCGGCGTGAACCGGTCGCGCAGGACCCACTGGGTGACGGTTCCCTCGGCGGCGGCAACCCGGGTGGCAACCCGCTCGGCGGCGGACCGCTGGGCGGCGGCAACCCGAGTGGCGGACCGCTGGGTGAGGGTCGTTCGTCGTACGACGGCGGCTCGACGAACCGCTCCGACTACCCGCCCCTGAGCGGCGGCACGGGTCCCGGTGGCGGTGTCGGCGGGGCGGTCCCCGCCTCCTCCGACCCCCTGGACCCCGGGTTCCGTCCGACCCCGGCCAGCGGCGGCGACCTGAGCTCACCGATCTGGTCCAGCATGGACACCGGGGCCCACCAGCGCCCCGACCTGTCCTCGCTGGGCGGCTTCGGGGCTGGATCGGGTCACGGGGGGCCGAGCGGCGCCCACTCCGCTCCCGGCACCGGCGCGCAGCCCGCGCCGGGTCAGCCGATGGGCGGCCCGTCCGTCCCCGGACACCAGCTCCCCGGTTCCACCGATCCCCTGACCGGTGGGTACGCGGCGAGTTCGTTCACGCCCGGCTCGTCCTACGACAGCGGTTCCTTCTCCCGGTCGGAGTACGACACCGGAACGCACCAGCGCAGCCCCTACGACACCGGCGCGCACTCCCGCGACTACCAGTCCGGAATGCCCAACCAAGGCGGACTCGGCGGACCCGAATACGACACCGGAACCCACCACCGCCCCACCTACGACACCGACTCCTTCACCCGCTCCGAGTACGACACCGGAACGCACCAGCGCAGCCCCTACGACACCGGCGCGCACTCCCGCGACTACCAGTCCGGAATGCCCAACCAAGGCGGACTCGGCGGCCAGAACGGGTTGCCCGGACAGAACACGCCCGGTGTCCCCGGCGGCTCGAACGCGCCACTGTGGGGCGGGCAGGACGACTCGGGCGGCTTCGGCCAGCCGGGTCAGCCCGGCCAGCCGACGGTGCCGGGCGGGGGTCACCATGCGGGTCAGCCCTCCCCGTTCGGACAGGGGCCGGTTCCTCCCGGACCGGGCGGCCCGGTCGGCGGCCACGGTGGTCCCGCCTATGGAGGGCCCGCCTACCCGACCGGCGCCTACCCGGCGGACCAGCTGCGCGGTGAACTCCCGACCACGTTCCCGGGACACACCCAGCAGGGCGACCCCTACGGGCAGCAGCCCCACGGCGGCCAGGGCGGCTTCGGAGGACCGGACTACAACGACCCGATGAGGGGCGGGTTCGCGCCGCAGCGGCCCGAACCCGACTACGGGTACCCGCCGGTGGAGGGGTGGCAGCCGCCTCCCCCGGAGGGCACCAACGGCCATGGCGGAACCGGACAGCAACAGGGTCAGGGCCCCTACGGGCAGGCGCCCTACGGCCGCCCCGCCCCGGACCAGGAGCACTACGAGGGCGGCTACGAGGACGGTCGGTTCCGCTAGGTCACCGCGGACCCTCCCGGCGCGACGGACGCCATCACCACTTCACACCACCGAGGTGGCGGGTAACCCCCGCCGCCTCGGGTTTTTTCTGTCCTGGTTCGTCCCCGCGTACATGTGAAGTCGGGAAAATGGTCACCAACAGCACAACAGTCCGTAACACACAGTCATTCTCGTTGACTACAGTTAGTTATTGACGAAGCACCCTTCGCGGTCTCGTCGTCGTGACGCGTTCAGCCACGTACCCCCCGTTCGGACTCTGCCGTCCCCGTGCGCCTACGCATACGCCTTGCCTGGTCCAACCCGAACGGAGTAACCATGCGCAACGACGCCCAGGGAGCACCACCCGGCCGACCGGAGACCACCTCCGAACGGCCCGGGACCCACACGGATCGCAAGGGGGTCGCCGCCGACTTCGGCGCCTCCCTCGTGGTCTTCCTGGTCGCCGTCCCCCTGTCCCTGGGGATCGCGGTCGCCTCCGGCGCCCCGCTGATCGCCGGAATCATCGCCGCCATCGTGGGCGGTATCGTCGCCGGTCTGGTCGGCGGATCGGTCGTGCAGGTCAGCGGCCCGGCCGCCGGACTCACCATCATCGTCGCCGACCTGATCATGACCTACGGATGGCGGGTCACCTGCCTGATCACCCTGCTGGCCGGGCTGGTCCAACTCGCACTGGGCGCGTTCCGCATCGCGCGGGCCGCCCTCGCCGTCTCCCCCGCCGTCGTGCACGGCATGCTCGCGGGGGTCGGAGTCACCATCGCCCTCGCCCAGCTCCACGTGGTCCTGGGAGGGGCTCCGCAGAGCTCGGCCCTGGCCAACATCGCCGACCTGCCCGAGCAGATCGCGCACAACCACACCGCCGCGGTCGCGGTCGGCGTCATCACCATCGCGATCATGTTCGGCTGGAACCGGCTGCCCACCATCGGGAAGGTCCGGCCGGGGATGATCCCCGCAGCGCTGGTCGCGGTGGGCACCGCCACCGTCATCGCCACCCTCGGCCGCTGGGAGGTCGAGACCGTGGCCCTGCCCAGCTCCCTCGCCGACGCCTGGAACGGACCGATGCTGCCCGAGGCCGGCCAGTGGCACGGCATCGCCCTGGCCGTGGCGGCCGTCGCCATGGTCGCCAGCGTGGAGTCGCTGCTGGCCGCCATCGCGGTGGACCGGCTGCACACCGGCCGCCGGGTCCAGCTCAACCGGGAACTGTGCGGGCAGGGCGCGGCCAACACCGTCAGCGGCGCCCTGGGCGGTCTGCCCATCGCCGGTGTCATCGTGCGCAGCACCGCCAACGTGCGGGCCGGGGCCCGCAGCCCGCTCTCCACGATCCTGCACGGTGTGTGGATCCTGCTGTTCGTCGCGTTCTTCGCGCACGTGGTCGAGCTGATCCCGATGCCCGCCCTGGCCGCGCTGCTCGTCTTCATCGGCGTGCAGATGGTGTCCCTGGCCCACCTGCGCGACCTGCGCAAGCACCACGAGGCCAGCGTCTACCTGGTGACCCTGTTCGGTGTGGTGTTCATCGGGCTGCTGGAGGGGGTGTTCATCGGCTTCGCGCTCGCGATGATCGTGTCGCTGCGCCGCCTGACCAAGCTCACCGTGGTCACCGAGGAGCGCGCGGGCCGGGTGCACGTGACCGTGCACGGATCGCTCACCTTCCTCGGGGTTCCCCGGCTGGCACACGTGCTGCGGACCATCCCCGAGGGGTCCAGCGTCGACCTGGACCTGCACGTCGACTTCATGGACCACGCCGCCTTCGAGGCCATCCACGCCTGGCGGGTGGACCACGAGCGCACCGGCGGCAGCGTCGACATCGACGAGGTCCACGAGAACTGGTACGCGCGCAGCTCCGAGAGGTCGGCCCCGGCGGCCAAGACCATCCCCAAGGGCCGCTGGTGGGCCCCATGGGACATGCGCCGTGATTCCGGCGCCGACCTGGCGGTGAACCCGCTGGGGCTGCTCACCGCCGGGGCCCGCGAGTACCACGCCAGCACCGCGGACCGGATGCGCGCGGTGATGAGCCGCCTCTCGCACCGCCACAACCCGACGGCCCTGTTCATCACCTGCGCGGACTCGCGCGTGGTACCCAACCTGATCACCGCGAGCGGCCCGGGTGACCTGTTCACCCTGCGCAACATGGGCAACCTGGTGCCTCGGCACGGCAGCGCAGACGGTTCCGCCGGTGCGGCCGTGGAGTACGCGGTCAACGTTCTGCGGGTGCCCTCGATCGTGGTCTGCGGGCACTCCCACTGCGGGGCGATGCGCGCCCTGGCCGAGGGGGCGCACGAGGGGCCCGTGGAGGAGGAGACCTCGCACATCCGCCGGTGGCTGGCCAACGGGCAGGGGAGCCTGCGCCGAGCAGGGGCGGACCACGGTGAACTGGCGGGGCTGCCCGCGTCGGAGGCCCTGCGGCGACTGGCCCAGGCCAACGTGATCGAGCAGCTCGGCAACCTCATGGGGTACCCGGTCGTGCGCGAACGGGTGGAGTCGGGGCAGCTCACGCTGTCCGGGATGTACTACGACCTGGAGACCGCCAAGGTGCACCTGCTGGACGCCGAGACCGGGGAGTTCTCCCCCGTTCAGGGCGTCCAGGACGTGCCCGAGGCCGTGCCGCACCCTCGTGAGGAAGCCGCCGAGGGTCAGTCGCTGGACGAGTCTTCGTCGGGTGCGTCGTCCCGTCCGTCCTGCTGAACACCTGAGGCCTGGTAGGTGGCGAGCAGGATGATCGCCACGATCGCCAGGATCGGCAGGCCGAAGAGGACCACCCAGAAGGCGGTGGAGTCGAACAAGAGTCACCCATTCCCGTGAACGCGGATGCCCGTCGGGCCGTCGACCCCGGTCGGCCCACGGGCGTTCGCGCTCCGGGGCTTCCCGGGGTACGGAGCGCAAGGGCCAATCTACCGCCCCACAAGGCGATCCGGCCATCACCATGGCGATCAGGAATGTGTCCCCGAGGCCTTCGAGTCCGGCCGAAAGTGCCGCCAACCCCCCTGTACGAATCGGATCGCGCACCCTACTCTCCAGGGGACCGAAGGAAACCATCCGTTCGAACCCCCGTCTTCGGCAGGTTCCTTCACAGGAGAGAAGATGTGCGAATCCTGCACGGCGCCCGTCTGCGACCCCCGCGCCTGTGAACCCACCCCCTGGTCACGCCGCATGCTGTTCGGCACCGCACTGGGTGCTGCGGCGGCAGTGACCGGCCTGGGCGGCACCGCCCACGCCGCGTCGGCGATGAACGCCGCCTGGTGCAACCCCGCCCTGGGCCACTTCCCCACCGGCGGACACTTCGGTGCGCCCCGGGGTGGCAGCACCCACGCCGGGCAGGACGTCACCAACAGCACCGGCACCGCCGTGTACGCGGCGGCCGCCGGAACCGTGGTCGGCCGGTCCTGGGGAGGCGGCCTCCCCGGCCGGACCGGCGAGGCCATCGTCGTCTCCCACGGCAACAACGTGTACACCTACTACGGTCACCTGAGCGTCTACCGGGTCGCCCTGAACGGCCGGGTCAGCGCGGGCCAGCGGATCGCCGACATGGGCGCCACCGGCAACGTCACCGGCCCCCACCTGCACTTCGAGACCCACGCCGGGCGCCTGGGCGGTGTCACCAACCCGGTGCCCTTCATGCGGAACCGGGGCGTGGAGCTGGGCGGCGGCTGGCCGAGCGTGGATCCCGAGGCCAACGGGGTGACGGTCACCGTCATCCAGCACCTGATGACCCAGCGCGGCACGTCCCTCGTGGCCGACGGCTACTACGGCCCGACCTCGGTGAACGCGGTCAGGGCCTTCCAACGGGGCAAAGGGCTGGTCGCCGACGGCCAGGTCGGTCCGAGGACCTGGCCCCACCTGGTGTACGAACTCGAGCAGGGTGTCGGCGACGGATCCCACGTGCGAGCGCTCCAGAGCGCGATGAACAAGCGCAGCGCCGGACTGGTGGTCGACGGCAACTTCGGGCCGGTCGTGAACACCGCCGTTCGCGAGTTCCAGCGGGTCAACCGGCTGGTCGTCGACGGTGAGGCCGGTCCCCTCACCTGGCGGGCCCTGGTGGGTTGAGTGAGCCGCTCGGCCCCGGCCCGGACCCGGGGCCGAGCACCCGGACAGCCGACGCAGGAGAAGCTGGAGGAGAGGGAGTCGGCCGGTAAGCCGGATTCTGTCGGTCTGCGACCGGACGGTCATCCATCTGGGGCCGCCGTTGCCGACGACCTCGGTGCGGTCTACCCGCGGACTCGGGCGGGCCGCCCTCGAACATCCGCGCGGGAACCCGAAGGTTCCCTTTTTGACCTTGCTCCGGGTGGGGTTTACCTAGCCAGCCGGATCGCTCCGGCCGCTGGTGGTCTCTTACACCACCGTTTCACCCTTACCACCGCGAGCGGTGGCGGTCTGTTTTCTGTGGCACTGTCCCGCGGGTCACCCCGGGTCGGCGTTACCGACCACCCTGCCCTGTGGAGTCCGGACTTTCCTCGAACCCGCGCCGGGCGCGGGTCCGCGACCGTCTGGCCGACTCCCCCTCTGCGGCCCAGTCTAGCGGGCTCACGGGGGCACGAAACCCCTACTGGTCCAGGTGTGCGGTGTCGTTGAGGGAGCGCACCACCTGCGGTCCGTCCGCGTAACAGTCCACCTCGGTCAGGCAGGCGGTGTCCAGGTGCATCCGGTACAGCGCCGTGATCGGCGCGAGCACGGCCTGCTGGACAGTGACCTTGATCGGGGTGACGTGGCTGACCACCAGGACCCGGCGGCCCCGGTGGCGTTCCAGCAGGGCGTCCCGCGCCGCGCCCACGCGGCGGGCCACATCGGCGAAGCTCTCCCCTCCGGGCGGGCCCGTCTCGGGATCGGCCAGCCACCGGTCGACTCCCTCGGGGTCGCGCTCGCGCGCCTCGGCGAAGGTCAGGCCCTCCCATGCGCCGAAGTCCGTCTCCACGAACCCCTCGTCGGTCTCCACCGGCAGACCGAGGAGCTCGGCCGCGTACCCGGCGGTGTGCCGGGCACGCGACAGCGGGGAGGAGACCACCGCGTCGATCCCCCACCCGGCCAGGCGCCGCGCGGCCGCTTCGGCCTGGGCGTGCCCCACCTCGGTGAGGGGGACGTCACCGCGTCCGGCGAAACGCCGTTCGACGGACAGCGGGGTCTGCCCGTGGCGGAGCAGGACCAGGCGGGTCGGCTCGCTGTCCGGCGCGCCCCAGCTCATTCGGCGGCGGGGGCGTTGAGCCCCGACTCCTCGGTGCGCACCAGGATGCGGCGGCAGTCCTCGCAGCGGACCACCTCGTCGGCGGCGGTCGCGCGGATCTCGTTGAGCTCCACGGTGCTCAGCGCCAGCTTGCAGCCGTTGCAGCGGCCGTACCGCAGCGGGGCGGCGGCCACGCCGTCGTACTGGGACCGCAGCTTGTCGTACAGCTTCAGCAGGTCGGCGGGGATGTCCTCGCTGACCCGCTGACGGTCCTGGGTGACGCGGGTGCGGTCCCACTGGATCTCGGCGGCGGCGGTGTCCCGGCGAGCGGTGACCTCCGTGAAGCGGGCGACCGCCTCCTCGCGTTCCCCGGTCAGGCGCGTGATGTCGGAGTTGACGGACTCGGCCTCCTCCATGACCTCCAGGACGACCTCCTCCAGCTCGGCCTGGCGTCGACCCAGCGAGGCGATCTCCGACTGGAGGTTCTGGAGCTCCTTGGCGTTGGTGATCTGCCCCGACTCCAGACGCTTGGTGTCGCGGTCGGCGCGCGAACGCACCTGTTCGACGTCGCTCTCGGCCTTGCGCTGGTGGCGCTCGATGTCGGAGGCGCGGGTCTGGGCGGTGATGAGCTCGGCGTCGATCGCGTCGACCCGCTCCTTGAGCCGGGCCGCCTCGGCGATCTCGGTCAGGCTCCGGAGACGGTGGTCCAGGCGCTGGAGCTCGGTGTCGAGCTCCTGGAGGTCGAGCAGTCTGGCCTGAGCGGCGGGTTCGGCTTTCACTTGGAGTCTCCTGGGAATCGCGGTTGGGAGGCCGGGGAGGCCGCCCGCGCCCTGTGCAGTTGTGGTCGTCGAGGGGGTACTACGCGTGTGGGAAGGTCCGTGACCAGGCATCCGTCACGGTGGTCGACACGCGGGTCTCCACGTTAGCCCCATTCGGGCCACCCGTGCGCCGGAGGGCGTCGGCCAGCTGCGCGGCGCCGTCGGCCAGCCACGGCCACTCGCTGGCGAAGTGGGCGGTGTCCACGAGTGCCGGGCCGCCCGCTTCCTCGACGAACTCCGAGGCGGGGTGGTGGCGCAGGTCGGAGGTGACGTAGGCGTCCACCTCGGCGGCGCGGGCGGCGCCGAGCAGGGAGTCGCCCGCCCCGCCCGAGACCGCGACGGTGGTGACGACGCGGTCCAGGTCACCGGCGACGCGGACGCCCCCAGCGGTGGCGGGCAGCCCCTGGGCCACCCGGGCCGCGAAGTCCCGCAGGACCATGGGCTCGTCCAGCTCGCCGACGCGACCGATGCCGCGCCGCCCCTCGGGGTCGGTGGCGTCGGGGTCGAGCGGTCGCAGCGAACCCGTGAGGCCGACCGCGCGGGCCAGGGCGTCGGACACCCCGGGCGCGGCGGTGTCGGCGTTGGTGTGCGCGGTGTACAGAGCCACCCCGGAGCGGATCAGGCGGTGCACGATCCGGCCCTTGGGGGTGTTTGCGGCGACACTGGTGACGCCGCGCAGCATCAACGGGTGGTGCGTGATGATCAGGTCCGCACCCCAGGTCACGGCCTCGTCGACCACCGCGTCCACGGGGTCGACCGCGAACAGGACGCGCTCCACCGGCTGCGCGGGGTCCCCGCAGACCAGGCCGACCGCGTCCCAGGAGGCGGCCCACTGGGGTGGGTAGACCTCCTCGAAGGCGGCGGTGACGTCGGACAGGCTGAAGGGCTGCGTGGTCGAGGTGCTCACGGGCACGAGACTAGCGCTCCGTCCAGCCCGGCGGTCAACGGGACGGTCCCGCTGGATCGGCCGCCCTGGGTCGCAGCCCGGTCGGTGACCTCGGCGGGCGCGTCGGTGTCCGAACCCCGCACCCGGGGAGAGCACCCCCCACCGTGCGCTGGCACAGGTCCAGGGACTCCGCGCTGGACACCGGGCACGGTCGGCGCCGAGGGGTTCGACGCCGCTTCCCTTCTCGCCGACCCGTCGCCCGCTCCTCCTTGTGGGCGCCGACGCGCGGCGTCTAACGTTCGGTGAGGACGAGGGAAGCGGGGCGGGTGCGGCATGCGGGACACAACGGTCGAACTCCACGGGCGCACGGTCGCCTACACGGACATCGGCGACCCGGCGGGGACCCCGGTCCTGTTCGCGCACGGCGCCCCGATGAGCAGACGCAACCTGGGCGACCAGGACGAGGCGTTCGCCGCCGCCGGGCTGCGGGTGATCACCGCCGACCGGCCCGGCTACGGCGGCTCCTCCCCCGCCCCCGGGCGCACTCTCACTGGCTGGGTCGACGACGCGGCCGCGCTCGCCGACTCCCTCGGCGTCGACCGTTTCCTGGTGGCGGCACACTCCTCGGGCGGTCCCTACGGTGTGGCCGTCTCCGCCCTGCTGCCGGAGCGTGTGCGCGGCACCGTCGTCCTGGGCGGGGTCACCGACTTCGCGTGGGAACCCGGCTGGGAGGGCTATTCCGAGGTCGAACGGGCCATGATGCGCCTGCCGGACGAGCGGGCCGCCCTGGAGTGGGGCGAGCGCCACCTCGGTTCCTCTCCGACCGAGTGGCCCGAACCCGACAGCCGACTGTTCGCATCTCGGTACGTCCCACACCTGGCGGCCGCGGCCAAGGACGCGTTCGCCCAGGGGGTGGGCGGCTACACCCAGGACTCCTGGGTCCAGGGCCGCCCCTGGACCTTCGACCCGGCGGCCGCGCACACCCCGTTCGTCGTGGTGCACGGTGACGCGGACACGATCGTCCCGATCGCGCACTCGCGGCACACTGCGGGCCTGGTCCCGGGAGCCGAGCTTCGCGTGCTCCCCGGGCACGGCCACGTCACCGTGCTGTGGGAACTCCCCGACCTGCTCACCGAACTGCGCGACCGGCCCTGACCGGCCCGGCAGCGTGACGACGCCGCGCCGAGTGGGACACCGCAGACCACGCCCACCCGCTGGTCGGCCCTAGAGTTGGTTCGCGATGAACAACACTGAGCAGAAGCGGCCCCGGACCCCGATCGGGGCGCACGTGCCCGTGGCGGGCGGCATGGCCACCAAGGGCCTGGCGTACGCACAGCAGATCGGCGCGGAGACCGTCCAGGTCTTCGTGTCCAACCCGCGCGGCTGGGCGACCAACGCGGGCGACCCGGCGCAGGACGCGCAAATGCGGGAGCGCACGGACCTGCCCGTGTTCGTGCACTCCCCCTACCTGATCAACCCCGGCGCACCCAACGAGGAGACCGCCGAGAAGTCGCTGGTCTCCCTGGAGCACGCCCTGCGGCGCGGCGCGGAGATCGGCGCCCTCGGCGTGGTGATGCACACCGGTTCGGCGGTCTCGGGCGGGCGCGAGGCCGGGCTGGAGCGGGTCCGTTCCCGGATCCTCCCCCTGCTGGAGCGGCTCGGCGACGACGTCCCGCCTGTACTGCTGGAGCCGATGGCCGGTCAGGGCCAGGTGCTGTGCGCCACGGTCGACGACCTCGTCCCCTACATGGAGGCCCTGGACTGGCACTCGAACGTGGGCGTGTGCCTGGACACCGCGCACCTGTTCGCGGCCGGTCACGACATCTCGACCGTCGAGGGCATGCGCGAGACGATGGACCGCTTCGGCGAGGTGGTCGGCTCCGACCGGCTCAAGCTGATCCACGGCAACGACTCCAAGGCGCCCTGCGGCAGCAACAGGGACCGGCACGAGAACATCGGCCTGGGCCACATCGGTGCCAAGCCGTTCACGGAGCTGTTCCGCCACCCGGTGACCGCGGGTGTCCCCATCACCCTGGAGACGCCGGGCCCGGAGGGTCCGCACGCCGAGGACGTGCGTACGCTCAAGAAGCTGCGCGCCGAGGCCTGAGCCGCCGCCCCCGGTCCGGCCTCATCGTGGGGGCCGGACACCGGGGCACCCGAGGCGGGTGGGGTGGTGGTCATCGGTTCTCCTCATCGGATCCGGGCCGCGCGGCGGCCTCGGCCAGGGCCAGGTCCGCGCGGCGGGCGGTCTCGGCTATCACCTGCCGGGACAGGAGAACGGTGAGGGCCATGATCACACCGCCCAGGAGGAAGGCCAGCGCGAGGTCGATCCGACCGAGCAGGCCTCCGGCCAGGGCCCCGAGCGGGGTGACGCCCCAGCCGATCATCCGGCTGACCCCCGCGACGCGGCCGCGCACGGCGTCGGGGACCACGGTCTGGTAGTACGGGCTCGCGGCGATGTTGGACACGACCATGCAGAAGCCGGACACCGTGAGCAGCGCGAAGGCCGAGTACGGGTCTCCGACGAGGGCCACGCCCGTGAAGCAGACGGCCATCCCCAGGTAGCCGCCGACCACGGTCGTCCGTCTGCCGACGCGGGTGATCACCCGGTCGGCCGTCAGGCTGGCGAGGACTCCCCCGATCGCGGAGGAGGTCATGAAGGCCCCGAAGAACACGGCGGGAACCCCGAGGGCGCCCTGCGCGTGGAGCACGAGCACCGCGCCGCCCATGTTCGCGCCGACCATCATCCCGGCGTTGCAGAGCATGTTGCCGCGCAGGATCGGATCGCCGAGGACCTGTCGGAAGCCCTCACCTGTGGAGCGCAGGAAGCCCTCGGTCCGCGCGGGCTCCCCCTCACTGGGAACGGAGCGGCTCCACACCAGCGGCACGGCGCACAGCAGCACCACGCACAGGGCGTAGGATCCCGCGATCCCCACCAGGGGCGCGACCGCTCCGGCCGCGAACAGGAACCCGGCGACCGGGCGGCCGAGGCATTCCTGGGCGACCAGTCGGCCGCCCTCCACCCGGCTGTTGGCCCGGTCCAGCAACCGGGCCGGGACCAGCTGGACCACCGCGATCCTGCTCGCCGGGTCGGTCACCGTCTCACAGCAGATCAGCGCGAACATCGCCGCGTACAGCAGCCAGACGGACAGGCTCCCGGTGACCATGGCCATGATCAGACCGGCCATGACCAGGGTGGCGACCGTGTTGGACACGACCATGGCGCGCATGCGGTGCACCCGGTCGATCAGGACGCCCGACAGCGGGGCCAGCAGCAGCCAGGGCAGGAAGCGCACGGCGGTGAGGCCCGCGATGAGGAGCGGGTCCTGGGTGAGGGAGACCGCGATCAGCGGCAGCGCCACGACGAGCATGCCGTCCGCCAGGTTGGTGAACACGCCGGCGCCCCAGAAGCGGTGGAAGTCCCCGCCGAGTCGTTCGGACCGGGGCGCGTGCGTGGTGGGAGGTGCGGTGGTCATGGGGCTCCTGAGTGGGGGGTGGATTCAGGTGGCACGGCTTCGCGGGGTCAGGGAAACACGGGGTCAGGGAGACGTGGTGCCGTCGTCCTCGCCGCCCTTCTCGGATGCGTCCGCGTCGTCCGCGTCGGGCGCCCCGCCGAGGTTGGGGAACAGGTCGGTGTGCAGTTCCACCGACTCGGTGTCGGGGTGGCTCCGGGCGGTACGGCCCTCGAAGCGGCGTGTCCAGGACCGGACGAACTCCTGGAGCGCTCCGGCGAACTCCTCGGTCTCCTCCGGGGTCATCCGCGCGTGCGACAGGGAGTCCTGCATGGCCGTCTGCCAACGCCGCACCACCGGGTCGTCGGGCCGTGTCCTGACCCGGTTCCGCCACTGGTCGAGCCGTTCGCGGCGGCCGCCGTAGTAGCGGTCCAGGACGATCTCGGCCGCCTCCCGGGTGGCCGGGTTGCGCAGGTGGTCGAGGCCGCTCATGCGCCAGCCGCCGGGGCGGATGCGCCACCAGCGGTCGCGGCGCCCGGTGTGGCCGGGGTCGGTTTCGACGAACCCATACCGGGAGAGTTGGCGCAGGTGGTAGCTGGTGGAGCCGCTGCTCTCGCCCAGTCGTTCGGCCAGGATGGTCGCGGTCGCTGATCCCTCGAGGGTGAGTTCGTCGAGGATGCGGGCCCGCAGGGGGTGGGCGAGCCCGCGCAGGGCCTCGGCCCCCACATCCATGGACGCGTGATCGGGTTCCGTCGCTTCCGGGTGCTCTTCCTCGTACATGACTGAACCGTACTCCAAAGACTTCTTTGCAAAAAGATCTTTGCAGAGATTTCTTTGGGAAACTTTCGGCCTGCGGGGTTCGACCTACCGGGCCACCCACCCCTGAAAAGCGCGCCCATGGGCGACAATGGGCGCAACCCCGTGGCGGGACGGGACCCCGGAACCGAGGAGGGTGTCAGCTCATGGAGCCGTTCTTCATGGTCATCGGCGCGGCGATCGCGGCCGCCGGTTTCCTGGCGGGGCGGCGCACCGCCCGCCGCGAGTCCCGCCGAGAACTCCAGCAGCACCACGGCACCCCGCAGATCCCGGACCGCGGGCAGCGCACCCCCCAGCCCGTCTGCGGCTGCGGCCACAACCTGGTCTTCCACGACCACGAGACGAAGCGCTGCCAGACCCAGGTCGTCATCCCCGGCCGCTGGACCGGCCAGGCCAACTCGACCTATCGACAGTGCATGTGCCAGGGCTACCGGGGCCCGACCCCGGTCGACGAGTACTACGCCCCCGACTACCTCGACGGCACCGGACCCTGAGGCACGGCTCCACACCCGCCCCACGAGCCCCATTGACCCCGAATCCCACCGAACCACCCGAACTCCGGCTTCGCCGTCCGCCCCCGGGTCCGGGCAGGGGTGATCGTGCGGGAACCTGGGAGTGCGGACGGCGACGCGCCGGGATGACAACGGTCCCGCGCACCGCGAGAATGTCCGCGCACCGAACAGCCAGAGAGTGGACGTTTACTCGTGACGACCCCTGTGACACCCACGATCGACCAGCGCATCGCCGAGGAGCTCGGCGTGGGCGCGCACCAGGTCAGTGCCGCCGTCGACATGCTCGACGCCGGGTCGACCGTTCCCTTCATCGCCCGGTACCGCAAGGAGGCCACCGGAGCGCTGGACGACGCCCAGCTGCGCGCCCTGGAGGAGCGCCTGCGCTACCTTCGTGAACTGGCCGAACGCCGGAGCGCGATCCTGGAGTCGATCCGTTCCCAGGGCAAGTTGGACGACGCGCTGGAGGCCCGGATCAACGAGGCCGACTCCAAGGCCCGTCTGGAGGACATCTACCTCCCCTACAAGCCCAAGCGCCGCACCAAGGCCCAGATCGCGCGCGAGGCCGGTCTCGAACCGCTCGCCGAGGGTCTGATCGGTGACCCGAACCAGGACCCGCAGGAGGTCGCCGCCGCCTACGTCGACGCCGACAAGGGAGTGGCCGACGTCAAGGCCGCCCTCGACGGGGCCCGCTCGATCCTGGTGGAGCGGTTCGCCGAGGACGCGGACCTCACCGGCACGCTGCGTGAGCGGCTGTGGGAGAAGGGCCGTCTGGGTTCGGCGGTCCGCGAGGGCAAGGAGGAGGCCGGGGCCAAGTTCGCGGACTACTTCGACTTCTCCGAGCCCCTCACCGCGCTCCCCTCCCACCGGGTCCTGGCGATGTACCGGGGTGAGAAGGAGGAGGTCCTCACCCTCAACCTGGAGCCGGAGGAGACCCCCGAGGCGGGCGCGGACGGCACCGTCCCCCGCAGCTCCTACGAGAACGCCATCGCCTCACACTTCGAGATCGTGGACCGGGGCCGCGCTGCTGACCGCTGGCTCCAGGACACGGTGCGCTGGGCCTGGCGCACCCGGATCCTGGTCCGCCTCGACATCGACGTGCGCATGCGCCTGTGGCAGCAGGCCGAGGACGACGGCGTCAACGTGTTCGCCGCCAACCTGCGCGACCTCCTGCTGGCCGCGCCCGCCGGAAGCAGGTCCACCCTGGGCCTGGACCCGGGCCTTCGCACCGGTGTGAAGGTCGCCGTCACCGACCCCACTGGCAAGGTCGTGGCCACCGACACCGTCTTCCCGCACGTGCCGCGCCGCGACTGGGACGGCTCGATCGACCGCCTGGCCAAGCTGTGCTCCGCCCACGACGTCGAGCTGGTCGCGATCGGCAACGGCACCGCCTCGCGTGAGACCGACAAGCTGGCGGGCGACCTGATCAAGCGCCACCCCGAGCTCGAGCTCACCAAGGTCATGGTGTCGGAGGCTGGCGCCTCCGTGTACTCGGCCTCGGCGTACGCCTCCGAGGAGCTTCCGGACCTGGACGTGTCCCTGCGT
The DNA here is from genome assembly GCF_018070675.1 of Nocardiopsis sp. B62. Classification (NCBI taxonomy): domain Bacteria; kingdom Bacillati; phylum Actinomycetota; class Actinomycetes; order Streptosporangiales; family Nocardiopsidaceae; genus Nocardiopsis; species Nocardiopsis sp. B62. The sequence continues at coordinate 184,534 of NZ_JAGPXK010000006.1, read as the reverse complement.
GGCGCCGCCTCGATCGCCCGGCGCCTCCAGGACCCCCTGGCCGAGCTGGTCAAGATCGACCCCAAGTCCATCGGCGTGGGCCAGTACCAGCACGACCTCGCGGAGGCGAAGCTGTCGCGCTCGCTGGACGCCGTGGTCGAGGACTGCGTGAACGGCGTGGGCGTGGACGTCAACACCGCGTCCGTCCCGCTGCTGACCCGGGTGTCGGGCGTGACCTCGACGCTGGCCCGCAACATCGTCTCGCACCGTGACGCCAACGGTCCGTTCCGGAGCCGCGAGGCCCTGCGCTCGGTGCCCCGGCTGGGCCCCAAGGCCTTCGAGCAGTGCGCGGGCTTCCTACGGGTGCCGGGCGGCGACGACCCGCTGGACACGTCCGCGGTGCACCCCGAGGCCTACCCGGTGGTGCGGCGCATCCTGGACCGGACCGGCAGCGACCTGCCGTCGCTGATCGGTGACAAGAAGGCGCTGAAGCAAGTCCGTCCCGAGGACTTCGTCGACGACACCTTCGGTCTGCCGACCGTCACCGACATCCTCAGCGAGCTGGAGAAGCCCGGCCGCGACCCGCGTCCCGCCTTCACCACCGCCACCTTCAAGGAGGGCGTGGAGAAGCTGGACGACCTGGAGCAGGGGATGATCCTGGAGGGGGTGGTCACCAACGTGGCCGCCTTCGGCGCCTTCGTGGACGTGGGCGTGCACCAGGACGGCCTGGTCCACGTGTCGGCGCTGTCGCACAAGTTCGTGGAGGACCCGCGCGACGTCGTCAAGCCGGGTGACATCGTCAAGGTCAAGGTGCGCGAGGTCGACATCCCGCGCAAGCGCATCTCGCTCACGATGCGCCTGGACGACGACGCCCCGGCCCCCGGTGGTCAGGGCGGCGGTCGCGGCGAGCGCGGCAACCGTGGCGGCGAGGGCGGCGGACAGCCCCGTGGCGGCGGTCGCGGTGGTGAGCAGCGTCGTGGCGGCGGTCGTCAGAACAACGGCGGGCGCGGCAACGGCGGCGGGCGCGGCAACGGAGGACGGGACAACGCGCCGGCGACCTCGAGCGCGATGGCCGACGCCCTCCGCCGCGCGGGCCTGGGCAAGTAACGCGCGCCGCCCCCACTACCGGGGCGGCACAGCGTGGTGAGGGGTTCCCGCTGGTCGGGGACCCCTTTCCCATGCCCCGAACGCGACCGCGATCCACGTGCGCGCGGCGCCCTTTGTTCAGAGGGTGTCAGGGGGCACTGCCGCACGCCAGCCGCGTGGAGTTCGCAGGCCTCGGACACCTGGCGGCCGACAGCGGCGGTCGACCCGCGCTGGTCGCCCGCGCACCGGCCGGGTTCTTCGACCCGCCGGTCAGTCGGAGCGCTCGGAGTTGACCCGCTCGGCCAGCGCCCGCAGCAGTTCGTCGGCCAGGGGCAGCTTGCGCAGTTCCTCCGGGCCGGGCAGCGAACCCCTGACCCGGTCCCCCTGTTCCCGCACCTCGCCGTGCAGGCGCTCCATCGTCACGTCCAACCGGTTGGCCGTCTCGGCCGCCTCGCGGATCTCGTCCAGCAGACCGACCGGAACCGACTTGCCGTACTTGTAGTAGATCTTGTGTTCCAGGCTGGCCCAGAAATCCATCGCGATGGTGCGGATCTGGATCTCCACCGGCACGTCCTCGGTCCGGTCCGACATCCGCACCGGCGTCTCCACCAGCAGGTGCAGGCTCCGGTAGCCGTTCGCCTTGGGTGAGCGGATGTAGTCGCGCTCCTCCATCACCCGGATGTCCTCGTGCCCGGCCAGCATGTCGCGGATCGTGTAGGTGTCCGAGACGAAACTGCACGTGACGCGGATACCGGCGATGTCGAGGATGGACCCGCGGATCTCGTTGAGGTCGTAGGGCACCCCGCGCCGCCGCGCCTTCTCCATGATGCTGGACGGGGTCTTGAGCCGGGAGCTCACGTGCTCGATCGGGTTGTGGTCGTGGGTGTAGCGGAACTCCTCGTTGAGGATGTTGACCTTCGCCATCACGGTGTCGATGGCGAACTTGTACGAGAGGAGGAAGCGCGCGACGTCGTCGCGAGCCGCCAGCAACGCCTCCGGAACGTCTTCCACCACGAATCGACCCCCGTCACACCAGTACCAAACCCCGTAATCGAATGTTATCGACCACCGGAGCCCGGGGGGTGCGGGAGCTACTTCGGTGCGAACGTCACCCCGGACCACAGTGCGCGCAGCGGGGAACGCTCCCCCTCGCTCAGTGAGTCCTTCAGGTCCCACACTCGGGCCGTGGTCGCTCCCGGCCGGACCGGGGCCCATCCGGGTTCGCCTCCGGACACGAAGGCGCTCCAGGCCGCCGTCATCCTGTCGGACAGCGCGAGGTGGGCGGCGTCCGGGGTGCCGTCGCACAGGAACTGGGCCAGTTCGCAGTCCATGTTGCCGAACGCGAAGGGCAGGTCGAAGGCGTGGCAGGCCCCCAGGGCGCCCTCCAGGACCCGGCTGCGCGCGGCGAACCGGAAGAGGTGGGCGCTGCCGCCCGCCGCCGCGTGCGCCTCGGCGACACGGGTGGAGTACTCGCAGAACATGGCGTCACCGTGCATCGCGACGTACAGCTCGGCGAGGGACGCCTCGGGGTGGGCCGCGCGATAGACCTCCACCGCGTCCTCCCCCAGACCGAGGCGGTCGGCGGTGACCGCGAGCGCCGACTCGTCCTCGACCTCCACCTTCTGGCCCAGGCCGGTGAAGAGGGTGAACTCGTCGGTGTTGTGGCCCACCAGGAGGGCCACGTCGGCGGCGGAGCCCCGAGCGATCGCCTCCAGCGGCGGCTCGGGCAGTTCGGGGCAGCCGACCACGGGTCCGTAGCAGGTGAACGCCTTGGCCCGCATTCCCTTGCCGGGCCTGCCGGCCCCGGAGAGGATCGTGTCGGTCGCCGCCAGCAGCTTTTCCGGCGGTACCTCGGCCAGGGCCCCGGCCTCCAGCGGCACCCCGACGATCTCGGCCACGCCCTCGGCGACTTCGCGCGCGGTGTCCACGGTGATCATGTCGCCGGGAACGCTGTGCGCGATGGCGCGGTGGAAGAGCCCGCGCGCCTCGGGTGAGGCCATCAGGCAGACCACCGAACCTGCTCCGGCCGACTCCCCCGCGACGGTGACGTCGGCCGGGTTCCCGCCGAACGCGGCGATGTTGTCACGGACCCAGCGCAGTGCGGCGACCTGGTCGAGGAGCCACCGGTTGTCGGGGCGGCCGGGGACGTGACCGAAGCCCTCGAAGCCCAAGCGGTAGTTGACGCTGACCACGACCATCCCGGTCTCGGCCAGACGGGTGCCGTCGTAGGTGGCCTCGGAGCCGGAGCCCACGATGTAGGCGCCGCCGTGGATCCACACCATGACCGGGGCCGCGCCGTCCTCGGTGCCGGTCCCGGCGGTCGGGGACCAGACGTTGAGGACCAGGCAGTCCAGGGAGGTGCCCGCGTCCCAGGGCGCGGTACCGATGAAGCTGGCGCTCTGCGGCGCGGGCGGACCGGGTTCGGTGCAGTCGCGGACCCCGTCCCAGGCCGGGGCGGGCGCGGGGGCGGCGAAGCGGTGTTCCCCGAAGGGTGCGGCGGCGTAGGGGATGCCCCGGTGCACGGTGACCCGTCCGTCCTCGGACCGGGGTGAGGAGGTGCCGCGCACCGGTCCGTTCGCGGTCTCCACGATGTGCTCGGCGTTCACGGATGCCTCCAGGGGGTCGGTACCACCACCTAACACCGTTAGGTTTGCGCGCGCAAGACCCACGCGAACAGGTGGAACCCACGAGGGCACCGCGTCGTCGAAGCGACGATAGGTTTTCAGCTGGATTATCCCGAATCTCCCCGCTGCGCAGACCCAACCGCCTCGCACCCAACCGACCACGTCGCCCCCGGGCCGACCGCGCCGGAAAGGCCCCCACATGCACGCACCCCTGTTCACCGCGCCCGTGTTGCTGGTCGAACAACCCCGCCGCCTGTTCGCCGCCGAAGGCCACTACGAGGTCCTCAGCGACCACGGCCAGCCGCTCGCGTACGTGAACGAACACATGACCGCGTGGTCGCACTCCCACCGGCGCAGCTCGCAGCTTCCGCACCGGTTCACGATCTATTCCCCCGACGGCCACCCCCTCCTGACCCTCGACAAGCCCTGGGACCGCGGCCGCCCCTACATCCACGTGAGCGGCCCGCACAACGAGCCCTACGGCAGCATCGTCCAGGACCGCTCCTTCCTCGGCTCGCGGTTCCGGCTCAACGACCCCCGGGGCCACACCGTCGCCGAGATCCGGGGCAACTGGAGGGGCTGGGACTTCACCGTCCTCGACCACGCCGGGATCGAGATCGCCAGGATCGGCAAGGAGCACCCCGGGCTGGGCGGGCGGTTCTTCACCACCGAGGACCGCTACGCGCTGGAGTTCGCCTTCGATCTGCCCTGGCCGCTGCGCCGTCTGGTGATCGGCGCCGCGATCACCATCGACGTGCTGCTGCACGAGCGCGAACCGGAGTTCTATCACTCGCACTACGCGGACTTCGGCCGCTACCCCGAGTACGGGTACCAGCCTCGCCACCACTGGCACCACCCCCGGCGCGGCTACGTGGTCACACGGCGCCAGCGCCGCCCGCTCGTGGTCCACACCTTCCAGCCGGTGCGCCGCCGGTCCCGCGCGACCTCCAGCGCGTCCGTCGGGGGTTCCCGGCGCGGCTACCGACCGCTGTCCAGTCGCTCGGAGGCCCCCGCGCCCCGTGCCACCAGAACCCCGCGGGTGGAGCGCAGAGGCGGGGCGGGGTTCGCCTCGCGGTCGGAGGCCCCAGCGAGCGGCTCCACCTCCCGCCGCGAACGCCAGGGACGCTCCCATGGCGGAGGAGGCACCTCCCGTGCCGCCAGGGTCAAGCGGGACGTGTCGGGGAACAGGACGGCCGCACGCGCCAAGGACGGGACGACCGGGAGCTCCGGCGGCTCCTCCTGGAGCCTGCCCATGGGGTTCAACCGTTCCTCGAGCAGTTCCTCCCGCGGATCGTCCTCCTCGCGCGGCGCCTCGTCGTCACGGAGCAGCTCGTCGTCGCGCGGGACCTCGTCGTCCTCCTCGTCACGGAGCAGCTCGTCGTCGCGCGGCTTCTCATCCCGCGGTTCCTCCTCGCGGGGCGGGGCGAGCCGCGCCTCGGGCGGATTCCGCAGTTCCGGAGGGAGCGGTTCCAGCCGCTCCAGCCGGTCCAGCGGGGGCCGATCGGGCGGTTCCAGCCGTTCGAGTGGGGGCCGGTCCGGAGGCGGCCGCTCCAGTGGCGGTTCCTCTCGCCGCAGGTAGCGCCCGACACCCGTGAACGGGCCCCTCGTCCCCGGCGACCGACCGTGGGCGCGGGGCCCGATCCATGTTCCTGACGCCACACGCCCATGGAAGGGGCACACCCACGCCACATACCACCTGGTCGGTATGATGTGCGCCCGAGACCGCTCCACCATCAGGAAGGGCCCACCATGCGCGCCATCCAGATCACCGAGTTCGGCGGACCCGAGGTCCTCGTGCCCACGGAGCTGCCGGACCCGGAGCCGGGCCCCGGCCAGGTCCTGGTCGACGTCGCCCTCAGCGGGGTGAACTTCGCCGACACGCACCAGGCCGAGAACAGCTACCTGTCACCCTCCTCGCTGCCCATGGTCCCCGGCAGCGAGGTCGCCGGGCGCACCCAGGACGGGCGCCGGGTCGTGGCCCTGCTCAACGGGGGCGGGGGGTACGCACAGCGGGCGGCCGCCGACCCCAACCTGGCCTACGACATCCCGGACGACGTGACCGACGCGGCCGCGCTCGCCCTGATCGTGCAGGGCGCCTCGGCCTGGGTACTGCTGCGCAGGACCACCCGGATCGAACCCGGGGAGTCGGTCGTGGTGCACGCCGCGGGCGGAGGCGTGGGCACCCTCGCCGTCCAGCTGGCCAAGAGGTTCGGGGCCGGTCGGGTGATCGCCGTCGCGAGCACCGGGGACAAGCGCGACCTCGCCCTGGAACTGGGCGCGGACGCCGTCGTGGACTCCTCCGCCCCGGACATGACCACCGCGCTGATCGACGCCAACGAGGGCAGGCGGGTGGACATCGTCCTCGACATGGTGGGCGGCCGGATCACCGACGAGAGCCTGCACGCGCTGGCCCCGTTCGGCCGACTGGGCTTCTACGGCATGGCCTCGCGTGAGCTGCCCTCCCCGGTGAAGCTGCCCAACCTGATGCGGCACTCCGTCTCGGTGGGGGGCATGTGGCTGCCGCACGCCTTCCTGCTGCCGGGCGACGTGGTCGGTCAGGCGATGAGGGAGCTCTTCGGCCTGGTCTCGGAAGGAGCCCTCCGGCCGGTGCTCGGGACGATCTATCCCCTCTCCGAGGCCCGGCGCGCGCACGAGGACCTGAGGGCCCGCGGGACCGTGGGCAAGCTGACGCTCGACCCCTCGGCCTAGATCGCGTTCTCTGGACCGTTCCTTCCACCCGTCGCCCGCAGCACCATCAACGGACGCCCGCGGTGTCCGCGTGGCGGGGCACAGCAGGGAAGACGGCCGCTCACACCGAGAGGGCGCCGGTGAGGCCGCCTGAGGCATCGAGAAGACGCCCCAGGAGAGAATCCCCCGCCTCGCCACCTTTACGAAGTAGATTCACTATTGACCGATTTCCTCCGTTCCGGGGCAACGCGCCGGAACGGAGGAATCGCCCCGGCGCGTCATCCCCGCGCCGCCCGCACCGCCTCGCGGACCGCCGGTGCCACCTCGGCGGCGAACAGGTCCACCTGGGCGGCCGAGTCCTCCGCCGGGCCCAGCACGAACGTGTCCATGCCGTGCTCCAGCACGAACCCCGTGATCGCCTCCACCCACGCCTCCACCGGACCGTGGAGCGGCTCACCCGGGTCACCCTGGACCCCGTGGCCGGTGATCGTGCCCCACAGGTTGTACACACGGCGCACGGACGCCGGGTCCCGGCCGGCTTCGGCGGCGCCCGCGTCGATCCGGGCGTGCGCCTGCGGCAACCGGTCCGGTCCGACATAGGCGTGCGAGGCCACCCAGCCGTCCGCGCGGCGCCCCACCTCGCCGAGCAGCCGGGGACCGGCCACCCCCAGCCAGATCCCCATGTCGTGAGCGGGAGCGGGCCCCGGTTTGACCCCGGCCAGCCGGTAGTGCTCCCCCTCGAAGCGGACCAACCTCTGCTCGGACCACATCAGCCGGATCACCTCCATCGCCTCCAGGAGGGAGTCGGCGGCCTCGCGCGGGGTCCGGCGCTCACCACCCATCGCCTCGATCGCCTCCCAGAACGCCCCGGCGCCCAGGCCGAGCTCGAACCGGCCACCGGAGAGCACGTCCAGACTGGCGGCGTTCTTGGCCATGACCGCGGGCGGGCGCAGGGGCAGGTTGGCGACGTCGGGGAAGACCCGCAGCCGCTCGGTGCGGGCCAGCGCCGTGGCCATCAGGCCCCAGGTGTCGAGGTGGCGCCGTTGGTAGGGGTGGTCCTGGAACCCGGCGAAGTCGAGGCCGCCGCGTTCGGCCGCCCCGACCACCTCCCAGGTCCGTCGCAGGGAGTCCGCGTCCGCGTTCGGTGAGGGGAAGACCCCGAAGGCGATCGCGCGCCCGTAGTCGGTACTCACGCTCCTGGCTCCCTTCCGTGCGGGCCCGTCACCGGTACACGAGGTCGGCGTACTCGCGGTGGCGCTCGATCCACCCCTTGACGAAGGGGCACAGCGGAAGCACGGCCAGCTCACGGGTACGCACGTCATCCAGCGCCTCGCGCACCAGGACGCTGCCCAGCCCCCGCCCCTCGAAGGCGGGGTCGATCTCGGTGTGCGTGAAGGTGATCAGCTCGTCGGTGAGGATGTACTCCGCGTACCCCGCGACCTCGCCGTCGACTCTGACCTCGTAGCGGCGGCGCTCGGGAACGTCGGTGACCTCGGTGGCCATGGTGGAACCTCCTGTGTGCGTGACGCGGGCGACCGCGCCCGCGTCCGAGTCATTGTCCCCTGGCCTGCCCGCGGTCCCCTTGCGGCACGCGCCTTCGCGGACATAGAGTCTCCGTGACATACCGACCAGTCGGTCTAGGGAGTACGCATGACATCGCGGTTCGGCGGGCGCACCGCCATCATCACCGGTGCCAGTCGCGGCATCGGTCTGGCCGTCGCCCAGCGGCTCGTCTCCGAGGGGGCTCGCGTGTGCGTCACCGCGCGCAAGCCCGAACCCCTGAGGGAGGCAGTCGAGGCCCTCGGCGGCCCCGAACACGCCATCGGGGTCCCCGGTCGGGCCGACGACCCCGACCACCAGGACGCCGCGATCGCCGCCACCCTGGAGGCCTTCGGCAGTGTGGACCTGCTCGTCAACAACACCGGCATCAACCCGGTCTACGGCCGTATGGTCGACCTCGACCTCGACGCCGCCCGCAAGATCTTCGAGGTCAACGTGCTCGCCGCGATCTCCTGGGTCCAAAGGGCCCACCAGGCGTGGTTCGCCGAGCACGGCGGCGCCATCGTCAACGTCTCCTCCGTGGCCGGGACCAAACCCGCCCCCGGCATCGGCTTCTACGGCGCCACCAAGGCCATGCTCACCCACGTCACCGAGGAGCTCGCGGTCGAACTCGGCCCGGGCGTGCGCGTGAACGGGGTCGCCCCCGCCGTGGTCAAGACCCGCTTCGCCGAGGCCCTGTACGAGGGCCGGGAGGAGAAGGTCGCCGCCCAGTACCCGCTCGGTCGCCTCGGCGTGCCCGAGGACGTCGCGGGCGCGGTCGCCTTCCTGCTCTCCGAGGACGCCGCGTGGGTCACCGGCCGCACCCTCGTGCTGGACGGTGGGGTCACCCTCACCGGAGGGGTGTGAACGGCATGGATCCGAACGGAATCGGAGCGGTGGTCACCGGCGGAGGCAACGGGATCGGGGCGGCCGTCGCCCGCCGACTGGCCGGTGCGGGGGCGCGCGTCGTGGTCAACGACCTGGACGCGGACGCCGCTCGGACCGTGGCCCGGGAGATCGGTGGGACCGCCGTCCCCGGTGACGCCGCGAGCGAGGAGGGTGTGACCGCCCTGATCGACGAGGCCGAGGAACGGCTGGGCGGCATCGACCTGTACGTGGCCAACGCCGGGGTCGCCGTCAAGGGCGGACCCGAGGCGCCGGAGGCCGACTGGGACCTCGCCTGGCAGGTCAACGTGATGGCGCACGTGCGTGCCGCCCGCGCGCTGGTGCCGGGGTGGCTGGAGCGCGGCCGGGGGCACCTGCTGACCACCGTGTCCGCCGCCGGGCTGCTCAGCATGCTGGGCAGCGCCCCCTACTCGGTGACCAAACACGCCGCGCTGGCCTTCGGCGAGTGGATGTCGGCCACCTACGGCGACCGGGGCATCACCACCCAGTGCCTGTGTCCCCTCGGCGTGCGCACGGACATGCTCGACACATCCGGACCGGAGGGACGGGCCATCCTGGCCGGGGAGGCCATCAGCGCCGAGGAGGTCGCCGACGCCGTGCTCGCCGGGCTGGCCGACGGGCGCTTCCTGATCCTGCCGCACCCCCGGGTCGCCGACTACTTCGCCGCGCGGGCCACCGACACCGACGCCTGGCTGGCCGGGATGCGCCGCATCCAGGCGCGGGTGTTCACCACCGAGGAGCGGGCATGAGCGGGGAACTGCCCGGCCTGGACCTGGGGAGGCTGCGCGTCCACCTGGACCGCGAGCTGCCCGGGCTGGTCGCGGGACCGCTCAGTGGCCGGGTGATCACCGGTGGCAAGTCCAACCTCACCTACACGGTCACCGACGGCACCGGTTCGTGGGTGGTACGCCGCCCGCCGCTGGGGCACGTGCTCGCCACCGCCCACGACATGCCCCGTGAGTACCGGGTGATGACGGCGCTGCGGGAGACCGCCGTGCCGGTGCCGCGCACCCACCTGCTCTGCGAGGACACCGACGTGCTGGGGGCGCCGTTCTACGTCATGGAGCACGTGGCGGGCACTCCCCTGCGCACCCTGGACGAGATCGCGCCGCTCGGGGCCTCGGGGGTCCGCGCCGTGGCCGACTCCCTCGTCTCCACGCTGGGCGAGCTGCACGCCGTGGACCCCGAGGACGTGGGACTGGGCGACTTCGGCCGCCCGGCGGGCTTCCTGGAGCGCCAGGTGCGCCGGTGGAGCAGGCAGTTGGAGGCCTCCCGCAGCCGGGACCTCCCCGGGATCGACGAGCTCCGGGACCGTCTCGCCGCCACCCTCCCCGAACAGGGCGCGCCCGCGATCGTGCACGGTGACTACCGGCTCGACAACGTGCTCGTCACCGAGGACGGGCGGCTCACCGCCGTCCTCGACTGGGAGATGGCCACCCTCGGTGACCCCCTCGTCGACCTCGGCCTGATGCTGGTCTACCGGGAGCAGCCGGTGATCGGCAAAGGGCAGCCGGCCACCTCGGCCGAGGGGTTCCCCTCCTCCCCCGAGCTGGCCCGGATGTACGCGGCCGCGACCGGCCGGGACGTGTCCCGGCTCGGCTGGTACGTGGCCTTCGGCTGTTTCAAGCTCGCGGTGATCGCCGAGGGCATCCACTACCGGCACGAGCGGGGACTGACCGTGGGAGCGGGCTTCGACGGGATCGGCGACGTGGTCGTCCCCCTGGTACGGCGCGCCCACTCCGTGCTGAAGGAGGACTGAGGACAGATGGACTTCGCATTCGACGCCCGGACCGAGGAGCTGCGGGAGCGGCTGCTGGCCTTCATGGACGAGCACGTCCACCCGGCCGAGACGGTGTTCGCCGCCCAGCTGGCCGAGCGCGAGGACCCCTGGGCGGTCCCGCCGGTGGTCGATGAGCTCAAGGCAGAGGCCCGCCGACGGGGGCTGTGGAACCTCTTCCTGGCCGGACACCCCGAGCACGGAGGCCTGCCCAACCTCCAGTACGCTCCGCTGGCCGAGATCACCGGGCGCAGCCCCCAGCTGGCCCCGGTGGCGCTCAACTGCGCCGCCCCGGACACCGGGAACATGGAGGTGCTGACGATGTTCGGCACCCCCGCGCAGAGGGAGCGGTGGCTCGAACCCCTGTTGGACGGGCGCATCCGCTCCGCCTTCGCGATGACGGAACCGGAGGTGGCCTCCTCCGACGCCACCAACATCACCACCCGGATCGTCCGGGAGGGCGACGAGTACGTGGTGAACGGGCACAAGTGGTTCATCACCGGGGCGCTCAACCCGGCCTGCGAGGTCCTCATCGTGATGGGCCGGACCGATCCGGACGCGGAGCGGCACCGGCAGCAGAGCATGGTGCTGGTGCCACGGGACACCCCCGGGCTGCGGATCGAGCGCGGCATGAGCGTGTTCGGCTACCACGACAGCGACCACGGCGGCCACGCCGAGGTGTTCTTCGAGGACGTCCGCGTGCCGGTGGGGAACCTGGTGGGCGGCGAGGGCGAGGGGTTCGCGATCGCCCAAGCGCGGCTGGGCCCCGGCCGCATCCACCACTGCATGCGTTCGATCGGCATCGCCGAGCGCGCCCTGGAGCTGACCTGCAAGCGGGTGCTGGAGCGGGTGGCGTTCGGCCGCCCTCTGGCCGAGCAGGGCGTGGTCCGTGAGTGGATCGCCGAGGCCCGGGTGGCGATCGAGCAGCTGCGCCTGCTGGTGCTCAAGACGGCCTACCTGATGGACACCGTGGGCAACAAGGGGGCGCACACGGAGATCCAGGCGATCAAGATCGCCACCCCGCGCACGGTCGAGTGGATCCTGGACCGGTGCGTGCAAGCGCACGGCGCGGCCGGGGTCAGCCAGGACACCCCGCTGGCCGGGTGGCAGGCCGGAGTGCGCTCACTGCGGCTGGCCGACGGTCCGGACGAGGTGCACCTGCGCTCGCTGGCCCGCGCGGAGCTGCGCAAGTACGCCTGACAAAGGACACCGGTGGCCGCGCGGGCGGGCCACGCCAGAGGGCCGGGGCGCCTGCCCCCGGCCCTTGTTCGTGTCACCCGCCGTCGCTGGGCCCCACCACCGCTCAGGTCTGCGGGCGCAGGCCCGCGACGAGCAGGTCGGCGAAGTGGCGGCCGACGTCGTCGCCGGTGAGCTCGCCGTCGCGCCGGTACCAGGTGCCCAGGTGGTGCACGGAACCGAAGAAGTAGTCCACGACCAGGTCCGCGGGGACGTCGGTGCGAAAGACGCCCTCGTTCTGGCCCTGCTCGATCATCGCGCGGAAGATCTCGTGGTAACCGCGGCGTTCGGCGCGCACGCTGCGCTGCTTCTCGGGCGCGAGCTGGTGCATGGACCGGAAGAAGATCTTGGTGTCGTCCATGTTGGCGACGCTGGTGACGATGACGTCGGCGGCGGCCGCGTGGACCCGTTCGGCCACGGGCGCCTCACGCGAGGAGATCTCCAGGAGGTGCTCGGTCTGCATCCGCAGGACACGGGCGTAGACCTCGTGGAGCAGGTCGTCCTTGGAGCCGAAGTAGTGGTACATCGCCCCCTTGGTGACGCCCGCCGCGGCCACGACCTCCTGCACCGAGGTGCTCTCGAACCCCTGCTCCGCGAAGAGCCGGGTGGCCGCCTCCAGCAGTCGTTCGGGCACGGATCCGCGCCCGGCTTCGACCTCGGTCGTCCGCCGTCCTCGCGCCATGTCCCGCCTCACCTCGTGTCCCCCGCGGTTCCCCGACGGGGTGTCGAACACCGACCCGGTCAGCATACCGACCGGATGGTACCCCGAGCACGCGCTCGCGGCCGACCGGAGGACGAAGGCGACCTGGAGGGTGTGTGGTGGGCCCTCGAGCGCCTGCTGGGGTCGCTGCGCACCAGCCCCGAGCGAACCCGCCCCAACCGACGTGAGGCCGCCCGCGTGGGCGATATCGTGGCCCCCATGACGCAGGGTGTACGGGGGGAGCGGGCGTTGGAGGCGGGTGCGGTGGACGGGGCCGGGGACGACGCGGAGGCGTTCCGCGACGACTTCGTCGCCCGCTTCGCCGCCTACTGGCAGTCCCAGGGACGGCCCAAGGCCGAGGGCCGCATCGTGGGCTACCTGCTGGTGGCCGACCGGGACGCGGTCAGCGCAGAGGCCGTCGCCGAGGGCGCGGGGGTGAGCCGGGGCTCGGTCTCGCAGTCGGTGCGCCGCCTGCGCGAGCTGGGGTTCGTCACCCTCGTGGACTCCCCCGACAGCCGCTCACGGCTGATCAGCATGGACGAGGACGTCTGGGGCGGGTTCCTGCGCAACGAGCGCTCCTACCTGCGCCAACAGCGCGACCTCGCCGCCTCGGCGCTCGAACGCCTCCCGGACCTGGGCGAGTCCTCCCGCACCCGGCTGCACAACATGTACGACTACATGACCTGGCTGGACGGCCACCACGACGTACTGCTGGAGCACTGGGAGGAGTACAAGGCCGCCCGTGACCAGCGGACCCGGCCGGATCCGGTGACCACGGACGCCGAGTCCGAAGGGCCCGCCTGAGGTCAGGGTGACGCGGGGGCCCGCTCGTGCGGGATGACCAACGGGGTGCCGGTCCGGGGGTCGGGCACCACGTCGCAGGCCAGCCCGAACACCGACGCCACCCGCTCGGCCGTGACGACCTCCTCCGGGGTCCCGTCGGCCACCACCGCTCCCCCGTCCATCATCACCACCCTCGTGGCGAACCGGGCCGCCTGGGCGAGGTCGTGCAGGACCGCGACCACCGTGCGACCGTTTCGGTGCAGGTCGGCGAAGAGTTCCAGCAGGTCGTACTGGTGCGCGATGTCCAGGTAGGTGGTGGGCTCGTCCAACAGCAGGGTGCCGCTGTCCTGTGCCAACACCATGGCCACCCAGGCGCGCTGGCGCTGCCCTCCGGAGAGCGACCCCACCTGGACCTGGGCGAGGTCGGTGAGCCCGGCGAGCTCCAGGGCACGGGAGACGGCGGTCTCGTCCTCCGGGCTCCACTGCCGCAACAGGGTGTGGTGGGGGAAGCGTCCGCGCGCCGCCAGCGCGCGGACGGTGATCCCCTCGGGCGCCAACGGGCTCTGCGGCAGCAGCGCCAGCTGGCGGGCGACCGCCTTGGGCCGCTGCGCGCGCACGTCGCGGCCGTGCAGGAGCACCCTTCCGCTGCTCGGCCGGTTGACCCGGCCCAGCGCTTTGAGCAGGGTGGACTTGCCACAGCCGTTGGGGCCCACGATCACGGTGAACTCGCCCTGGGCGATGGTCAGGTCCAGGTCGCGCACGACCGGGTCCGCGCCGTAGCCCAGGGTGAGGCCCTCGGCCGCCAGGACCGGGGCGGTCTCTCGGCTCACAGTCGTCCCTTTCGCCATTCACGGATGAGCAGGTAGCCCAGATACACGCCACCGATCGCCAGGGTGAGGACGCCCACGGGCAGGCCCTCGGCGAGGGGCGCGTGCTGGACGGCCAGGTCGGCTGACACCAGCAGGAGCGCGCCCACCAGGCCGGACAGCGCCAGGTTGGGTCCTGGCGCGCCGCTGAGCCTGCGGGCGATCTGCGGCGCGGTGAGGGACACGAACGCGATCGGCCCGGCCACGCTCACCGCCGCCGCCGACAGCACCACGGACAGGACGACGGCGGCGGTGCGGCTGTTCGCGGCCCGGGCCCCGAGGGAGTCGGCGAGCTCGTCGCCCATCTCGTTGACGGTGATGGGCCCGGCCAGGGCCACGACCAGCGGGACCGCCAGCGCCAGGGTGAGCCAGATGGTGGTGGAGTGCTCCCAGGAGCGGGCCCCCAGGCTGCCGTTGACGTAGGCGGCCAGGACACTGGCCTTGTCTCGGGCCATCACGGACACCACGAACTGGGTGAAGGCCTGGGCCATGGCGGCGACGCCGATGCCCGCGACGATCAGCCGTCCGGGGTCGCGCAGTCCGGTGCCGGTCACGGCGGCCACGACCACCACGGCCAGGGCGGCCCCGGCCAACGCCCCCAGGGGTACCGGCACGATCCCCGGGAACATGAGCGCGGCGAGGGCGGCGCCAGCCCCCGCACCGGCGCCCAGTCCGATCACGTCAGGGCTGCCCAGCGGGTTGCGGGTCACGGACTGGAAGAGCGCCCCGGCCAGTCCCAGGGCGACGCCCGTTCCCACCGCCACCGACAGCCGGGGGCCGCGCAGCCGTTCGAGGGCGAACAGGTGGGTGGCCTCCCCTCGCCCGGACAGGACCGCGGGCAGCTGGGTGAGGGGCACTCCCAGGCGTCCCAGGCTCAGGGTGGCGGCGGCCGCCGCCAGCAGGAGCACCAGAATGAGGAGGCCCACCACGAGCGAGCGGCGGTGGAGGGGCAGCGCGACGTGGCGGCCCAGGCGCAGGACCGGGAACGGCGGACGTGGTGAGGGCGAGGGCTCCGGCGGGGTGCCGGTCGGGGCTTCGGAGGCCCGGTCGGACGCGGATCGCAGCGGGTGGTTCACGTCGCCGACCTCGACTTCCGGACCACGTACAACAGCACCGGCGCGCCGACGAAGGCGGTGACCACGCCCACCATGAGTTCCATGGGGCGTACCAGGATGCGGCCCACGACGTCGGCGACCAGCAGCAGGGAGGGACCGACCAACAGGGCGAAGGGCACCTGGAGCCGGAAGTCCACCCCGACCAGCCCGCGCACCACGTGCGGGACCGCCAGCCCGACGAAGGCGATGGGGCCCGCCGCCGCGGTGGCCCCGGCCGCGAGCACGGTGCCCGCGAGCAGTCCTCCCGAGCGCGCCAGGAACACGTTGGCGCCGGTCGCCACGGCCGCCTCCTCCCCCAGGGCCAGGGCGTTGAGCGAGCCCATCACCAACAGCGCGAGCAGGACCCCCGCCCCGATCACCGGCAGGACGGCGAGGAGCACGTCGTGGCCGCGACCGGCCAGGGAGCCCACCACCCAGTAGCGGTAGCTGTCGAAGACGTCCGGCATGCTCAGCGAGACCGCCTGGACGTAGGCCATGAGCACCGCCGAGACCACCGCGCCGGCCAGAACCAGGCGGACCATGCCGCCGTCGCCACCGCGAGTGCCCACCGTGTGGGCGGCCAACCCGGCCAGCAGCGCGCCGGGCAGGGCCCACCAGACGGTGGCGGTGGTGGAGGCGGGGCCGAGCAGGGCGGTGGCGGTGACCACCGCCGCGGCCGCCCCCGCGTTGACGCCCAGCAGACCGGGGTCGGCCAGCGGGTTGCGGGTCACCCCCTGCATGAGGGTGCCGGACAGGGCCAGCGCGGCCCCGGCCACGATTCCGAGGAGGGTGCGCGGGTAGCGGCTCTCCACCACGGCGGTGATGTGGGGGTCGGCCTCGCCGAGGAGGACCTGCCACACCTCGGCCGGTGAGGTGGGTTTGCTGCCCGCGACCAGGCTGAGCAGGACCGCCGCGAACAGGACCGCCCCGGCCGCGCCCAGGGCGAGCGCGGCGCGGGCGGGCCCCGTGCGGGGCGGTGCCGCGAGTGTCTTCACGATCACGTCGTCGGGTCGCCTCAGTCGTCCAGGGTCCCGGCGGCCTCCTCGATGAGGGGGACGTAGCGGTCGATGACCCAGGGCACCGTGAGCGGGTTGATCAGGGAGGAGGCGGTGACGAAGGAGTTGTCGTCGCTGGTGACCACGGAGCCGCGTTCGATGGCGGGGATGGAGCCGTACAGGTCCTGGGACTCGATCTCGGCGCGCGTCTCGGGGTCGGAGTAGAACGTGAAGATGAGGTCGCTGTCACCGAACTGGTCGGCGTTCTCCAGGCCGATGAGAGCGGAGTCGGTGCCCTCGGTCTCGGGGAAGGTCTCCACGACCGGGTCGACCTGGAGCCCCAGACCGCGCACCATGGCCACGCGCTGCTCGTCGGGGAGGAAGACGCCGAGCGTGCCGGGACCGTCGGTGTAGACGTAGGAGAAGGTGAGGTCGGCGAACTCGGGGTTGTCGGCGGACGCCTCCTCGAACCGACCCTCGATCTCGGTGACGAGGTCCCCGGCCTCCTCGGGCTGGCCGAGCGCCCGACCGATGATCTCGATCTGCTCGTCCCAGTCGGTGCTCCAGGCGAGGTCGGGGTAGGCGACCGTGGGGGCGATGTCGGTGAGGATGTCGTACTGCTCCTGGGTGACCCCGGACCAGGGGGCGAGGATGACGTCGGGGGCGAGTTCGATGATCGCCTCGAAGTCGATGTCGTCGGCCCCCGCGAACTGCTCGGGGAGCTCCTCGCCGGACTCGGTGACGGCCTCGTGGATCCAGGGCAGGTAGCCGGTGTCGTCGCTGCCCCACTCGTAGCTCTCGATGCCGACCGGCACGGTGCCGAGGGCGATGGCGGTCTCGGCGGATCCCTGTCCGAGGGTGACGACGCGTTCGGGGCGCTCGGGGATCTCGGCGGTGCCGAGGGCGCTCTCGATGGTGACGGGGAAGGTCCCGTCCGCGTTCGCCTCCGATGGAGTGTCCTCGCCGTCGGTGCCGCAGGCGGCCAGGCCGAGAGCGAGGGCCGAGGTGAGTGCGATGCCGCCGACTCGGCGCAGGGTGGAGTACATGCTCACTGCTTTCTTAGTCACGGGGAGCGGCCGCGTCGCTCTGGGCGGGCCGGTTGCGCGCAGGGGGAGTCCTCGGAGGAGGGCAGCACGAGGGAACCAACAAAACGGGAGAACCCCGACATCAAGCAAGGTTAGTCTAACCTCACTTGGGGGGATTTCAAAAAATATGAACCGGGAGGGGTCTCCCCCTCCCGGTCCCGAAGCGGCCGGTCACAGCCCTGGGCGGACCTCACTCCGGGTACGGGCCCTCGTACCGCTAGCGGAGGGCGCGACCACCGCCAGCGGTGTGTGATCAGAACTCACGGGCGGCGGTCGGTGAGAACGTTGCTCACCCCGCCGAGGTAGCCGATGAACTGGCGGGTGACCATGGCACCCAGCCGTTCGCGGCCAAGGAACCGGGGCGGTGTGAGGCGTGTGATCGCGTCCGCCCCCGAGGCCAGCGACGCCAGGTTCACCGGCCCGCGCCGCACCGACTCGTACCGGCGCAGCGCGGCGGCGGGGTCGGCCTCGGCCGCCTCGTCGGAGAGCGCCAGGCTCAGCGCCCACGCGTCCTCCAGTGCCTGGTTGGCTCCCTGTGCGGTGGAGGGCGGGAAGGCGTGGGCGGCGTCGCCCAGCAGGGTCGCCCCGCCCTCGCCCCAGACCCGGCGGACCCGGTGGCGGACGTGCTCGAACAGCGCGAGGTCCTCGTCCTTCGCGTGGTCCAGGACGGCGCGCACGTCGGGATCGGTCCAGTCCTCGAACAGGCGGCGCAGAACGCTGGACGGGGAGGCGGGCCGGGGGATCTCCTGGCGCCAGCGAACGTCGAACCACCACTGCACGAGCCCGTCCCCGGCGGGCACCATGTGGCACACGCCCTGGCGTCCCTGGACCACCGCCGCGACCGTGCCCGCCGCCAGATCCGTCGGCACCCGCGTGAGCCCCTGCCAGCTGGCCCAGCCGGTGGGACGCACCGGATCGCTCTCCCACAGGTCACGCCGGGCCGCCGAACGCACGCCGTCCGCGCCGACCACCACGTCACCCGTGGCGCTGGTGCCGTCCCCGAAGAGCGCGCTCACGGTGCCGTCGAAGTTGATCCGCACCCGGGTGCACACGCGGCCGTAGCGCACGGTGCCCTCGGGCAGTCCGTCCACGAGCAGGTCCAGGAGCGCGTGCCGGGGAACGGTACGGCACTCGAACCCGTAGTGGTCGCTCACCGCGTCGACGTCGAGTGTGTAGCGCCGCCGCCCGGAGGGGTCGCGGTTCTCCAGTCCGTCGAGACGGCGGCCGATCCCGCCGGGGTCGACCCCCAGGGCCCGCAGGGCCGCGGTCCCGTTGGAGTGGAGGCCGAGTCCGGCACCTCCGGAGCGCGGCCCGGTCGCGCGCTCGTGGACCTCGACCTCGTGTCCCCGCCCGGTGAGTCCCCGGGCCAGGGCGAGCCCGCCCACACCGGCTCCGACGATGACGACTCTCATGAAGGTCCCCGCTCCCGCTCGATCGGCTGCCCAACACAGTACTCACCGATCGATCGCGGGAGCAGGGCCCCTCGGGGGTGGATCATCGGCCCAGGTGCACGCGGGCCTCCCACGGGCGCAACGGAGCCAGGACCGGTCCGGCGTCGGCGAGGTTGCCGATCAGCAGTTCGGGGTCGGAGCCCGCCACTTCCTCGGGCAGGTCCACCTCCACCGTCCGGTCGCTCCAGTTGGCCAGCACCAGCAGCACCTGGCCGTCGTACGTGCGGGTGTAGGCGTAGACGCGGGGGTCCTCCTCCAGCAGCGGGGCGAACCGTCCGTGCACGATGACCGGGTACTCCTTGCGGAGCGCGATCAGACGTCGGTAGTGGTGGAACACCGACCCCTCGTCGGCGACGGCGTCCTCCGCGTTGATGTCCACGTGGTTGGGGTTGACCCCGATCCACGGTGTACCGGTGGTGAACCCGGCCCGCTCCCCCGCGGTCCACTGCATGGGAGTGCGCGCGTTGTCCCGGCTCATCCGGGCGATCCCGGACATGGCGGCCCCGGCGTCCACCTTGCCGGTCTCGACCATGGTGCGGTGGTAGTTGAGGGTCTCCAGGTCGCGGTAGCCCGCGATGTCGTCCAGGTGGGCGTTGGTCATGCCCAGTTCCTCGCCCTGGTAGACGTACGGGGTCCCCTGCATCATGTGCAGCGTGGTGGCGATCGCCGTCGCCGACTCCACCCGGTACCGACCGTCGTCACCGAACCGCGAGACCGCGCGCGGCTGGTCGTGGTTGTTCAGGTACAGGCTGTTCCAGCCCCGGTCGTTGAGCCCCGACTGCCAGCGGTTGAGCGAGGCCTTGAGCCGGACCAGGTCCAGCGGGCGCGGGTCGAACTTGCCGCCGGGCCCGTGGTCCAGGTCGACGTGCTCGAACTGGAACACCATGTCCAGCTCGCGGTTGACCGGGTTGGTGTGGACGCGCGCCTGCTCCACGCTCACGCCGGGCATCTCCCCCACCGTGAGCGCGTCGCGCCCGGCGAAGACGGTCCCGTGCATCTCGTGCAGGAACTCGTGCAGGCGCGGCCCGTTGATCGCGTGCTCGGCGAAGTCGCCGTGGTCGCCCGTCTCCGGCCCGTCCGGGAACTTCGGGTTCTTGGACACGAAGTTGATGACGTCCATGCGGAAGCCGTCCGCGCCACGGGCCAGCCACCACAGGGCGACCTCGTGCACGGCCGCGCGCACCTTGGGGTTCTCCCAGTTCAGGTCGGGTTGCGACGGGCTGAACAGGTGGAGGTAGTACTCGCCGCGCCCCTCGTCGTAGGTCCAGGCGGGGCCGGAGAAGACCGAACCCCAGTTGTTGGGCGGTCCGCCGTCGCGACCGGGCCGCCAGAAGTAGAAGTCGCGCTTGTCCTCGTCGCCCTCACGGGAGGCGGTGAACCAGGGGTGCCGGTCACTGGTGTGGTTGACGACCAGGTCCATCACCAGGCGCATACCGCGCTCGTGCAGGCCGTCCCGGAGCCGGTCCCAGTCCTCCAGGGTGCCGAACCGGGGGTCGATGCCGGTGTAGTCGCTGATGTCGTAGCCGTTGTCGTCCCACGGCGAGGGGTAGACGGGCGACAGCCAGACCACGTCCACACCGAGCAGCCTGAGGTAGTCGAGCTTCTCGATGATCCCGGGCAGGTCACCGACGCCGTCGCCGTCACTGTCGTTGAAGCTGCTCGGATAGATCTGGTAGACGACGCTTGACTTCCACCAGTCGGCGCTGGGTTCGGGCATGTGTTCCTTCTCAGCTCGTGGTCGGCACACCATTCAATCGTTCCGGGCTCCGGTTGGGGAGGGGAATCGCGGCGGCCTCGGGCGGCGGATCCCGAGGAGGGAAGCCCCTGGAGGGAACTGGTCTGGACCGGTAGGGTGCACGGGCCCCCACGATGCGCGCGGGGGTCACGGGAAGGTGCCCCATGGAGCGTGGCGGACCCGAGGAAGAGCTGGACCGGGCGGCGAGGGGCCCAGTGCAGCGGGCGGAGGTCGGGCCGCGGTTGTGGTCACGGGACTTCGCCCTCTTCTTCGCCGCGCGGGCGGTGGCCCGGACCGGTGACGGAATGCTCCCGGTGGCGCTGGCGGCCGGGCTCCTCGCGCACGGGCTGGGCGCGGGTGGCGTCGGGCTGGCGATGGCCTCGTACTCGGCCCTCTTCGTGGGGTTCGTGATCTTCGGCGGGGTGCTCTCCGACCGCTGGGGAGCCCGGCGCATGATGGTCGCCGCCGACCTGGTGCGCGTGGTCACCCAGGCGACCGCCGCCGTGCTGTTCCTGACCGGACACGTGGTCCTGTGGCAGATCTGCGTGATCGGCGCGGTCAACGGGATCGCGGCCGGGGCGTTCCAGCCCGGGGTGGCCTCGGTGGTGCCGAGAGTGGCCCGGGACGTGCAGGGCGCCAACGGGGTGATCCGTACCGCGGAGGCGCTGGCGATGCTGGTCGGCCCCGCGGTGGCGGGAGTGCTGGTGGCCGTGGTGTCGACGGCCGGGGTCCTCGGTGTGCACGCGGCGACCTACGCGGTGGGGGCGCTGCTGCTCGCGCTGATCCGGCTTCCCGAGCCCGCCCGGGGCCGGGGTGAGGGGCCGGGGTACGTCGCCGACCTGGTGGAGGGGTGGCGCGAGTTCCGTTCGCGGACCTGGATGTGGTCGGTGATCCTGCTGTGGATGGTGCTGATGGTGGCCATGTGGGGTCCGCAGATCCCCCTGGCCTCGGCGGAGATCATCCTCGGGCACGGCTCCCAGGCGTTCGGACTGGTCAGCGCCGCGCTGGGTGGTGGAACGGCGCTGGGCGGGGTGCTCGCCACGCGGATCCGGCCGGGCTTTCCCCTGCGTGTGGGAGCGATCGCACTGTTCGGGGCGGGCGCGTACTCGGTGGCGGTCGGTCTGGGTCTGGGGGTTCCCGCGCTGGCGCTGGGAGCGGCGGTGAGCGGCGCGGCCATGGGCTTCTGGGGCGTGATGTGGATGACCAGCGTGCAGACCCAGGTTCCCGGCCCCGTGCTGGGGCGTATCCACGCCTACGAGGTGGCCGGTTCGTTGGCGATGCTGCCGGTGGGCCAGGCCCTGGCCGGTCCCGTCGCCGAGGTCTTCGGATCGCGGACGGTACTGCTGGTCGGCGGGACGGTGACTGTGGTGGTGGTGTTGGTCCTGCTGCTCCTGCGGCCAGTCAGGAACCTGCCCTCAGTTCCCGCGTCACGTTCCTGACCAGGTCCCCAGGCCCGTGACGGTGGTGGGCCGGCGCGTGACCCGCTCACCGGTGACCGCGGGGACCCCGCTTCGTAAAGCCTCGGGGCGATCGGGATGGTCCGACGCCTCCCGGCCTGGACAACGGACACGGTCACGGGCCCGGACCCCTCCCTCCGGGACGCCCCCTTCGCCACCGCACCCCGGCGTTCCCCGGCGTTCCCCGGCGTTCCCCGGTGCCGCCGTGAGCCCGCTCCCCCGGCTCCGTGTTCGCTCCGAGCACCCACGCGCCCTTGGGCCTCACCCCCGCTGACGTACCCGGTGCCCCCTGCCTCCGCTCCCGCGAACTTCCGGTTCCCGGTTCCCCGGTTCCCGGGCCGGTTCGGCGGTTCAGCGGGAAAGTGACGGCGAACCGCGTCGTGCCCCGTTCCGTGAACGGAATCGCTCGGCACCGACCTCCCCGAGCCGCTACTTTTGACCCGACTCTCCCCGGGGCGCTCCCGGGGACTCGCTCGACGAAGGGGACGCCATGTGCTTGCACGGAACAGGTGAGACCGTGAGGGCCCGAACGGAGCACGCGGCGCCCGCCGGGCCGCCGACCGCACCAGTCAGCCCCCTCCCCTGGCCGAAGGGGTTCCGTCGGGTCGTGGACCTCAGCCACACCATCTCCCCCGGCATGCCGTCCTGGGACGAGGACAAGCCGGTCCGGGAGACCGTAGTCCCGGCCGCGGCTCCGGGTGAGTTCGGGCTCTACCTGCAACGGTGGAGCATGACCGAGCACACGGGGACACACCTGGACGCGCCCGGCCACGTGATCGGCGGGGGCCGTCTCGTGCCCGACATCGACCCGTCCGAGCTGGTCGCCCCGGCCGCCGTGATCGACATCCGCGCCCGGGCCGCAGAGGACCCCGACACGACGGTGACCGTGGACGACGTCCACGCCTATGAGCGCGTCCACGGGCGCATCCCGGCCGGGGCCGCGGTCCTGATGTGCTCGGGTTGGAGCTCCCGCTGGTCGGAGGGTGACGACCGCGTCCGGGGCGTGGCCGAGGACGGCACCTGGCACTTCCCCGGTTTCTCAGCCGAGGCCTGTGACTTCCTGGTCTCGCAGCGGGCCATCGCCGGAACCGGGGTGGACACGCTCAGCACGGACCCCGGCTCCTCCACGGACTTCGCCGCCCACGAGGTGGTGGGTCGGGCGGACCGCTGGGGGCTGGAGGCCCTGACCGGACTGGACCGGCTCCCGCCGAGCGGGGCGTTGATCACGGTGGGCGTGCTGCCCGGCCTGGACGCCTCAGGCGGTCCCAGCCGGGTCCTCGCCCTCTGGTGATCCTTCCGGGGCTCAGAGGTGGCCCCGGACCGCCCCGCCGGGGGTCCACTCCAGCAGCATGATGGTGGCGTCGTCGGTGAATCCGCCGCGCTGGTGTGCGCGGATGTCGTGGATCAGGCGCCGCAGGGTCTCGGGGGCGGGCTCGTCGGCGGAGGCGGCCCTGATGACGAAGTCGGCGAAGCGCTCCAGGCCGAACATCCTTCCGTCCCTGTCGTGTGCCTCCGTGACGCCGTCGGTGTACAGCAGCACCTGGTCTCCGGGTTCGAGGGTGGTGCGGTGGACGGTGCGCGGGGCGGTGTCGGAGACCACCCCGTCCAGTCCGAGCGGGAGTTCGGGGGTGCGGTCCAGGGCGCCCTCCACCAGGCGCTGGTGGCGGATGAGCAGCGGCGCGGGGTGGGCGCAGTTGGCCCAGGAGAACGCGCCGGTGGACAGGTCGAGGGTGGCGAAGATGGCCGTGCAGAAACGTTCGGGGAGCCAGGTGACCAGGGCGCGCTCCACGTTCTCGGTGAGTTCGGCGAGGTCGGCCCCGTTGCGGCGGGCGCTGCGGGCCCCGGCCATCGCGACCGACGCGGTCAGCCCGGAGGCGAGGTCGTGGCCCATGGCGTCCAGGATGACGGCGTGCAGGGTGTCGCGGGTGAGGGAGTGGTCGAAGGCGTCGCCACCCAGTTCGTAGGCGGGTTCGAGGACGGCGGTGGAGACCCCGCGCCGGGTGCCGAGTGTGCGGGGCGGGAGGAAGGCGCGCAGCATCTCCGCGCGCAGCTGCACGTCCCGGGCGCGGGTGCGCCGCACGTAGGTGTCGCTGTAGGCGCGTTTGGACGTGATGACCAGGGCGAGCAGGGCGGCGAGGGTCTGGCAGCGGCGGAGTGTGGGCTCGTCGAGCCAGGGGGTGCGGATGTGCACGACCCCAATGCGGTCGGCGCCGTCCTTGAGCGGGAGCCACAGGCTGAGCGCGTCCGCGCCGCCCTCCACCAGCCGCAGGGTGTCGGAGCGGTAGGTCTCCCCTGCGACGGTGGTCTCCACGTCGAGGATGGGTCCCCCGGTCAGCGGAACCAGCAGGCGCTGTTGCAGGTCCACGAGGTGGACGGTGATCTTTCCGAGCCCGATCGCCGCTCCGTAGCGATCGGCGGCCTCCAGCACCTCGATGGGGCCGCTGACGTGTACGGACCTGACGAGGTTCTGGAACAGCAGTTCGCTCTCGACGAGCGGTACCTCGTCGTGTTCTTCTTCCATGCCCACCCCCACCGGTCGTGGCCGGTCGGGGGTCCCCGGCTTCCGCACCCCAGTGTCGCATCGGGGACTCCACTCTCCCAGACTTCGACTGGCGTGTCCCTTAGCAGGTCAAACCGGTGGATTCGACCCCTCCACCCCCAGTGAGTCAACTTTGATTGACTTTTTTGTCAGGTCAACCTAGATTGACGACTGTCGGGGTTGCGACACCCGCGAACCCCTCCGCGACCCAGGAGCACCGATGCCCCGCACGCTCGACGCCCCCGCACCCGGATCCGAGGGCCCGCAGGCCTGGACGGCCCGCGGCCGCACGGTGACGACCCCACGGGCACGCGCCGGGATCAAGGCGACCCACGGCGTCCTGTACCGGACCACGGGGTTGCCACCCGGGGAGGCCGCCCGTCGCGCCCGCGACCGGCCGGGAGACCGCGGGCCTGCTCAGGGCCCGGTGGGACTCGGGGGTGCCCCGCTCGGACGTGACCACCTGGACCGCTGCGGGCTTCGGCCCCGAGGAGCGCTCCCGTGCCGTGGCGAAGGGCCGGACCGCCGCACCGACTCCCCCGGGAAGGCTCCGGGAGGAACGGAGACCGAACCGTGAGCGGACGAGACGGACCCCGTGCGGCTCTCGACGCCCCGGCGGGCGAGAGCACCCTTCACCGGCTCAACGCGGCCCTCGGGAGGCCCCGAGATCAGCGTGCGGTCCGAGCCCCGTTCCCTTCGTTCCTCGCGCCTGTCGGCGGGACCAGAGCGCCCACCGCGTGGGCCGCGCCGCGCCCCTCCGATCGGGCGACGACCCTGCCTCCGTGCAGACGGAGCGCGCTCTCGGTGTCGTCGTTCGGGTCGGTGACGCCGACCGCAAGGGCCAGCCCCGGGTCGAGCACGATACTCGGCCGCGCCCAGGATCCCGCGGGAAAGGAGGAGGACAGGCAGGAGCGGAGTTCGGCCAGGACCAGCCGGACCAGGGGAAGGAGCTCGGCGGGTTCGGAGGTGACGGGCACGATCGTCACCGGCACGCCCTCCGCAACGGCGCGCAGGGCCTCCTCGAGGGCCTCCAGCCGGTGCAGCCCCAGCACCGCCACGATCCCGTCCTCAACCGGGAACCGCTCACCGCGCAGGACGTCGAGCGCCGTGGGCGCGGCCCAGGGTTCGTCCACGGGGCGGGCGTCCGGGACATGGGTGATGTGCGGTAGCGGCCAACCGTCGTCCAGGTCCACCCCGGCCAGGCGTTCGCAGGAGCGGATGACCGCGAAGGGGTCGACGAACCCGGGAGCCGCCGCGGCCAACTGCCCTGCCCCGTGCAGGGTGGTGAGCACGCTCTCGGCGACCCTGACACAACGCCGACCCGCCTGGGGCTGCGGGTCCAGGCTCTCCAGCGCACGCCCCAGCAGGATCGCTTGCACCGCCGTGGCCTGGGCGAACACCCGGCTCACGCGGGGGTCTGCGGTGACCTCTGCCATGAGTTCGACCCCGACCCGCTCGTCGGTGCCGGTCAGGGGCAGGCGGGCCACCCACGCGCGGGCAAAGGCTCCCAGGGCCCGGGTGGCGTCGCGGACGGACTCCGTGTCCCCGCCCGGGGGTTCGCGCTCGGCGGCCTCGGCCAGCACGGCGAAGTACAGGGCGCGTTTGCCCGGGAAGTTGGAGTAGACGGCGCCCCGCGTCAGGTCGGCGCGGTCCGCGACGCGGTCGATCTTGGTCTCGCGGAAGCCGTGTTCGGCGAACTCCTCGCGCGCCGCGGCGAGCACGCGCGCCCGGTTGGCCTCCTGCTGCTGTGCCCTGCTGAGCCGGACCATCTTCCTCCTCGTCTCGGTCCCCCCATCCTACGTTGAGATACCAAGAACACTCAGATACTCTCATCATTCGAATGACGCCAACATCTGGAACCTCCGGAGAATGGAGTGAACCATGCCTGAGTACGCGTTCCAGGCCCGCGGCCTGGTCAAACGGTTCGGCCGGACGACCGCGCTGTCCGGGGTCGACCTGTCCGCCCGACCCGGATCAGTCCTGGGAGTCCTGGGACCCAACGGCGCAGGCAAGACCACCGCCGTCCGCGTCCTGGCCACCCTCGCCCGTGCGGACGAGGGCACCGCCTCGGTCGGCGGCTTCGACGTCGTACGCGAGGCCCCACGGGCACGCCGCCTGATCGGACTGACCGGCCAGGGCTCGATGGTCGACGACGAACTCTCCGGCCGCGCCAACCTGGTGCTCCTGGGTCAACTCCTGGACCTGCGAAGAGGAGAGGCCCACGCCCGCGCGGACCACCTCCTGACCCGCTTCGGGCTCACCGAAGCCGCCCGGCGTCCCGTCACCACCTACTCCGGAGGCATGCGGCGCCGTCTGGACCTGGCGGCCAGCCTGGTGGGGCGGCCCAGCGTGGTCTTCCTCGACGAACCCTCCGTGGGACTCGACCCCGGACGGCGCGAGGACCTGTGGCGGATGGTCCGCGAACTCACGGCGGAGGGGACCACCGTGCTGCTCACCACGCAGTACCTGGAGGAGGCCGACGCCCTCGCCGACGAGATCACGGTGATCGACCGGGGCCGCGTGATCGCCGACGGCACGCCCGCCGAACTCAAACGCGTGGTGGGCGGGCAGGCCGTGTCCCTCCGGACCGCCGACCCCGCTCGAGCCGAGGAGGCCGCGGAGGTCATGCGGCGGGTCACGGGCCGCGAACCCGAGCGCGCCCGCCACACCCTGTCCGTCCCGGTCGAGGGTGACTCCTCTGCCTGGGACGTGGCCGGGGAACTGCGGGAGCGGGGGATCACGGTGACCGAGTTCTCCCTGCACCTGCCCAGCCTCGACGAGGTGTTCTTCGCGCTGACCGGAGCACCCCGGAACACCGACACGGAGCAGGAGTCCGCCGCATGAGCACCGTCGAGACACGAACGGCCGCCCCTCGCCCCGCGCCCCTCATCCGGCACAGCCTGGTGCTGGCCCGGCGCGGCCTGGCCAAGTCCCTGCGCAACCCGGGTTCACTGGTGAACGGCGTGATGACCCCGGCCCTGTTCATGGTCCTGTTCGTGTACCTGTTCGGCGGGTCGGTGTCCGGCTCCACCGGCGCCTACCTCCAGTACCTCTTCCCGGGCGTCCTGGTGATGGGCGCGGGCATCGCCGGAATGCTCTCGTCGGGACTGACCATCAACATCGACATGAAGAAGGGCGTCCACGACCGCTTCCGGAGCCTGCCCATCGGCCGCTCGGCCCCTCTGTTGGGCTCCGTCCTGGCCGACCTGGTCCGCTACCTCGTCACGGTGCTGGTCCTGTTCGCGATCGGGCACCTGATGGGCTTTCGCGTGGAGACCGACCCCGGCTCCGCGATCGCCGCCTGCGCGCTGGCCATCGGTTTCGGATTCGGCCTGAGCTGGGTGATGGTGTTCCTGGGCGTGCTGCTGCGCGACGAGGGAGCCGTCATGGCGATCACCTTCGTCGCGATCCTGCCGCTGCTGCTGGGCACCAGCATGGCCGCGCCGGTCGAGACCCTGCCCGACTGGCTGCGGGCCTGGGCCGGGACCAACCCGGTCACCCACGCCATGGACGCCGCCCGATCCCTGCTCACCGGTACCCCGGCGGGTGACTCGGTCGCCCTCACGCTGGTCTGGTCGGCCGCGCTGGTCGTAGTGTTCGCCCCGCTGTCGGTCTGGGCCTTCAACCGGGAACGCTGACCCGGGCCCGGTACGGGTGGCCGGTGCGTTCGGCCCCTTGCGTGGTCCCGGGGGGGGGGAGGATGCCGCGGCCTCCCGGGAGCGCGGCGGCAGCGTGGTGCCGCACGGGCCTCGACCCGGCCAGCCGGTACGCCGCCCACATCGTGGCCACACGAACGAACCGCATCGTCGCCCGGAGGCGGTTCCGCTGTGGTGACGGAAGGCGCCGCTCCGCGAAGGTGTTTTCGGTGGAGGCCCCGGGGTGCACCGACCCGGAGCCGGGCACCCCGGCGACCGCCCCCAGCCACCCGTGCGCCCCCTGAACGAGGGGCGTCGGGGGCGTGCCGACGCCCACCCCCTCCCCTAGGCTGACCCCCGCCGGTCCGGTTCCCCCCGTCGGGTTTCCCGGCGGGGGTAGGAGAGGAGTCGCGTTGAGCATCCAGCACCACAGCGTCGAGGTGAACGGCCTCCGCCTGCACGTCGCCGAACAGGGCGAGGGACCACTGGTCCTGCTGCTGCACGGGTTCCCGGAGAGCTGGTACTCCTGGCGGCACCAGTTCGCCGCCCTCGCGGACGCCGGGTACAGGGTGGTCGCCCCCGACCAGCGCGGGTACGCCCGCAGCGACCGCGCGCCCAGCTCCGAGGAGTACACGCTGCCGCACCTGGTCGGCGACGTCACCGCGCTGATCGGCGCGCTCGGAGCCGAGGAGGCCGTGGTGGTCGGCCACGACTGGGGAGCGGTGGTCGCGTGGACCACGGCGCTGCTGCGGCCCGACTTGGTCCGTGCCGTGGCCGGGCTCAGCGTTCCGCCGCTGCCGCCCGCCGGGCTCCCCTCCGTCGAGTCCTCTCGCCGCGCCTACGGCGAGGGCTACTACCAGGCCTACTTCCAGGAGCCCGGCCGAGCCGACGCCGAGATGTCGGCGGATCCGGCCTCGACGCTGCGGCGGATCCTGGTGGGGGCCTCCGGGGCCAGCCCGCCGCGTCCGTGGGTCGCCCCCGAGGGGGTACGGCTGATCGACACTCTGCCCGAGCCGGAGGAGCTGCCCGCGTGGCTCACCGCCGAGGACATCGAGGTGTTCGCCGGGGACTACGCCGCACCGGACGCCTTCACCGGCCCCCTCGACTGGTACCGCAACATCGACCGCAACCAGGACCTGATGGCCGCGTTCCGGGGGCTGCGTGTCGAGGTCCCGGCGCTGTACGCGGTGGGCGACCGCGACATGGTCTCCGTCCTTCGGGGCGTGCCCGAACTCCGCGCGGCGCTGACCATGATCGCCCCGAAGCTGTACGCCGACCTCACCCTGCCCGGCTGCGGCCACTGGACCCAGCAGGAACGCCCCCACGAGGTCAACCGGGCCCTCCTGGACTTCCTCGCCACACTGTGAACGGAACCTGATCGATGTCGATCGCCGAACGCCTCCAGAGCCTGTTCGTGGCCCTGGCCGCCGTGGCCGGCCTGGTGGCGGGGCTGCTGGCGCCGATCGGCCCGGCGGCCGAACACGTGGTTCTGCCCGCACTGCTCGTGATGCTCGCCGCCGTGTTCGTGCGGATGGACGCCGCCCACGTGGGCGAGGTCCGGCGGGCCAGGACCCTGGTGGGACTCAGCCTGGTCCTGAACTTCGTGTTCACCCCGGCGCTGGCCTGGGCGCTGGGCGCGGGCCTGCTCGGCGGACAGCCGGACCTGCGCATCGGCCTGCTGTTGCTGCTGGTCACCCCCTGCACGGACTGGTACCTGGTCTTCACCGCCATGGCGCGGGGCCACACCGGCATCGCCGCCGCCCTGCTGCCGGTCAACCTGGTCCTCCAGCTGGCCCTGCTGCCGGTGTACGTGCTGCTGCTCGGCGGGCGGGCGGCCATGGTCGACGCGGGCACCCTCGCCGAGGCCGTCCTGCTCGTCCTGGTGGTGCCGCTGGCCCTGGCGGTCCTGGTCCGGTGGGGCGCGGCCCGGTTCAGGGACGCCGACTGGCGCGAGCGGCACGTGAGCGAACCGGCCGGGCGCCTGGTGCTTCCGCTGCTGTACGCGGCCGTGTTCGCGATGTTCGCCTGGCAGGCCCGCACCGTCCTGGAACACCTGGGGGACCTGCTCGCGCTGCTCCTCCCGTTGGCGGTGTTCTTCGTGGTCCTGCCGCTGGTCGCGGTCGGCCTGTCCCGGTTGGCGCGTCTGCCCGCCGACCAGAGGGTGACCCTGACCATGGTCACCACCGCCCGCAACTCGCCCATCGCCCTGGCGATCGCTGTCGCGGCCTTCCCCGACCGGCCGCTCATCGCGGTCGCCCTCGTGGTCGGCCCGCTTCTGGAACTGCCCGTTCTGGCCCTGCTCGCCCAGCTGGTGCGCGTGCGCCACCGGACCGGGCAGGGAAGAAGCACCACGACCTGACCCGCGTGTCCCCCTCCAGGACCCACCCGCGCCCGAAGCGGGAGTGTGTCGAACCCGATGTGATGACCTGGGTGAGTTCGGCTATTTTTACGGTGTCGGCGCAGGTCGTCGACGGTGGCTTCCCGGAGCGGAAGGGGGTGGGGCGCCAGTGGGTGTGGCCGAGTTCGCGGTGGCTTCCGAGGGCGCCGGGGCGGGGGCCTGGCGGCGTGAGCCCAGGACCCGACTGCGCCGGGCCTCCGCGCTGCCCGAGGGAGCGCCCTCCCCCTTCGTGATCGTCTCGGAGTCGCACGCGCCGGGAGGGCCCACGGAATGGGAGCCGCACGCGCATCCGGCACACGAGCTGGTGTGGGTGCGCCAGGGGGCACTGACCGCCCGTGCGGGAGAGCGCCTGTTCACCGTCTCGGCGGGGTGCGGGCTCTGGGTGCCCGCCGGTGAGGTGCACACGGGACGTCTGACGGCCGGGGCGGGGCTGCACAACGCCTTCTTCTCCCCGGACAGCACGCCCTTCGCCTTCGCGGAGCCGACGGCCATCGCGATGACCCCGGCGCTGGAGTCGCTGCTGATCCACCTGGCCCGCACGGACATCGACACCGGGGCGCGTTCGCGGGCGGAGGCGGTCGTGTTCGACCTGCTGGAGCCGACCGCTCCGCGCCTGGCGCTGCGGCTGCCCGGTGACGCCCGCGCCGACAGCATCGCCGAGGCCCTGATGGCGGATCCGTCGGACGACCGTTCGCTGGAGGAGTGGGCTCGCGGCCTGGGCACCAGCCCCCGCACGATCACCCGTGTGTTCCGCGCCTCCACGGGGCTGTCCTTCGCGCAGTGGCGACAGTCACTGCGCGTCCACCGGGCCCTGTCACTGCTGAGTGAGGGAAACGAGGTCCAGGAGGTCTCCGAACTCCTCGGATACGCCCAGACCAGCACGTTCATCGACGCTTTCCGACGCGTGATGGGCACGACCCCGGGCGCGTTCACGGGTCACTCACGCGGGCACTGACCGGTTCTCCGTATCGGCTGTCCGGAAGTCCTGATTGCAGCCAGCGCGCGCCCGAACCTATTCTGAGTGAGTGAAGGCTAACCTAACTTCCTGCCGCGTCGGCCCTGCTCACGTCCGACGCGCCACACCCTTCGGGCGGGTGGTGCGCCGAGCACCGCGCCGCGCGTGAGCGCCCTGAACGGGGACCGGCTCGTCCTCCGCTACGGCGGGACCACCGTCGTCCACGGAACCTCGCTGACCCTGACCACCGGTCAGGTCACCGCACTGGTCGGACCGAACGGCAGCGGAAAGTCCACCCTCCTGCGCGCACTGGCCCGCCTCCACCGTGTCGACGGCGGCCAGGTGACACTCGGAGGCGGCGACGGCGCCCCGGACCGACCGGTGTCCCTGCTCAGCGCACGCCGGTTCGCCCGGGAGGTCACGCTCTTCGCCCAGTCCCGGCCCGTGCCGGAGGGACTCACGGTGAGCGAGGTCGTCGCCTTCGGTCGCCACCCCCACCGGCGCGGATTCGCGGGCCCCTCAGCCGCGGACCGGGAAGCGATCGAACGCGCGATGCGGGTCACCGGTGTGCGGGACATGGCCGACCGGGCCGCCGGGCAGCTCTCCGGCGGGGAGATGCAACGCGTCTGGCTCGCCGCCTGCCTGTCCCAGGACACCGGCGTGGTGCTGCTCGACGAACCCACGAACCACCTGGACCTGCGCTACCAGATCGAGACCCTCGACCTGATCCGGGACCTGGCCGAGGACCACGGGGTCGCGGTCGGGGTCGTCCTGCACGACCTGGACCACGCCGCGCGCGTCGCGGACCGCGTGCTGCTGTTGAGCTCCGGTCGCGCGCACGCCGAGGGGCCGCCCTCGGAGGTGCTCACCACTGACAACCTCAGCGAGGTCTACGGCCTCCGGATCGAGGTCACCCGGGACCCCACCGGTCGGCTCCGTATGGACCCGGTGGGCCGTCACCCGGCCCACCGATAGGTCCTCCCCTGAACTGACCGGCACCGCCCCTCGTTTCCCCGTGCCCGGCGTCCCCACCCCCCTCAGCGAAGTCCCCAGAGCAGTTCGAAGCAGAGAGAACCCACCATGACCAGTGCCAGCAGACTCGCGACCCTCACGGCCGTGGCCGTCGCCCTGATCGCTTCGGGGTGCGGCACGACCAGTGTCGACGAGACCGAGCCCGAGGCCCTCGCGGCGCCCCCTTCGGAGGACTGCGCCGAGGACGCCACGGCCACCTCGACCGACCCGGTGACGCTGACCGACGGCGTCGGCCGGGAGGTGGAACTCGACCAGCCCGCCGCACGCGTCGCGGTCCTGGAGTGGCAGCAGGTCGAGGACGCCCTCACGCTCTGCGTCACCCCGGTGGCCGTGGCCGACCCCGAGGGCTACAGCACGTGGGTGAGCGCGGAGGAGCTGCCCGAGGGGGTGACCGACATCGGCAACCGCGAGGAGCCCGACCTCGACACCCTGTACGCGCAGGACCCCGACCTCATCGTCGTGGAGGCCGCCGGACCCGACGACGAGATCATCGCCCGGCTGGAGGAGCGCGGCGTTCCGGTCCTCGTCACCCGGGGCGCCGACCCGGCCGACCCCATCGGCAACATGCTGAACGTCTTCGAGATGATCGGCGAGGCGACCGGCCGCACCGAACGGGCCGACGAGGTCGTTGGGGAGTTCGAGGACCACCTGGCCGAGGCCCGCGAGCAGGTGGCCGACGTCGACCTCCCCACCACCGACTTCCTCTTCTTCGACGGATGGCTCCAGGGCGGCAACCTCACCATCCGCCCCTACGGTCAGGGCGCCCTGTTCACCGCGCTCGGCGAGGAGCTCGGGATGACCTCCGCCTGGACCGACGACATCAACGACGCCTACGGCGACGGCGGCGTCGACCCCTCATACGGTCTCGCGCAGACCGATGTCGAGGGCCTGACCGCCGTGGGTGGGGCCAACCTCTTCTACGCCAACGACGAGGGTGTCGGCGGCTACGTGGAGGAGCTGGAGAAGAACCCGATCTGGACCTCCCTCCCGGCCGTCAAGGAGGAGCGGGCGCACGCCTTCCCCCCGAGGGTGTGGGGCGCGGGCGGCCCGCGTTCGACCGCCCAGGCCATCGACGCCTTCGTCGACTCCCTCACGCAGTAATGAGCGAACTCCGTTCCGCCGGGCCCCGGCCGGTTCCGTCGCCGGGCCCCGGCCCGCGCGGCGGGGCCGCCGGGGCCGCGGTGGTCACGGCGCTGGTCACCGCGATCTGCGCGCTGGGCCTGTGGCACCTCACGCAGGGCACCTCGGGTGTGGGCTGGTGGGACCTCGTGCGATTCCTCGCGGGAGACCGGGAGGAGGTCAGCGGGGTGCCCGTCGGCCACGTGCTGGAGGGTTCGCGGCTTCCTCGCCTGTTCGCCGGTGTGGCCGTGGGCTTCGCCCTGGGCGTGGCCGGAGCACTCCTCCAGTCCGTCACACGCAACCCGCTGGCCTCCCCCGACACGCTCGCGGTCACAGCGGGCTCCTACTTCTCGCTGACCCTGGTCGCCTCGTTCGGCCTCGCCGTGCCGCTCTGGGCGTCGGGCCTGGTGGCCTTCGGCGGCGGCCTGCTGGCGGCGGCACTCGTGCTGGCGCTCACGGGCAGCGCCGCCGGGACCGCCACCACACGTCTGGTGCTGGCGGGCTCGGCGCTGGCGATGGCCCTGGACGCGGCCACCGGCATGCTGCTGATCCTGTTCAAGGAGAACACCACCGGGCTCTTCGCCTGGGGCAGCGGATCCCTCGCCCAGCTCAACGTCGACGCGTCCCTGCGCGCGATGCCGCTCATCGTGGCGGTGCTCGTGGTGGCGCTGCTGCTGAGCCGTCGGCTGGACGTCCTCGGGCTGGGTGAGGACACCGCGTCCTCGCTCGGTGTTCCCGTGCACTCCACCCGGATCACGGCGGTGGTCTGCGCGGTGATCCTGACAGGTGCGTCGGTGACGCTCGCCGGTCCGATCGCCTTCGTCGGGCTGGGCGCCCCCGTACTGGCGCGGCTGATCGCCTCCCGCGTTCCCGCCCTGCACCGGCACCTGTTCCTGGTGACCGTCTCCGGGCTGCTCGGCGCCGCTCTGATCCTGCTCGCGGACGCGTCCCTGCGCGCGTTGCTGGGCGCCGAGGGCGCCGCATCCATTCCCACCGGTGTGCCCACGGCGATGCTCGGTGGGCTCCTCATCGTCGTGCTGGCCCTGCGCCTGCGCGACGCGGGCCCCCTCCGCCGCCCGCCGGGGGCGGGGGCCGGTCCGCGCTCCACACGGCGGTTCGTGATGGTCCTGCTCGTGGTGGCCGCTCTGTTGGCGGCGGCCGCACTGGTCGCCGTGCTCGCTGGCAGCCTGTGGCTCCGGACCGGGGACCTCGCGCTCTGGTTCCAGGGGACCGCCCCGGATCTGGTCGGCCGGGCCCTGGACGATCGGTTTCCGCGTGTGGTCGCAGCCGTCCTCGCGGGAGCCGCGCTCGCCCTGGCCGGAAGTGTCGTCCAGGGCACCGTGCGCAACCCCCTCGCGGAGCCCGGCCTGCTGGGCATCACAGCCGGGGCGGGCCTGGGCGCGGTGATCGTCGTGACCTCCAACCCGGCCGGGGGCGTGGTCTCGCTCAGCACGATGGCGGTGCTGACGGGCCTGGCCACCTTCGCGCTGATCTGCGTGCTGGCCTGGCGGGGCTCCCTGCGCCCGGACCGCTTCGTCCTGATCGGCATCGGGTGCGGATACAGCCTGAGCGCCATCACCACCTTCCTCCTGTTGCGCGCCGACCCCTGGCAGACACCGCGCATCTTCACGTGGCTGTCGGGGACCACGTACGGCCGGACCCTGCCCGACGTCCTGCCCGTCGCCCTGGTCCTCCTCGTGGCGGCGCCCCTGGTGCTGCTGCTGAGCCGCCACCTGGACCTGCTCGCCGTGGACGAGGACACCCCGCGCGTCCTCGGCATACGAGTGGGTCGGACCAGGCTGGCCCTGCTGAGCGTCGCCGCCGTCCTGGCCGCCGTCAGCGTGGTCGCGGTGGGGGTGGTCGGCTTCGTCGGGCTCGTGGCTCCCCATCTGGCGCGCGCCCTGGTCGGGGCCCGGCACGCACGGAGTGTGCCGGTGGCGATGGTCTCCGGTGCACTGCTGGTCTGTGTCGCCGACACCCTGGGCCGCACCCTCATCGCCCCCGCGCAGGTCCCGGCGGGACTCATGATCGCCCTGGTCGGAGGCCCCTACCTGCTCTGGATCCTGCGCCGCTCCCGCGTGTGAACGACCAACGGCGCCCGCCTGGCGCCCGTCCACCCCGAGAACTCACGGAGTACCGAATGCCCTCCCACCACGCGCGACCGCCGGAGAACCGGGTCGTAGTCACGTTCGACCCTGCCGCTCCACCCCCTGAACTGGCTCCGGTCGCCCCGGTCGACGTGCTGGAGCGCTGGGGAGCTCTCGACCGCTCGACCCACTCCCCCGAGATCGTGGCCGTCACCGAGGGCCCGGGGGGCGCGTGGGCCGGTGCCGCTCTGGTGACGGCCAGACCGGGGACCGCGTACACGAAGATCGTCGACGCGGTGGGCGACGCGTCCGGCGCCGTCGCGGCGGTCGTCGCGCTCGCCGAGGAGCGGGGGCTCTCCCAGGTCAAGTGGGAGGGGTGGAGCGTGAGTCCCGGGGAGGCCGCGGCCCTCGGATTCACCGCTCTGGACGGCCCGAGCGGCCGGGTGGACGACCCCGGTCAGCCGCCGGCGGGCCACGTGCGCTGGCTGGTGGAAGCCGAGGTGTCCGAGCCCCCGTACTACCGGCAGACCACCAACTTCACCTGCGGCGCCGTCACCGCGCTGATGGCCCGGGTCGGGGCGGGTGCGCTGCCGCCCGGGTCCTTCGACCGCGCCGCCGAGCTGGGCCTGTGGCGCGGGGCCACCAACTTCCCGGCCTGCGAACCCGTGGGCCTGGGCGTCGCCGTTCACCGTTCGTGGCCGGACGCGTCGGTCACGGTGCACCTGGACACCGACCAGCCCGTGCTCCTGGACTCCTACGCCGGGGACGAGCGCGAGTGGCGCGCCGTCCTCCAGCGGGGATCGCGCGCCGACGCGGAGCGGGCCGGGCTCCCCCTCGACGCGCGCCGACTCTCCCTGGACGGGCTGCGCGGGTCCCTCACCCGGGGCCGCCGGGTACTGCTGTTGCTCTCACTCGCCACGATGCAGGGGTTCGACGTGCCGCACTGGGTTCTCTGCCACGGCGCCGTGCCCAGGGCCGTGGTGGTCGAGGACCCCTGGACCAACGCCGCCACGGGCGACACCTGGGTGGACGCGCACCTGCTGCCCGTCCCCGACGCCTCTCTCGACGCGATGTCCACGATGGGTCCGGACGGCTACCGGGGCGCGGTGGCCCTCGGACACGCCACCGGCCCCGACGCCTGACCACACTCCACCACCTCGAACGGGAAAATGGAGTGGACGGACCCTGGGGCCGGGGAGTGGGATGGGGGCGCCGCCTCACGAGCAGACGTAGAGAAGGACGTGGCCCCTGATGACCGAGACCGCCCCACACGGGTGCCCCGAGATCGACACCCGGCTGGTCCGGCGGCTCGTGGACGAACGGTTCCCTCGGTGGGCCGGGCTGCCGCTTCGGCCGGTCCGCCCCGGCGGCCTCGACCACGTGATCCACCGGCTGGGCGAGGACCTGTCCGTCCGGCTCCCCCGCCACGCGGACGCGGCCGGGCAGGCGGACAAGGAGTCACTGTGGCTGCCGCGCCTGGCCCCGCACCTCCCGCTGGCCGTGCCGGAGCCCGTGGCCGTGGGCGCACCGGGGTTCGGGTACCCGTGGCGCTGGTCGGTGTCGCGCTGGCTGCCGGGTGAGACGGCGACGGTCGAGGCGCTCGCGGACAGCACCGTCGGCGCCCGACGGCTCGCCCGGTTCCTGGCCGCCCTCCAGCGGAGCACACCACGCGACGTCCCGGAACGCCTGGCGGGCGAACCGCTGGCGCTTCGCGATCCGGACACCCGGTCCTCCATCGCCATGGTCGCCGACACCTTCGACGCCCGGGCCCTGACTTCCCTCTGGGAGAACTCGCTCGACGCCCCCGCGTGGAACCGCCCACCGGTCTGGTTCCACGGAGACTTCCACACCGGCAACCTGTTGACCACCCATGGTGAGGTGAGCGCGGTGATCGACTTCGGCAGTCTCGGCGTGGGCGACCCCGCACGCGACCTCATGATGGCCTTCGCCCTGATGTCCCCGGCCACCCGGGCGGAGTTTCGCGCGGAACTCGGATCGGAGCTCGGACTGGGGCCCGGGGAGGACGACGCGCTGTGGGCGCGGGGCCGGGGCTGGGCCCTGGCCACCGGTCTGATCGCGTACGTCGTCCACGCCGCCGCGCACCCGGACATCGCCGCGCAGACGTCCCGTCAGATCGAACAGGCACTCCTGGGCTAGGGCGGCGTGACGTGCACCCGACCGTGCGCCCCGACCGCGCGGACGCCCGGCGGCGGGGCGGAGCGGACCGGAGGTGGTGCTGGTCACCGGTCGATTCGACGGGTTCCCCAACGCGGGCCCAACACCGGCCGACGCCGCTGGCGGGCCCGCCTGGCCGGCGGGCCGTGTTCGATCGCGGGCTGCCTGGTCAGCGCGACGACGCCCGATTTACACCGCGATGTCCGAACCTGCACTGGGCGGCCCCACGCACCACAGGCCCCCTGGGACAAGAGATTCGGGAGTGACGCAAGATGTAAAAAGAACCCAAAGTTTCATTAGACTGGGCGCTTCGTCGCCTCCCAGAACAGGATGCCCGTGGCCCCCCGATGCCCGTACGCCGAGCTGCACTCCGCTGAATTCACCGCCGACCCGCACGCGGTCAACCGGCGCATGGTCAAGGAACACGGCCCCGTGTTCCCCGCCGAGATCTTCCCCGGGATCAAGGCCTGGGTCGTCGCCGACTACGCACTGATCACCGCGTGGTGCCGGGACACCCGCACCTTCCGCCGTGACTCCCGCCTGTGGCTCGACTGGCGTGAGGGCCGCATCCCCGACGACGCCCCGGTCGTGGCGATGATGATGCACCGTCCCAACCTCCTGTACTCCGACGGCGACGAGCACGCCCGCCTCAAGCGCTCGGTGATCGACTCCCTGGGCCGCGTCCCGGAGAGCCGGATCGGGGACATCACACGCCAGCACGCCGACATCCTCATCGACGCCTTCTGCCAACGCGGTCAGGCCGAGCTGGTCTCCGAGTACGCGCGCCTGCTCCCGCTCCTGGTCCTGTGCGAGATCTTCGGCTTCTCCCGCGACGTCGGTGAGCGCGTACTGAACTCCCTCAGCGCCCTGTGGGACGGCATCGACGTCGTCAAGTCCAACGGCGAGTACGAGCGGGCGCTGTCCGACGCGATCTCCGCCAAGCACGCCCAGCCCGGCGAGGACGTCACCTCCTGGCTGCTCCAGCACCGGTCCGGGCTGAGCGACGAGGAACTCCTGCACCAACTCGTGGTGACGATCGGGGCCGGGGCCGAACCCACCGCGAACCTCATCTCCGGGACCACCCACACGCTCCTCGCGGACGACGAGGTCCGGCAGGCCTTCCGAGGTGCCCGCGTGGGGATCGGCGAGGCGATCGACCAGCTGCTGTGGATCGACCCCCCGGTCAACAACTACCCCGTCCTGTACCCCGTGAAGGACGTGCGGGTCAGCACGGGCACGGTGATCCGGGCAGGTGAGCCGATTCTCCTCGGATACGCGGCCGCGCATGCCACGATGGCAGGGGAGGGTCCGGACATCGAGTCGGGCAACCGCGCGCACCTCGCGTTCGGGGTCGGACCGCACCGGTGCCCGGCACAGGGATTCGCGTACGCTATCGCGCAGGTCGGGGTCGAGACCCTCACCAAGCGCCTGCCCGACCTGCGGACGAACAAGGAGGACGTCCACCGACGACCCGCCCCGTTCGCCCTGGCGCTCTCCCAGCTGCCGGTAACGTTCACCCCCGTCTCCCCGAAGGGCACGACACCTCCATGGCAACAGACATCCCCGTCCTCCACCCCTACGACCTCCACCGACAGACCACAGAACTCCGCTCCCGAGGCCCCGTCGTCGAAGTTGAGATCGTTGGTGGCGTGGTTGTTCGGGCGCTGACCGGACACGAGGTGCTCATGGAGGCGCTCGCCCACCCCGGGGTCCGCAAGGAGGCGCGGCACTGGCGCCCCTGGGCCGAGGGCGAGATCCCCATGGACTGGCCGCTCATCTCCTGGGTGGCCCCGGACAACATGCTCACGGCGGACGGGGACCGGCACCGGCGGCTGCGCGCCCTGGTGTCCCAGGCGTTCACCCCGCGCCGGGTGGAGGCGCTGCGTCCCCGCGTCGAGAAGATCACCGGGCAGCTCCTGGACGCCGTCGAGGCCGCCGGCCCTGGTCCGGTCGACCTCCGGGCGGGCCTGGCGCTGCCCCTGCCGATGACGGTGATCTCCGAGCTGTTCGGTGTCGGCGAGGAGCACCGCGACACCCTGCACACGCTGATCCACCGGGTCTTCGACGCGACCATCACCCCCGAGGTGGCCGCCCGGACCAACACGGACCTCCAGAGCTTCCTGAGCGAGCTGGCCGAGGAGAAGGCGAAGAACCCGGGTGACGACATGACCAGCGCCCTGCTCGACGCGCGCGCCGAGGGCGACGAGCGGTTGTCGCAGAGCGAACTCGTGTGGACCCTGATCCTCATGATCGGCGCGGGCTACGAGACCACGATGAACCTCATCGGCAACGCGGTGCACGCCCTGCTCACCCACCCGGACCAGCTCGCCCTGATCCGCGGCGGCGAGGCGTCCTGGGCCGACGCCGTGGAGGAGACCCTGCGCTGGGACGCCAGCGTCCAGTACATGCCCCTGCGCTACACGGCCGAGGACGTCACCCTGGGCGGGGTGAGCGTGCCCAAGGGCGAGGCCCTGCTGATGGGCTTCGGTGCCGCCGGTCGCGACCCGGCCCAGCACGGGGAGAACGCGGACGTCTTCGACCTGCGCCGCGCCCAGAACTCGCACCTGGCCTTCTCGCACGGCCCGCACTTCTGTCTCGGTGCCGGTCTGGCCCGACTGGAGGGGATCACGGCGCTGGAGCAGTTGTTCACGCGGTTCCCGAACCTCCGTCTGGCCGAGGGCGAGGAGTTCCCCGAAACGGCCTCCATCGTTTCCAGCGGTCTCGACCGCCTGCCCGTCGTCCTGGGCTGACCCGGACACGCCACGGAGCCCCGCGAGCCGCACGTTCGGCGCGCGGGGCTCCTTCGCGTCCAGGATCCTTTACCTCAGCCTCCACTTATATAAGCCTAGCTTGATATACTCTGGTCATGCATGCCTTCGACGTTCTCGGTGACCCGGTCAGACGGCGGCTCCTCGAGCTGCTCTCCGACGGGGAGCTCAGCTCCGGCGAACTCACCACGGTGGTCCGCGAGGAGTTCGGGATCAGCCAGCCCGCCGTCTCCCAGCACCTGCGGGTCCTGAGGGACCACGGCTTCGCGACCGTGCGCGCCGAAGGAGCCCGGCGGCTGTACTCCATCGACGCCGAGGCGCTGCGCCCCGTGGACGACTGGCTGGACCCGTTCCGCCGGTTCTGGGCGCCGCGGCTGGCCGCTCTGGAGACCGAGATCGCCCGGGGAAAGCGACAACGACGCACCCAGGAGTGACCATGAGCGAGCGCAACCCCGTCGACGTGGACGGGCAGATCGAAGCCGTCTCCCGAGCGTTGGAGACCGGGGATCGTGACGGACGCCGGACGTTGGTGTCGTCCATCAGCCAGCGCTACTCCACCACGGTCGAGGACCTGTGGGAGGCCTGTACCTCCGCCGAACGGCTCCCCCGCTGGTTCGCCCCCGTCTCGGGGGACCTGCGCCAGGGCGGCCGGTACCAGGTGGAGGGCAACGCGAACGGAACCGTCGAGACCTGCGAGGCACCCCGTTCCTTCAGCGCCACCTGGGAGTACGGCGGGGACGTCAGCTGGATCGCGGTCCGGGTGGACCCGGACGGCGACGGCGCGCGGCTGACCCTGGAACACACCGCGGACGCGGATTCGGTGGCTCAGTTCTGGGAGCAGTTCGGCCCGGGCGCCACCGGTGTGGGCTGGGACCTGGCCCTGCTCGGGTTGGCCCAGCACCTGCACGCGGGTGCGCTCACGCCGCAGGAGGCGCAGGGCTGGGAACGCACCGACGAGGGCCGCCGATTCATCACGGCGAGCAGCGCGCACTGGGCCGAGGCCAGCGTGGTGTCCGGGGAATCGCGTCCCCAGGCCGAGGCGGCCCGGGACCGGACCACCGCCTTCTTCCTCGGCGAGGAACCGCCGAGCCGCGACTGACCGGCGCGGAGGGAGGCCGCCACGACGCCGTTGTCGTGGCGGTCTCCTTGCTCAGGAGCCTGCCACCGGTCACCCCACCGGATCAACCCACGTCCCCGCTCGGCGTGTCCGACGCGCCGCCGTCGCGGCGACCGCCTGACCCGCGATGTCCGACCCCGGTGGTACAAAACCCAGGACAGTCAACGACCCAGCAGCGAGGTAGGCACCATGCGCAGCCTGATCGTCACCGCCTTCGTGTCCGTCGACGGGGTCATGGAGGCCCCGGGCGGGGAACGCGGGTACCGCAACTCCGGCTGGACCATGAACTCCGTGGAGGCGGACGAGGCGGCCTTCGAGATCAAGGGGCGGGAACAGGAGGAGGCGGGCGCCCTGCTGCTGGGTCGGCACAGCTACGAGGCGTTCGCCCGGGTGTGGCCCCGCATGGAGGAGTTCGCCGGGTACAACTCCAAGCCCCGCTACGTGGTGTCCACCACGCTCACCGAGGAGGACCCGCGCTGGCCCGCCACGATCCTGCGCACGGTCGAGGACGTCGCCGAGCTGAAGAGGACCGAGGGCGGCCCGCTCTCCGTCCAGGGCAGCGCCACCCTGGGCCACGCCCTCGCCGACGCCGGGCTGGTCGACCGTTACCACCTGCTGGTCTTCCCGGTGCTCCTGGGAGCGGGCAAGCGACTGTTCAGCGACACCGACAAGGACCTGACCCGGCTCGAACTCGTCGAGCACCAGGTGTACTCCAACGGCGTGCAGAAGCAGATCCTCGACGTCGTGCGGTGAGTCCCGGGCGGCACCGTCCACGTCAGCCC
Source organism: Nocardiopsis sp. B62 (assembly GCF_018070675.1). Taxonomy (NCBI): domain Bacteria; kingdom Bacillati; phylum Actinomycetota; class Actinomycetes; order Streptosporangiales; family Nocardiopsidaceae; genus Nocardiopsis; species Nocardiopsis sp. B62. The sequence continues at coordinate 141,926 of NZ_JAGPXK010000006.1, read as the reverse complement.
GTGGCCGTACGGCACCGCCCGAGCACCTCAGCGCCTCAGCGCCTCAGCGCCTGGTGAAGCGGTATCCGGCGTGGTGCAACACGTCTCCGTCGAACTCTCCGAAGGCCCAGAAACCCAGGTCGTCGAGGTAGTCGATCCGGGAACCGTCGACCCAGTACCGGCCGGTGTAGGCGCTCTCCCTGTCACCGCGTGCCTCGTCGTAGCGACCGTTCGGCAGCAGCTCCTGGCGGACGAACCCGTTCTCCTCCACCCACAGCCCCGTGTGGGGGTGGTCCGGGTCGTGGACGGGCTCGGTCACCCCCTCCGTGTCGGAACCCGGCTCCTCGACCGGCCGTCCGTTCCAGATCCTGACCCGCCCGCCGGTGATCAGCAGGTCGAGTCGACCGTTACCGGTCGAAGCGGCTCCCTCGGGGTCTCCGGACTCGTCGGCGATCCGGAACACGGCGATATTCGCGGTCCCACCCGGGGTCAGGGTGCCGCCCACACGATCCCCGGTGAGATCGAGGGAGGCGGGCAGGACGACGGTCCCCGAGCAGTCGATCACGATCATGCCGTCGTCCCCGGCCGCCGTCAGCAGGCCCGGACCGACCCCGACGATCACCTCTCCCCCGATGAGGACGTCCGCCCGCTGCCAGTCGCCCATCCGCGGATCGTCCGTGATGACGACGCCGCCCGTCAGCAGCAGTGGGCGTCCGTCCGCATCGCTCACCTGGGCCAGCAGGGCCTCGTCGCGCCTCGGCTGGACCGCAGGAGTCGGGTCGCTCGACGCAGGGGTCTTCGGGGTCTCGTTCATGGTGCTCCTCATGTCCTGTTCTCGCTTGGTGGCGTTCACGCGTCGGTGATCGTTCGGTGTCGCTCGTGCGGTGGTGTCTGCGTCCCGGACCGTCCGAGGAGCCGGTCCCGTGAGCCGTGGACCTCTTCCCGCAGTGCGTCCAGGTCCAGGTCCAGCACCCTCCCGCCCCACTTGCGGGGCTCGCCGTTGACCAGGACGGCCGTGATGTTGCGGGCGTCCGCGCCCAGGACCACGGTGCCGACCGGGTCGTTCAGCGGCATGTTGTTCAGGTCCTCGGCACCGATGACCAGGAGGTCGGCGCGTTTGCCCGGGGTGAGCGAACCGGTCACTCCGGCCAGCCCGTTGGTCCGTGCCCCCTGGAGGGTGGCGAAGTCCAGCACGTCGTGCACGCCGATCCGGACCGGTTCGGCCTCGGCACCGTAGGCGGCGTTGACCGCGCGCATCCGCTGCACGGTGTGCAGGGCCCGCATCTGGGTGAACATGTCCCCGGCCAGGGCCACCTCCACATCAATGCTCAGCCCCGGGCGCACTCCCACGGCGAGTGCCTCGTCGACGGCGGGGATCGCGGTCTCCAGACCGATCTGGGCGTCGGAGGTCGGTGCCAGGGAGACCGTGGTCCCGGTCTCCCCGATCAGCTTCCACGCCTCGTCGGTCAGGCCGGTGGCGTGGATCAGGGTGACGTGCGGCCCCAGCAGCCGCTGGTCTGCCCAGGCCCGCACGGACCGGGACGACGCGGTACCGAAGACCGCGTCAACGCTGACCCCGATATCCAGTTCCCTGGCGACGCGCGCCAGCTCCGGCCCGTAGGCCAGGGACGGTCCGGCGATCTCGTCGGTGGCCAGCGCCCCGACCCGCAGGGTCAGCATCCGGTCCGAACCGTCCGCGTACTCCTCCCGGAGCCGGGCGAGGTCTCCGGGCCACTGCTGGTCCCAGGCGCCGAAGTGCGGCCCCATCGCGGCGTGGACACCGCGGACGCCGCTGTCCACCAGCGCCCGGACCGCGGCGTCGGAGTGCTCGCGCGACCTCGAGTTGTGTGAGAAGTCGAGCATGCAGGTGATGCCGGCGTCGATCGCCGACAGCGCGGCCAGCCGGGTGCCGACGTACATGTCCCGGGGCTCGTAGAGCGGCGCGTAACCGGCCAGGGTGGTGGTCACGTAGTCCACGAGATCGTTCACGTCCGGCATGATCCTGCGAAGCTGGGACTGCCAGGCGTGCCGGTGGGTGTCCACGAACCCCGGAGTGATGATCGTGCCCGTGGCGTCGACCACCACCGCGTTCTCCGCCTCCAGGCCGGGACCCACCCGGGCGATCGAGTCCCCCTCGACCAGGACGTCCGAGCGCTCCAGGATCCCGAGTTCCGGGTCCATGGTGACCACGGTCGCGTTGGTGAACAGGACACGCCGCCCGGGGTCGTCGGCCCGTCGCCGGATCTCCTCCAGGAGGACGGGGCTCCCGGGGTCGTGTGCGATGGTCTCGGAGCTCATGAGTGCTTCCTCGGTCGGATGCCGCGCGGTGGAGGGCTCCACCGCCTTCACCCCGAAGTCTCGTCCCGCTCCGCCTGGGCAACCAGGTCGCCGTCATCCCTGGTGCGCGACTCCCAGTCACCGGGGCGGCGGCTCCCGGAACCCCGGTCTCGAATCGAACCGGTCCCGGCCGTTGCGGTCCCGCTCCGCCGGGTCGCCCCGATCCTGGACATCGGCGTGCAGGGATCCGAGCAGGGCCAGAGCGCCCTCCGAGGGGCTCCCCCGTTCCGCCTGGTAGACGATCAGCTGCTGCCCGGGTGCGCCGTTGACCGTGAAGCTGTCGTAGCGCAGGTCCAGGTCGCCCGCCTCGGAGTGGTGCAGCGGTTTGGCGTCGCCCGTCTTGCCCCGCACGTCGTGTCGCGCCCACAGCGAACGGAACTCCGCGCTCTTGAGCGCGAGCTCACCGACGACCTCGTTCAGCCGGGGATCGTCCGGGTTCAGGCCCGCCGCGCGGTGGAGTTCGGCGACGGTCGCCGAGGCGGTCCGCCGCCACTCGCGGTGGAATCGGTGCGCGGCCGGGTCGAGGAAGACCATGCGTGCCAGGTTGTCGTCCAGGGCGAAGTCGGAGTGCAGGGCCTCGGCGAGGCGGTTACGGGCCAGGATGTCCAGAGGGTGGTCCAGCACGAAGGCCGGAGTGTCACTCCAGCGCTCTAAGAGGCGGGCCAGGTGCGGGGAGACCCGCGAGTCCCGGCGGGCCCGGCCGTGCGGGCGTCCATCGGCGCGCGCCAGTCGACGCAGGTGGTCCGCGGCGTCCCCGTCCAGCTCCAGCGCCCTGGCCAGCGCCTCGACCACCTGCGCGGAGGGATGCCGTTCGCGGCCCTGTTCCAGGCGCATGTAGTAGTCGGTGCTGACCCCGGCCAGGAGCGCCACCTCCTCGCGGCGGAGGCCCGGAACCCTGCGGCGGCCGTACGTGACCAGCCCGAGGTCCTCGGGGCGCAGCCGTGAACGCCTGGCGCTCAGGAACTCCCCCAGGTGGAACCGGGGATCGGAGCTTCGGTCAGTGCCCATGCCGTCAAGGCTAGGTCCGGGAGGTTTCGGCCGGAAGTGGTGAGGGTGGGTGGGCCGCACCCACCCAACGCCCGGCCCGGCCCCGTCGCCGGTCAGAACCCGCTTGCCCGCGCCCGCTCCGGCGCGGCGTCCCACTGCGTTGCCAACGGACCCCCGAGCTGCGGGAGCGCGCGTTCGGCGGCGTCCAGGTCCTCCTGGAGGTCGCGGTCGTCGGTGTCTTCGTCCGCACCGCCCTGTGCGCGCAGGGCGTGCCTGGCCTGGTGGAACACGGACGCGTCGCTCCCCCGCAACGACAGGGCACGCAGGGCGGTGAGGAGCTCACAGGCCAGGAGGGTGCGCAGAGCGGCGGTGGCGGTCTCCGTCTGCCGCACCGCCAACGGCGCGAAACTGGCGTCCTCCTCCGCTCCTCGGGACAGGACCACGGTCTCCAGGGACGCCGGGGCCGCCGAGGCTCGGAGGACACCGTAGGAGGAGGCCGCCGTGTACTCGATGATCATGGTGCCCGAGGAACCCGCCGGGCCCGTGGCGAGGAAGGCGGGCAGCCCGGTGACCGCGGGGTCGGACAGGGCGCGCAACCGCCCCAACAGCGCCGGGGCCGCCTGGGCCAGGCCCAGTCTCAGGGCGTCCAGGCGCAGGGTCAACCCGGCCATGTGGAACCCGCCGTGGTGCACGACCCGGTCCGCCACCACCAACGGGTTCTCCTGCGCGGTGGCGGTGAGTGCGCCGACCAGCCCCGCGAGTTCGGCCAGGGCGTCGACGACGACCCCCTGGACCTGGGGCGCCGCTCGGAACCCGAACGCGTCCTGGACCCGTGCGGGCCGAACGGAACCCATGAGGTCACGCAGCCCCCGGGCGACTGTGGCCGCGCCCGGCACAACGGCGGCGCGGGCGGCCTCAGCGGAGAAGGCCTCAGGGTTGGCCCGGCAGGCCAGCGCGGACAGGGCCGTGGTCACGGTGGCGACGCGCAGCAGCGGGTCAAGGTCGGCGACCGCGAGCGCGGCCCTGCCCAGGGTCAGTGCGTTGCTGCTGATCAGCGCCAACGCGTCCGTCTCGGGAAAGCCTCCCATCGGGGCCCAGGGGGCGTCCGCCGGTCGTTCGCCCAGCAACGTCAGCCCCGCCCCGGCGAGTGCCGCCAGGTCACCGGTGCCCACGGTGCCGTGTTCCCGGACGTTGGGAAGGGCCCCGGTGTTGAGCATGCTGAGAAGCGCCCGGGTGGTCTGCGGGGAGATCCCCGAGCCGCCCACCGCGATCTGGTTGATCCGCACGAGGAGCATCGCGCGCACCGCCTCCCCGGGCAACGGTGCCCCGCCCGCCGCCGCGTGGCTCCGCAACAGGCGCAGGCCGTGCCCCTCGGCTCCGGCCGCGACGTCCCGGTTCGCGCCCACCCCCGTGTTGCGCCCGTAGACCGGACCGCGCTCGGTGGCCCTCTCGGCTCCACGGTGCGAGGCGGCCACCCGCGCCCAGGCCTCGGACGTCAACGCGACGGGCTCCTCGAACCGTGCCGCCCGCGCGATCCGGCCACAGTCCAGAGGAGATCCGTCCAGGTTCAGCATGCCCGCCTCCCTCAACATCCCGTGGCGATAGCCTGCCATCAGGTGGCAGCATGCTTGCATTGTATGGAAACTACTCGTCGTTCGCCCGTGTCCCGGGCGGATTTCTCACCGGAGGAACAACGTGGCCGAGCAGTCGACCCGAACCGTCGAGCGGGCGCTGGAACTCCTGGCGGTGGTCGCCGAACAGGGCGAGGTGTCGCTCACCGAGTGCGCGCGCCGGACCGACCTGGCGCCCAGCACCGCCCTGCGTCTGCTGCGCACCCTGGAGTCCACGGGGTTCGCCCTACGGGGGGAGGACGGTGCCTTCCGCCCGGGTCACCGGTTGGTCGGCATCGGGGCCCGGGCCCTGAGCCACGACTCACTCGCCGCCTTCGCGCAGCCGTCCCTGGGTGAGCTGGCCCGCGCGACCGGCGAGTCCAGCTACCTGTGCGTGGGCACGCCGGACCAGGGAGTCCTGTACATCGCCCAGGCCGAGGGCAGTCACACGATCCGCCACGTCAGCTGGGTGGGGCACCGCTTCCCGCAGGACGGGTCCGCCGTGGGTCTGGCCCTGCGCGACGCCACCCCTCCCGAGGGGTTCATCGCCACGGTCTCCATCGTGGAACCCGAGGTCATGGCCGTGGCCGCCCCGGTGCGGGCCGCGACGGGAATCGTCGCGGCCCTCAGCGTCGTGGGGCCCGTCTATCGTCTGGACCAGCCCCGCGTCGCCGAGCTGGGCGCCCTCCTGGCGGCCGAGGCCGAGCGCGTGACCGCCCTTCTCAGCGGAGAGCCCTAGACGCGCTTCGGGGCGCGGACGGTCCTGGGCGGCGGCCTGGGTGATGGTCTGGACGTGGATCCGCAGCTGCTTGCGGACGATCCAGTGGAGCAGGCGGTTGGCGATTCGTCGGTGGCGCAGCGCGCTCGGCCAGCTCCTGCGCACCCGCAGCCGGGCGCGCTCACCGATCGACTCGACGACGACCAGGAGCGCCTGACCGGTCCCCTCGTCGTCCCGCGTCCAGACGATCTCCCGGCCCTCGACCCGGTGCGTGACCGTCTCCCTCCTCACGGGCTGGTCCGGCGACACGAGGGCGACCGTTCCGTCCCCGACCACCCGCGCCTCCACCTCGCCGGCCTCCCACTCCGCCCGACGCCCGGGGTCGGAGACCAGGGCCCACAGGCGCGCGGCCGAGACCGGAACCTCCCGTTCGTATGTGAGACGGTCCCACCCGTCCGGCACGGAACCCGGATCGGCCGCCCCGACGGGCTCCGCCGGGCCCGGGGAAAGCCCGTCGAGGGCCAGGACAGCCGACCCCGCCCATGACATCTGTCATGGCCACTCCATGCGGAACACCGAACCAGACCCTGACTGGTGACACTGTGTGACAGGGCTTCGTCTGCCTAGGTTCGGGACATGAGCTTCAACGACACGCTTGCGCAGCCCGAAGCCGGAGAACAGCACGTCCGCGCACGAGGACACGTCCCGCCCGGGGTCGAGTACCACCGGGTCCTCGCCGGAGGGAAGCGCCGCGTCGGACGCGGCCTCCTCGCTATCGCGCTCCTGATCCTCGGCATGTTCGTCCTCAGCTTCGCCGCCGCCCAGGCAGCGGGCTTCGCCGACCTGAGGATGGGCAGGGTCAACCCGGCCATGGGCGGAACCGACTACACACCGCTCTACCACGGCGCGACCATGTTCTCCCTCACCCTCCTGATCCCGTGGAGCATGGTGCTCCAGCGCTGGCTCTACGGAGTCAGGGGAGCCTCGCTGCACTCGGTGGCCTCCCGGTTCAGGTTCGACGTCCTCGGCCGGGCGCTCGTGTTCATCGGCCCGGTCTGGCTGCTCTCGCTACTCGTCCTGAACCTGTCCCCCGCCGGGGAACGGACGCACTGGTCGGCCGCCTCTCTGGTGGTCCTGATCGTGATCACCCTCCTGCTGACTCCCCTGCAATCAGCGGGTGAGGAGTACGGGCTGCGCGGCCTCGTGTTCCGGATCGCGGGGAGTTGGGGACGCGGACCACGCGTCTCGCTCTTCCTCGGCGTCCTCGTCTCCAGCGCACTGTTCACGGTCCTCCACGGTGCGGACGACCCCTGGATCAACCTCTGGTACTTCACGCTCGCGGCCAGCCTGGCCGTCATCACCTGGCGCACCGGCGGCATCGAGATCGCGGTCGTCATCCACGCCCTGCTCAACACGGTCACCTTCGTCATCGCCGCGGCCCTGCACACGGACATCGGCTCCGCCGTGACGGACCGGTCCGCGGGTGCGGGGTCTCCGGTCCTGCTGGTTCCCACCCTCACCGTCGCCGTGATCGCCGCCGTGGTGTGGTGGCGTTCGCACAGGACCGGACCGGCCCTGACCCCCGCGAGCCCGCACCCCGAGCAGCGGTGAGGGGAGAATGAGGGCCATGAACGCCTCCCCCTCGGTCGGCCCGCGCAGGTTCGAGGCGTACCTGCGCTGGTCCACCTACTTCGCCACCACGATCCCCTCCGGGACCCTCTTCAGGAGCGTGGTCGAGGCCGGGGGCCCGATCGCGGCGCCCACAGTGTCACTGGTCGCGCTGGGGGCGCTGACCCTGGCCCTGGTCACCGGAAACGTCCTCGTCGCCAACTGGAGCGTCGACTCCGTGGTCGGCCGCGCGGGGCGGTTGCCGCTGATCTGGGTGTCAGCGTGGGTACTGGTCCTCGCCGCCTTCATCGCGGTGACCCTCACGCTTCCGTTCCCCGCTCTGGGTCTGACCGTCGCGGCGGCGATCGGCGCGAGCGGCGCCAGCATCGGGCTCTCCCTCAGCGGGGACCGGATGCTGCTGCTCAACGCTGCGGCGCTCGCCCTCACTGTCGCGCTGGTGGGTTTCGGCGATCCCGTTCTCCTGGTGGTCGGGCTGGTCATGGTCAGCGTCGTCCTGTGGCTCTGCTGGTCGAGCGCGTGGATGCTTCGGGTGCTCCTGGACCTCCAGGCCGCACATGAGGACCGCGCGGCGCTCGCCCTCGCCAACGAACGCCTGCGCATCTCCCGCGACCTCCACGACGTCTTCGGCCGGACCCTGGCAACCATGGCGGTCAAGAGCTCCCTCGCCTCGGAGCTCGTTCATCGTGGCCATTCCCAACGCGCCGCAGCGGAGATCACCGAGGTGCGGCGCCTCGCGCAGGACGCGGGCAGCGAGGTCCGTCGGGTCGTGCGGGGCGAACACCGCACGACCTGGGAGGACGAACTGTCGGGAGCGAGATCCCTCCTGGAGTCCGCTGGCATCCGCTGCACGGTGACCGGGGATCCCGTACCCGGCGCGCACGCCGAGGCGCTGGCATGGGTCGTACGAGAGGGCGTGACGAACCTGCTGCGCCATTCGACGGCGACGCGGGTCACGCTCACCACCAAGGAGGAGGACAACGAGATGCACCTGAGCGTGGCCAACGACGGAGCCGGTCCCGCCGATCCCGCGCGGCTCGCCGAGGGGACCGGGTTGGACGCGATGTCCGAGCGCGTGCGCGCGATCGGCGGACGGGTGCACACCGGCCATGACGGCGACTGGTTCCGGCTCCACGCCGCGATCCCGCTCCGCAGAGGGGGCAAGGCGTGATCCGTCTGCTTGTCGCCGATGACGAGCACCTCATCCGGGACGCCATCGCCGGACTGCTCGCCCTGGAGGACGACTTCGAGGTGGTCGGCCAGGCGGCGTCGGGCGACGAGGCCCTGGCCACGGCGCTTCGTGTCAGCCCCGACGTGGCGCTGCTCGACCTGCAACTGCCCGGGCCCGACGGCATCGAGGTGACCCGTCGGCTCGCGACCGAGCTGCCGGGATGTCGCTGTGTGATCGTCACCTCGCACGGACGCCCCGGTTACCTGAAGTCGGCACTCGCCGCGGGTGCACGCGGCTTCCTGCCCAAGACTGTGTCCTCCCGGACCTTCGCCGAGGTCGTGCGCAAGGTCGCGAACGGTGGTCGGCACGTCGACCCGGACCTGGCCGCCGAGGCGATCAGCGCGGGGGACTCCCCGCTCAGTCCGCGTGAGTCCGACGTCCTCGCCCTGGCGCGCGATGGCGCGCCGGTCGAGGAGATCGCCCGACGTGTCTGCCTCAGCAGGGGGACCGTGCGCAACCACCTCGCCTCGGTGATCTCCAAGCTCGACGCCTCGAACCGTCATGAGGCCGCGCGGATCGCCTCGGAGCACGGTTGGATCTGACCGGTTCGCCGTGAGCAAGGGCCGCACCCCTCGGGGTGCGGCCCTTGTGCGTGGAGGGCCCGTCGCCGGTCGGCTGAGGTCTCCAGTCCCAACCGACCGTCATCCAGCCGCCCCTCCCATTTGGCATTATGCCGCAATGCGGGTATCCGCAGGGCCGAAAATGGCTCAGACAAAGGCCTGCGACCGAACACACTCATACCCATCAGTCCAAATTCTAAAGCCGTCGAACGACATTCGCTGCCAAACGAACATTATCGAACACTTCCGAACACCATAGGACTGCACCGGTGACAAATCCGTGCCTACTGGCGACACAGTCAATTACGACACCTAAGCGACCAGGGACGGACATACCTCCAGTCGCCTGGTGGGCACGTGGCCTCTTGGTGAGGTAATTTCCCCTCATCGGCCTTCGGTCACCTCCCAGCCGGTCTGCGGCGTCTCCAATCCCTCGCCCCGATCTGCACACAAATGGGCCAGGCGATCATCCAGCCGACCACGAAAACCCCGAACATGAAAACCAGCCATGAAGGGTTCTCCCATTTTGACCGCACATCGACACCCGGATTCTCCGGGAAACCGACGTTCCCGGGAGGCGAACTGATGGACCAGGCACGCGGACCCAGGTACGTCATCCAGACCGACGTCGACCCCCAGAACATCCGTATGGACGAGGACGGCAACCTCTGGGGCGAAGTCCCCGTCCTCCTGGTCCAGGGACCGGTCGGTCCCGAACGCCGGACCCACATCTGGTCCCCGACTGAGCGGAGTTTCGTGCAGGCGCGATTCGTACCCGAGGTTCCCGAGGATCTGCCCGGTGCCGGAATGAAGCCGGACCCGGTGCAGGCCACGAGCGTCCCCGAGTTCATCGAACTGATGAACAAGTACCGGCGCTGGGCCGGATCGCCGTCCTTCAGGGTGATGGCGGACCGGGTGGGTGTGAGGTCCTCGTCCCGCTTCTGCGAGGCGCTCCGATCCGACAGGCTCCCCACGTTCGCCCTGCTCAACGCCTTCGTCGTCGCTCTTGAGGGAACGTCCGCCGACTTCCAGCGGTGGGCGGCGGCCTGGAGGGCGTTGGAGGGGGAATTGCCGGTCGGCCCACCGGCGCTCCCGCTGCCGCTCCCCGCCGGTGAGGACACGAAGTAGGCACCAGCCCCCGCCACCGGTTCGGGTGGTGGGGGCACCCGCCTGACGGACCCGCGTTTTCGAGGCGATGACACGCCCCCGAACTCTTCTACACCGAGCACGGGCCATCCCCGCGTGCGCGGGGCTCACGACCGGGACTGGTGGCGCGACCGCGCGGTCGCCGGTCCATCCCCGCGTGCGCGGGGCTCACTCCAAGACGAGCGGGACACCCGGCTTGCCGACCGGTCCATCCCCGCGTGCGCGGGGCTCACAGGGCCTTGACGGCCTCGCCCTTGTCGCCCTTCGGTCCATCCCCGCGTGCGCGGGGCTCACCACTTTCTCCCTGCTTCGACCCCCAAGGGGTCCGGTCCATCCCCGCGTGCGCGGGGCTCACGGGACCCATGCTCGGGTGGTGAACGTGTCGGTCGGTCCATCCCCGCGTGCGCGGGGCTCACCGGGCACGGCGGGCACGGTCCCGCTCCGCCTGCGGTCCATCCCCGCGTGCGCGGGGCTCACCCTATGAGCTGGCGAAGCTTCGCCTCACCGGTCGGTCCATCCCCGCGTGCGCGGGGCTCACATGCCCGCGTCGACGAGCTCGCCCGCCTGGACCGGTCCATCCCCGCGTGCGCGGGGCTCACTTCAGCACAGCGCCCTCGGGGCGGGCACCAAGCGGTCCATCCCCGCGTGCGCGGGGCTCACGCGGCGAGGGCGAGCAGCTGGGTGCGGGCGGTCGGTCCATCCCCGCGTGCGCGGGGCTCACGATCAACGACTCCCGACGCCCGTACAGGGCGTCGGTCCATCCCCGCGTGCGCGGGGCTCACCTGTGAGCGGAGCAGCTCCAGGGCCTCGACGACGGTCCATCCCCGCGTGCGCGGGGCTCACGGTTCTCCTGGTGTAAGGCCGGTGTGGTCCTGCGGTCCATCCCCGCGTGCGCGGGGCTCACGCTTAATGACCTGCGGCGATGCGGGCCGTTATCTCCGCTTGATAATCGCCTGACTCGTTTCTGCGGACGCTTGGCGGACATCATTCCACACGAACACACGGAAACGGCCAGCCCCCAGAACGGGGCTGGCCGTTTCCGTACCGTCTAGCGCTTCATGCCCTTGGCGATGGCGTCGATGATGCTCGGGCGCAGCTCGGCGGCGCGGATGATGGCGTCGACCGAACCCACCTCGACCGCGCGCTGGATGCTGTGCACGCCGTCGAACTCCGTGGCGACCTCGCTCAGCTTCTCGGCTCGGACCGAGGCCTGCACCTCGGAGAGCTCCGCGTTGAGCTCGGCGCGTTCGGCGGCACCGGCCTCCGACACCCGGGTCTGCAGCTCGGTCACTCGCGGGTCCGTCGCGGTGCGCTTGTTCACCTCACCGGCGAACACCACAGCAGCGGCCGGAGCGCCGCCCAGCACCGACGCGAACGACCCCTCCAGGGCCAGAACCGTCATGTTCGGGTTCAGCGCCTTGGAGAACACCACGAACGCTCCCCCGTGGTAGCGGGAGATCACGCAGAACACGATCGGGCCGTCGAAGTTGACGATCGCCCGGCCGATCTCCGCGCCGTACTCCAGCTGGAGCTTGCGCATCGACTCCGGCGAACCGTCGAAGCCGGACAGGTTGGCCAGCACCACCAGCGGGCGGTTGCCAGAGGCCGCGTTGATCGCCCGCGCGGTCTTCTTGGACGAACGCGGGAACAGCGTGCCCGCCGTGTAGGTGTCGGGCCCGTCGGTGGGCGGGAACCCGCGCCGCGCCACCGAGCGGGACTCGATGCCCACCAGGCAGACCGGCCAACCGCCGATGTGCGCGTCCTGCACCGCCGAGGTGTCGGCGTCGGCCATCCCGGCCCAGCGCTCCAGCACCGGGTGGTCCTGGTCGGCCAGGGCCCGCATCACCGTGCGGATGTCGAACGGCTTCTTGCGGTCCGGGTTGTGCTCGGCGGAGAAGATCTCCCCCACCGTTGTGAAGTCGCTGCCCTCAACGGAGTGCGGGAAGTCGGAGACGTCCCGGTGGTCGGGGTCGCTCGTGAGGGCCCGGCGCGGCCCGTCCTCGCCCGGCAGCACGTAGGTGTGGTCGTAGTGCGCCATCAGCACGTCGCGGGCGGCTGGCAGGTTCGGCGCCCAGTACTGCGCCTGGCCGTTGGGGCCCATCACCCGGTCGTAGCCGCCGATACCGAAGTTGTCCTCGGCCGACACACCACCGGAGAAGTCCAGCGACTGCTTGCCGGTGAGCACCATCGCGGAGTCCGGCGTCATCACCAGGATGCCCTTGGTGTGCATGAGCATGGTCGCCTCGGCGTTCCAGTACGGCTGGGCGCCCACCGTGATCCCGGCGACCACGATGTTGATCTCGCCGCCGTCCTGGGTGAACTCCACGATCCGCTTGAGCGCGGCCGCGACCCAGTCCATGTTCTCGGTACCGGAGGTCATCGAGATGCGCGCACCGGCGGAGAGCGCGAACCACTCCAGGGGCACTCCCATGTTCTCGGCCAGGTTGATCGCGGCGATGACCCGCGAGCACTCCGGCTCGGACAGCGCGCCCAGCGCCTTGGTCGGGTCGCCGAGCAGCACTACGCGGGTGACGCCCTCGGGGTGACGCTCGGTGGGAGTGGTGACCACTCCGGCCACGATCGCCGCCGTGTTGCGTCCCCGGGGCCGGTCGACCGGCACGAGCACGCCGTTCTCGTCGAGGTCGTGCTCGACGAAGGTCCCTTCGGTCCCGGTGAGCATGTCGGTCAGCTCGTAGGGGTAGACGGTTCCGCGTCGGGCGGCTCGCAGGACCTTCTGGCGGTAGTCGTCCAGCGGCAGCACCGGTTCGGTGGACGGTTCCCCCACGTGCACGCGGGCGTCGCTGCCCGGTTCGAGGGCCACCCGCACGGCCATCTCGGTGAGCTCGCCCTCGTCGGTGCGCTGGCGGGCCACGAACTGGACCTCCTCCAGCCCGGCGCCGTCGGTGGTCGGCAGGATGCGCTCCACCAGGGCGTTGAGCTCGTCGATGCTCAGCTCGGTGGGCGGCCACACGTACATGAGGATGCGGTTGGTGTCGAAGCGCTTGTTGTGCGGGCGCTGCGCCTGGATGTTGCGGATGGCGTCCAGGCAGGCAGCGAGCGTGCCCTCCACGGCGGGCAGGGCGACCAGTCGGCCCTCGGCGTCGCGCAGCGGGGTGAGGTCACGGACCTGGCCCAGCGCGATCAGCCGCTCGTCGGACGGGTTGCTGCGCGCCACCGCCTTGACGAGGTAGACCTCCTCGTCGGCGGACGGCAGGCGGGTGAGGTCGAACTCCCGCAGCCGCTGGAGCTGGAGGCGCTGCGCGATCTGCGGGTGCAGACCCCGGATCAGCCGGTCCTCTACCAGTGCACCGCCCTCGGGACGGAAGGTGAAGTGGTGGTGCATGACCGCGCCGCTGGTGCCGGCGACGGTGGCGGTGACGCGGCGCACGCCCTTGGGCAGCGTGTGGTCGGCCAGGATCCGGGCGAGCCGCACCGCCATGGCGTCGGCGTCCGGCTGGTCCTCCCAGGTCACGTACAGGTCGGCGACCAGTCCGTGCTCCGGGGCGTCGGCGGCCAGCTCGGCGACGGCCCCAAGGGCGTCGGGCAGGTCGGCGAGGTCCACGGCGGTGGCGACCACACGGGTCACCCCCTGGGCGTTGGTGTGCTCGGTGGTGACCAGCTGGCAGCCACCGCTCTGACTCGCCGAGACCTCGGAGAGGCCGCGGTTGCCGTAGTAACGGCGGGTCAGGACCTCGAGCAGCGGAGCGTGGTCCTTGCCGGGGCGCCCGATCCGCTGACCGATCAGTCGCACCAGCGGTTCGGAGCTGGCGACCATGGTCTGGATCCGGTCGGCGCGGTCCGGGGAGTCCGGTTCGCGGTCCAGGTGACGCAGCTCGTCACGGACGGACGCGTAGACCCGTGCGCGGTTGCGGCGCAGCAGCGGCTGGGTGAACCAGCGGAACACCACGCCCCGGGCCAGGTCGGACACGGCCGGGAAGCGGACCTGGGTGGCCTCGATCAGGTGTTCCAGGGCGAGCCCGGCGCGCTCGCCGAGCGGCTCCTGGGGCGGAGCGTCGGCCAGCCAGCGGCGCAGCAGCTCCGTCACGATCGTGACGTAGCCGCCCATGCGCTGCTGGGCGAGGAAGATCCGGAAGACCGCGTCCTCCAGCTCCGGGGTGCGGTCGAGGTCGGTGACGCCGTAGTGGGCGAGGACCCGGGTGAGCCTGTTCTGGTAGCCCTCGATCACCCCGGCGCGCTCGACGTCGAGGCTCTGGAGGTAGCTGTGGAAGTACTCGCGGGGGCTGTGCACCCGGTGGTCCTGCTCGGCGTCGACGGCGCCGCCCGGCTTGTTGCGGCTCAGTTCGGACAGGTCCGCGAACACGGTGAGCAGGTCGAGTTCGCCCTCGATCGGCTCCGCGCCGAGTTCCTCACGAGCGGTGAGGTAGTCGGCCAGCACACGCGAGCGCTCCTCCGGGGAGAAGTCGAAGCCCAGCAGGAGACCGTGCAGGTCGCTGAGTCCCTGGTCGGCGCGCTGTCCTGCGGAGGCGGCCGGAACCGGCGCGGGCAGGTCGATCTCGACGGTCCCGGCCTGGTCGTCGGTGTCCTCGGCGTCGTCGTCGCCCAGGGGCTCCAGGCGCATGAGCGGGGCGCCGGTCTCGACCTGGCCGCCCACCGCGACGGGGCACTCGCGCACCCGGGCGCGGAACGGCGCGCGCAGCACCGTCTCCATCTTCATGCTCTCGAGGACCAGGATCGGGGCGCCCGACTCGACCTCGTCCCCCACGGACAGCGGCGTGGCGACCACCAGGGCGGGGGCGGGCGAGCGGACGACGCCGCCCTCGTCGCGGCTGACCCGGTGGGTGACGCCGTCGATCTCGACCAGGTGGACCGGGCCGTGCGTGGCTGACACGAGCCGGTACCTGCGGCCGTTGACGGTGATGTGCCCGCTGTGGGCGTCGAACCGCTCCACCTGGACGTCGGCGGGGTGGACGTCGCCGCCACCGGACACGCCGACACGGAAGCGCTTGTGCCCGATCCGCGCCACGCTCACCCGGTAGCCGACGCCGCGGAGCTTGAGGTCCAGGGGACGGCCGGTGTCGTGCTGCACCTGCGGACGGCCGCCGTGGGCGGTGGACAGCAGCTGCTGGCGGCTGGCCTCCTCCTCGTCGCGGTAGGCCTCGATGGCCGCCGCGGCCAAGGCGACGGCGGAGTGCCGGTGGGTGACCAGGCGGCCCTCGGAGCGCACGCGGTCGATCCAGCCGGTGTCGGCGCTGCCGTCGATCACCTCGGGCTGGTCGAGCAGGTCGAGGACGAAGCTCTTGTTGGTCGCGCCGCCCTCGATGATGACGGTCGTCTCGGACATGGCGCGGCGGAGGCGGCCCAGCGCCTGCTCGCGGTCGCGGCCGTAGGCGATGATCTTCGCGATCATCGAGTCGAAGTCCGCGGGGATGCTGTCACCCTCGCGCACACCGGTGTCAACGCGGATGCCGGGGCCGGAGGGCATGTCCAGGCGGGTGATGCGGCCCGGGGAGGGCGCGAAGTCGCGGTCGGGGTCCTCGGCGTTGAGGCGGGCCTCCACCGCGTGCCCGATCTCCCCGGGCTGTGTGCCCTCCAGCTTCCCGCCGGAGGCCACGAAGAGCTGCATGCGGACCAGGTCCGTGCCCGTGGTGATCTCGGTGATGGGGTGCTCGACCTGGAGGCGGGTGTTGACCTCCAGGAACGCGAAGAGCCGCTCACCCGGGTGGTAGAGGAACTCGACGGTGCAGGCGCCCCGGTAGCCGACGGCCACGGCGAGGCGTTCGGCGGAGGCCCTGAGCTCGGCGGCCTGCTCGGGCTCCAGGACCGGGGAGGCGGACTCCTCGATGATCTTCTGGTTGCGGCGCTGCACGGAGCAGTCGCGCACGCCCAGCGCCCACGCGGTGCCCTGGCCGTCGGAGATGACCTGCACCTCGACGTGTCGGGCACCCGTGACCAGGCGCTCCAGGAAGACCACACCGGAGCCGAAGGCGCGCAGCGCCTCCTGGCTGGTGCGCTCGTAGGCGTCGGTGAGGTCCTCGGCGGAGGCGACCATGCGGATACCGCGACCGCCACCACCCGCCGTGGCCTTGAGCATCAGCGGGTAGCCGATCTCGTCACCGGCGCGCAGGGCCTCCTCCAGGGTGGCCACCTCGCCCCGGCTCCAAGGGGCGACGGGGACGCCGACCTCCTCGGCGATCAGCTTCGAGCCGATCTTGTCGCCGAGTTTGCGCATGGCCTCGGGGCTGGGACCGACGAAGGTGACGCCGATCCTCTCGCACAGCTCAGCGAACGCCGGGTCCTCGGCGACGAAGCCCCAGCCGACCCAGGCGGCGTCGGCTCCGGTCTCCAGCAGGGCGCATTCGAGGACGGCGAGATCCAGGTAGGGGCGGGCCGAGGCCGGGCCGAGGTCGTAGGCGACGTCGGCCTCGCGCACGAAGGTCGAGTTGCGGTCGGCGTCGGTGTAGAGGGCGATCGTCTCGATCCGTGCCCCGGTTTCCGCCGAGAGGTCCCGGACGGCGTGGATGAGCCGCATCGCGGCCTCTCCACGGTTGACGATGGCGACACGACTGAACACCGAATGCCCCTCCCAAGTACCTCAACGCAGAAGGCGACGTCCGGATCTCGGAGCGCCGCCTGCACCTTCCTCTAGCTTGGTGGATCAGTTGGAGGTACACCAATGTCCCGAATTGCTCACGCCGGGGCCGAGGCTTTGTGGGAACTCCACAAAAAGTGTCCCGCCAGGCCCCGCTGGGGATCGCCGAACGCGAGGTTTGCCACAACCAGGCGGTTCTGGCGTGCTGTCGGCGGTTGCGGAGGGAGGTGACCGAATCTCCGCAGGAGGGGTGACTCGCTCCCGTCCGGGCGCCTTGGTCAGGCCCTGGCGAGGGGCAGGAGGATCCGGACCGTGGTCCCCTCGGGACCGCTCTCGACGTCCACGTCTCCGCCCTGGGCCGTCACCAGGGACCGCACGATCGACAGTCCCAGGCCGACGAGCCCTCCCGCCTCGTTGGGGCGGGTCGTCACGAAGGGCTCGAACACGAGGGGGAGGACGTCGGGGTCGATCCCGTTCCCGTCGTCCGTGACGGTCAGGGCCACCGTGTCCCCCTCGACCCTGGTCGCGACGTCGACGAGGACGTGCGGCGGGTTGTGGTCGATCGCGTTGGAGACCAGGTTCATCAGGCACTGCTCCAGCCGGGCCTGGTCCCCGAGCACGACCTGCGGGGCGGCCTCGTGGAAGACCACGGACCGCGCGTGGGAGAGGGACCGGACCCTGGCGCGGACGGCCTCGAACAGGTCGGGCAGGAACACGGGGCCCCGGTCGGCGTCGATCCCGTCACCGCCGCGCGCCACCGCCATGAGGTCCTCCAGCACGCGCCGCAAGCGCTCCAGCTCGGCGTGGACGATCTCCGCCTCCGGGCCGCCCAGCAGCTCCAGGTGCCCCTCCGCGACGGCCAGGGGGGTGCGGATCTCGTGGGAGATCGCCGCCAGGTAGCGGCGCCGTCCCGTGTCCGCCTGCTCGATCCGGGTGAGCATCCGGTTGATCTCGGTGGCCAGCTCCGCGATCTCGTCCTCCGTGTCCGGAACCGGGACGCGGGTGGCCAGGTCGGTCGGCGAGATCCTCTGTGCGGCCGCCGACACCTTCCGCACCGGAGCCAGGGTGCGCCGCACCACCAGCCACAACGCGGCCCCTCCCCCGCCGATGCCGATGGCCCCGGCCACGGCGGTGAACAGCAGGACCGTGGTGGCCGTGTCCTGGACCGTGTCCAACGGCGCGGCGACGGTGATGACGGCGATCTTCTCGTCGGCCGCGTCGGTGAGGGGGGTGTCCAGCACCCGGACCCGGCCGACGTCGGTGTCCACGGTGCGCGCGACCCCCGGCGCCGGGGCGGGCGCGTCGTCCCCGCGCATGAGCCCCGCGACCTCGGCCGGGCCGCCCGTGCTCTGCAGACGGACCCCGTCCACGTGCACCAACGACACGTGCCGGGGGCCGCTGGGGCGGATCTCCAGCGCCCGGTGCGCGGCGCGCTCGGCCTCGGGGCCCGACACCATGCCGTCCAGCCCCGCGGCGGCCGGCAGCTGATCCCCCAACGTGTCGCTCAGCAGCGCGGACTCCTGACGCAGCAGGTCGTCGACGTCGTTGCGGCCGGAGACGAGGACCAACTGGTGGGTCAGCACGGTGACCCCGCCGATCACCAGCACCATCACCGTCAGTGCCCGCAGGACCAGACGCCTGGTGAGGCTCACCCCTCGCCACCGCTCAGGCGGTAGCCGACGCCGCGCACGGTCTGGATGCGATCCGCTCCGAGCTTGCGGCGCAGTTGGCTGACGTAGACCTCGACGACGTTCGAGGCCCCGTCGAAGTCGTAGCCCCACACCAGGTCGAGCAGCTGGGACTGGGAGAAGACCTGGCTGGGATGGTGGAGCAGGACCGACAACAGGGCGAACTCCCGGGCGGACAGGGCGACGACGGCTCCGTCAACGAAGGCGGTGTGCCGTCCCATGTCGAGGGTCACGCCCCGGGCGGTCACGGCGTCGGTGCGATCCGACGCGCTGGTGCGCAGCCTGGCACGGATCCGCGCCAGCAGTTCGTTCACGCTGAACGGCTTGACCACGTAGTCGTCGGCCCCGGCGTCGAGGTTGACGATCCGATCGCTGACGGCGTCCTTGGCGGTGAGCACGATGACCGGCACCGAGGGTCGGCGCAGCCGGAGTCGGCGCAGGACCTCCTCGCCCGCCAGGCCCGGCAGCCCGAGGTCGAGGACGACCAGCTCGACGTCGGTCGACAGCGCCATGACGAGGCCGTCGACGCCGTCCGAGGCGGTCACCACCGTGTGACCGGCGTTCTCCAGAGCGCGCCGGAGGAAGGAGACGATGCCCTCCTCGTCCTCCACCACCAGAATCGCCACCGCGCCGAACCCTCCCGTTGCCTTGGACAGCCCAGCATGCCGGTCGATGCTGAGCCCATGATGAAGGAAACCTGAAAGCCGTCTTCAGGTTGGTTTCAGGTTCCCATCATCGACCTGATGGACAATGGGGTCCTCTCGACACCCGGAGTTGGAGGGACCGATGACGCGACGCCGCAGGACGATCCTCGTCACCTGCGCGGCGGCCGCCCTGTCGGTCCTGGGCGCGGGCGCGTACGTCGTGCTCGAGGACACGGAACTGACGGTGGAGACGATCCGCCTCGACGGTTTCACCGGGGCCCCCACGCTCCGCTACCCGGTCGGTGAGGGAACGTCCCGGCCGGTCGACGGCTTCGAGCAGCTGATCGGCGAACTGCGTGCGGGCGGTGCCCCCGAGGACTGGTACGTCGCCGGGGTGGGGGTCGACTTCGGTCCTCGTGCGTGGCTGCTCACCGATCCGGTGGTGGAGGACTTCGACGGTGACGGCACCGCGGGCACGATCCTGGAGGAACTGCGGGCTCTGGAGGGCACCGAGGTGACGCTCGGGGTCCGTTACGCAGCCGGGGGCGACGACGCGCGCGACGGCGTGGTCGTCTTCACCATCAACGGGCTCCAGTTCCGGGACACCGACGGCGGCCCCGCCCCGTGGGAGGACACCGGAGACGGCCGCGAGGCCGACCGTGAGGAGGTCTCCACCACCGCTGAGGAGGCCGTCGGCGAGGGCGCCAGCACCACCGGTGTCGAGCGGATCGACGAGGACGCTGGTCCCGGGTGGGCGGTCCGGGTCCTGGGCGCGGACGGACAGGACTACGAGGTGATCCTCGACCCCTCCGGCGCGGTCGAGGACGTGCGCGCGCACGACTGACGTCCCTCCCCCGCGGGTGACGCGACAACCCCCGGAACTGCCGCGAACCCAACCTGAAGGGCGTCTTCAGGTTGTCCTCAGGAAGTACTCAGAAAGCACTGGCACGCTGTTCGGGTTCGGCCGGAACGAGAGAGGAGACGGGGATTTGTCGGGTTCGCCATCCCTGGGGCTTTCCACTGGGAAGTGGGTCGCCTGCGCCGCGACAGCGTTGGTCATCATCGCGAGCCTGCTCGGTTACGGCTGGTACCGGGGGTTGGTCGGCAACATCACGACCGCCCAGGTCGACACCGACGAGTGGGACCGGCCCACGAACGTCGAGGGCGTGCTGAACATCCTCGTCATCGGCTCGGACGTGCGCTCCGGCGAGAACGCCGACTACGGTGCCGCCGAGGGCGCGCGGCCGGACACGATGCTCATCGCGAGCATCAACGTGGACAACGGCGCCGCCACCCTGGTGAACCTGCCCCGCGACCTCATGGTCGACCTGCCCGGCTGCGACGCGGTGGAGGGGTACGAGGGCATGCAGCCGCAGGAGGGCATGATCAGCTCCGTGATGACCTTCGGCGGTGTGGGCTGCCAGTGGAAGGTCGTCGAGCAGGTCACCGGCGTGCACCTGGACCACTTCCTGATGATGGACTTCGTCGGCTTCAAGGACATGGTGGACTCCATCGGCGGGGTGGAGATGTGCATCCCCGAGCCAGTGGACGACCCCAAGGCGCACCTGGTGCTGGACGCCGGGCTCCAGACCCTGGACGGCGAGGACTCGCTCGGCTTCGTGCGCTCCCGTTACGCCCAGGGCGACGGCAGCGACCTGTCGCGGATCGACCGCCAGCAGGAGTTCATGGGCGCCATGCTCCGCGAGGTCCTCAGCAGCGAGGTGATGACCAGCCCCGTCACCATCACCCGCTTCCTCGGAGCCGTCACGGACTCCATCACCACCGACGAGCAACTGACGGTCGACACCATGGCCGACATCGCGATCTCCATGCGGGAAGTGGACCTGGACCGGGTCCAGTTCGTCACGGTTCCCAACGGCGCCCACCCGGCCGACGAGAACCGCATCATCATGAGCGACGCCGCCCCGGCCCTGTTCGAGGCGATCAACAACGGCGTGGATCTGGCCGACGGTGACGACAGCGACAGCGACAGCGACGACACGTCCGAGGACGTCTCGGTGGAGCCCGGGGACGTCGCCGTCGAGGTGGTGAACAACACCGGGATCGAGGGGCTGGCCCTGGAGATCCAGTCGGTGCTGGTCGACGACGGCTTCGTGGTCACCGGCACTGGCAACCCCGAACAGCGCGCGCCCGAGGCGACCACGGTCTTCCACGGCCCCGGGGACGAGGAGGCCGCCGAGTTGCTGGCGGGTTCGATCACCAACGCCCGGACCGAGGAGGTCGGGGGCCTGGAGCAGACCCTCGAACTGGTCGCGGGGTCCGACTGGGAGGGCTTCGGGGGTTCCTCCTCCGAGTCCGACCTGTCCATCACCGACGACCTCGGCGGCGTCACCGCCGAGAAGCAGGAAAGCGCCTGCTGACACGGAACCGACCGTGTCGGCGGGACGGCGCCCACCTCGTGGCGACCGAGTTCCGATGAGGAGAACCGTGGACGTTCGACCGACCGTGACCGTGGGTGGTGACGGCTCCCGGGCCAGTCTCGACGCCGTTGAGTGGGCGAGCGCCTACGCGCGCCTCTGGGATGCCTCACTGAGGATCGTGACCGTGGGGTCCGGCCCCGCCAACAGGAGCCCGATCGCGAACTCCAGGAGGCAGATCTCCCGGGAGGAGTTCCAGAGCAACCAGCGGCTCCAGCGCAAGGCTGAGGCGGCCTTCTCCCGAGCCGTGGGGAGCGTGCCGGAGGACCGCATCGAGATGCTCGTCGTCTCCGGTGACCCCGTCGACGCGCTGGTCGCCTCCGCTGACGGCGGCCCTCTGGTGGTCGGCACGCGCCGGCTGGGGTTCCTGTCCGGAACCATCGCCGGATCCGTGAGCCGGAGGCTGATCGGGCGTTCCAACGGTCCCGTGGCCGTCGTCTCGGGGGTCGCTTCGCAGGGACGCGGACGCGTCGTCGTGGGCATCGACGGAGGTGCCTCCACGCGTGCGGTGGTGTCCTTCGCCCTGGAGGAGGCCCGGGTGCGCGGGGCGGAACTCCTGGTCTTCCGGGCGCTCGGAGACTCCCGGGACGATCGTTCCTCTGAGGCCGTGGCAACGGTCATCGAGGACGCGAAGAAGTCGGACCGGGACGTGCGGGTCCGTGAGGAGAGCCAGCGGGGGAACCCGGTCGATCTCCTGGTGGAGCGCTCCTCCGACGCCGACCTGCTCGTCATCGGGACCCGGAGCCTCGGGCTGACCGCCGGGCTCCTGCGGGGGTCGGTCGGACAGAGGCTGACCGTGCGGGCCAAATGCCCGGTCGTGGTCATCCCCGGCTGAGGGCACCGGAACGGGGCCGCTCAGCGGTCGGTGACCGGCTGCCTCAGGATGGTGCGCAGCTTCTCGGGGGCGGTCCTGCGGGCGTCGCTCAGGTAGATCTCGTGGTGCCTGCCGACCATCCGCAGACCTTGCTCCGGGATGAACCCGTCGTGCATCCGCGCGAGCACCTCGGCCTCCTCCTCGAAGGGGCCCACGTGCAGCGTCTGCACGCACCGTCCCTCGGAGAGCTCCTCCAGGCGGACGTCGTCCAGGCGCGTCGGCCGGTTCCTGCGCCCCGCTTCCTCGGCGGCGGCGGTCACCATGTCCGGGTCGATCCAGTCCGGGACCATGAGCATCAGTGTCCAGTCCCACCGTGACTTGTCCCGGGCGACGGTGAAGGCCTCCATGTCCCGTGCCCACCACAGCCCCTCCAGGGGCGGTACGACGTAGTCGCGGCCGAGCTCGCGCCTGCTGGCGAACTTGAGCTTGTAGGCCACCGGGTAGAGGGACTCGATGCCCTCGGCGAACAGCGGGGTGGTGTTCGGGTCACCGTGGCCGTCCACCATGAGATACCGGAGGTCGGGCACCTCGAGGATCCGGAACCGGCCGCGCCCCGCCTGGTAGGAGTCCAGGCTCCGCTTGAAGTCGGTCCTGTCCGCCATTCGCCGCCCCCGCTCCGCCTGTGTCGGACCCGGGCTCCCGGTGTCATCCGGGGAGCCTCCGGATCACGGTCTTCCACGTGGATCCAGGCCTCCAACTACGAGGGGCCGGGGATCGTCCCCCAGAAAAAGACGAGACGACCCGGTGAGGCGGCCGAAGGCCCCCGAACGGGGTCGTCTCGAAGTCGAGTGGGCGCGAAGGGACTCGAACCCCTGGCCTATTGCTTGTAAGGCAATTGCTCTAACCAACTGAGCTACGCGCCCTTGTGTGCGTCGCGAGAGATCATACCGCTTCGTGGTGGTCCTCGCGCCGGTTTTATCCGGCCAGGTGGCGTGCCTGGGCGACATACTCGCCGACGTCCCGGGGACGGTCGACGGGAGTGTGCACCGCCCAGCGGACGGTGCCCTCTGCGTCGACGAGGAAGGTGCCGCGCCGTGCCACTCCCCGCTGGTCGTCGAAGACCCCGTAGGCGCGGGCGGTCGCGCCGTGTGGCCAGAAGTCCGCGAGCAGCGCGAAGGGGAAGCCCTCGCGGTCCGACCAGGTGCGCAGGGCGAAGGTCGAGTCGACGGACACCGCCAGCACCGTGACCCCGAGGTCCCGCAGCTCGTCGTGGTGTCCACGCAGGTCGGCGAGTTCCCCGGAGCACACCCCGGAGAAGGCCAACGGGTAGAACACGATGAGCACGGGGCCGCCCAGCAGGGAGCTCAGGACGGTGTCCTGGCCGTACTGGTCCGGGAGGCTGAACTCGGGCGCGCGGGCGCCCACGGTGACGGTGTCGGTCATGCTCGCGTTCGTGTCGGGTGGCCGCGCGGGCCGGTACCGGCGCCCGCCGGTCGGCGGGCGCCCCTCAGCGCCGCGCGTCCGAGTCTGCCGGGACGCGCGACGCCGGACGTCTCACCCTGTGCGGGTGGTGTCCGTCACCGCTTGGGAACGACCAGGCGGGTGCCCGACCAGTCGGCGCCGATGCTGACCGCGCTGGTCTGGGACAGGCCCGAGGTGGTAGCGGCCTCGGCCACGTCGTTGGGGGACACGTGCAGCTCACGACCGGCCTTCGGGGTCAGGACCAGGATGGTCCCTCCGTCGGCGATGGTCGTCACGGTGTCCATCAGAGCGTCGGTGAGGTCGCCTTCCTCGTCGGACCGCCACCACAGCAGTGCCGCGTCGACGTCGCCGTCGAAGTCCTCGTCGACCAGTGCCTCGCCCGTAAGCTCGGCGATGGAAGCGCGCAGTCCCTCATCGACGTCGTCGTCGAACCCGAATTCCTGCACCACCTGACCCGGCTTGAATCCGAGTCGGTCAGCCAAGCCGCGTTCGCTTTGTGCCTGGCCCGCGGTCGCGCTCACGAAAGTTCTCCTCCACAGATGGTTTTTCTCAATCTTGCCTGCACGAAGCAGTTGTCACAACGATGCCGGGCTTTTTTTGTCGCCCGTCACGTGGGTCCGTAACCATCGCTGATGGCCTAGTTCACACGCTAGTGGCATATCCCGTCAACGCGCGGCCGAACCCGGCCCGAGTCGAATCAGCTCATCCGGACTCCAGGAAGGACAACCGGACCTGCCGATCCGGGTTGTCCACGTTCAGGTCCACGATCGCGATGGACTGCCACGTTCCCAGTTCGAGTCTGCCGGATAGTACTGGCACCGTGGTCTGCGGTGCGACGAACGCCGGCATCACGTGCGAGCGTCCGTGTCCCCGGGACCCGTGTCGGTGGCGCCACCGGTCGTCGGCCGGCAGCAGGTCGTCGAGGGAGGCGAGGAGGTCGTCGTCGGACCCCGCGCCCAGCTCGATGATGGCCACACCCGCGGTCGCGTGCGGGACGAAGACGTTGAGCAGGCCGTCGCCGCCGCTCTCGGCGACGAAGTCACCGCACTGCGCGGTGATGTCGGTAACGCTCTCCGATCCGCCTGTGTGCAGCTCAAGGATCAGTGTCCGCATAGCGACACCTTCGCGCAGCCTGGCCCCCGGTGCAACCATCACCTGTGAATCCGCGGGTGGCCGAAGCCCCCTGAAGGGGCCATACTCCTCTCCGACGTGTGTGAAACTGGACGAAAGAAGGGATAAGGGTGACTGTCTCGTTACTTTTGGGACCCGTGCTTCGCCACGTGGGTCCCACCACGGCGACGGTGTGGGTGGAGACGGACGCCCCCTGTCACGTCCGGGTTCGCGTGGACGGCGGGCCGATCTCGGCCAGCCGCACCTTCACGGTCCACGGCCACCACTACGCCGTGTGCGAAATCGAGGGCCTGGCGCCGGGTTCCGTCCTCCCCTACGAGGTCTTCCTCGGTGAGGACCGAGTGTGGCCCGAACCCGACAGCCCGCTGCCGCCCAGCGTCCTGCGCACTCTGTCCCCCGGTGCGCCGACGAGACTGCTGTACGGCTCCTGCCACACCCCCACCGGTGACACTCCGGAGGGACTGGTCCGCTACGGACCCGACATGCTCCGCGCCACCGCCCGCCGTCTGGCCCGCGAGGGCGCGACCGGGGACAACCAGGTCCTGCTGCTGATCGGCGACCAGGTCTACGCCGACGAGGTCCAGGAGCCCATGCGGGCCTTCCTCAGGGAGAGGCGCGGCGAGGTCGACCCTGACGGCGCCCCCGAGGACGAGGTCGTCCGCTTCGACGAGTACGCCGAGCTCTACCGCCAGGCCTGGTCCGACCCCCAGGTGCGGTGGCTGCTCTCCACCGTGCCCACGCTGATGGTCTTCGACGACCACGACATCCGTGACGACTGGAACACCTCGGCCGCCTGGCGCGGCGCGATGGACCGGAAGCCGTGGTGGCGCACCCGGGTGACCAGCGGCATCGGCGCCTACTGGGTGTACCAGCACGTGGGCAACCTCTCCCCCGAGGCGCGCGCCAAGGACCCACTGTGGGCGTCCGTGCGGGACCACCGCGATCGCGGAACCGACGCCGGTGACACCGTGGACTCCTTCGCCTGGCGTGCGCACGACGAGCCCTCCTCGTACCGGTGGAGCCACCACCACGACCTGGGCGACGTGCGGGTCCTGGTCGCCGACACCCGCTGCGGCCGGTCACTGGAGGAGGACGACCCCTCCGGCGGCTCACGGTCCATCCTGGGCGCCGAGGGGCACGATTGGCTGGACCGGCACCTCACCGGCGGCCCCGACCACCTCGTGGTGGCCTCCACTGTTCCGATCCTGTTGCCGCCCTCCGTGCACCACCTGGAGGCCTGGAACGAGGCCGTGTGCGCGGGGGCCTGGGGTTCGGCCGCGCGGGGCCCCGCGGAGCGCCTGCGCCAGGCACTGGACCTGGAGCACTGGGGCGCCTTCCAGTACTCCTTCCACCGACTCGCGGACGCCGTACTCGACGTCGCCCGTGGCGCTCGGGGTCCGGCGCCCGCCACGGTCCTCCTGCTCGGCGGGGACGTCCACTTCTCCTATCTGGCGCGTGCGCGTGCGCGCGAGGGGCACACGACCTCCCGGGTCGCCCAGCTGGTCTCCTCCGCGCTGTGCAACCAGCTCCCTCCCAACCTGCGCCGTGCCGCCACGCTGTCCGCGAGCTGGCCCCTGCACGTCGCAGGGAGGGTCATGACACGACTGGCCGGGGTGCGCCGCAGCCCGCTGTCCTGGGCTCTGGAGGAGCGGCCCTACTTCGGCAACACCATCGGTGAGGTGGTCTTCGAGGGCCGCGAGGCCGAGGCCCTCTGGTACCACTGCCCGCAGGGCGGGGACGACGCCCTTCCCGAGGTCCGACGCCGCACCCGTGTCTGAACCCTGGAAAACGAAGCAGCTCCGGCGGCGCCCGTCTAGGCGCCGCCGGAGCTGCTTCGGACCGCTCGTGCCGGGAGTCCGGACGGATGGCCCTAGGGCTTGTGCGAGGGCGGACGGCGGTTGGCGTGCCCTCGACGCCGGTTGCGCACGCTCAGGCCGAGCGCGCCACCCTCCTCCAGGAGCTGCCGTGCGGCCCGGTTGACCGTGCCGCGCGTGCCCGATCCCGCCGAGGGGGTGTCCTCGGTCTCGACCAGTTCGGGCTTGGGCAGCAGCGTGGTGGGCTCGTTGTCCTGGTCGTCCAGTTCCTCGGGGAGGGCGTGCAGCTTGCGGGTGCGCTGGAGCCGGGGCCCCTCGGTCCCGGGCTCGTCCCCGACGGGGGCCGCCGTCTCGGTGGGGTTGCGCTTCTCCTCGTCGACGGCCTCCTTCCACGCCTGGTCCTGCTGCTGGTCCTCCTGCTTCTGGCGGGCCAGACGGCGGGCGCGGTCGGTGCGCCAGGCGCGGTAGGAGCGGGCCAGCGGGGTGAGGACCGGCCAGGTGACCCTGGCGGGGCGTGAGAGGGCGTGCCACAGGTAGGCGGTGGTGCCCCAGGCCTCCATGGCGCGACGGGCCTTGGTGATGGTGAAGAACGTGGGCATGGCCAGCAGCAGCTGCGGCCAGGCCAGGGCCAGCGCGGCGAACAGCGGGTACATGCCTCCGCCCGCGATCGCGGCGGCGGCGCCGATGACCACCGGTACCAGGGCCAGTGCCACCCGCAACTGGGTGAACTGCCGGAACCGGTGCAGGGAGCGGCGGGCCGAGACCGGTGGGGCCAGCCCCTCGGGAAGCGGGGTGGGCTGCACGATCACCGCGAGCAGCAGCGTTCCCACGCCCACGCTCGCGGCCAGCAGTATCGTCCATCCGGCGGCGGACATCGCCCCGCCCACCAGCAGGTACACCAGTCCCAGGACCGGGAGCGGCGCGGGGAGCCAGAACAGCACCCGTCTGCGCAGCTCACCCTCCTGCGTGGGTTGGAGTACGAAATCGATCACCGGGCGTAGTATCCGGAACCTCTTCCTCGGTCGCTCGACCACAGCGTTGGACCCCCCAAGAACGTCGTGACGGAGCGGTGCGGGGAGCGACGCCCGAGGGTTTTCGTCGTCTGTGGCTCCACCTGCAACCTGCCCGTATCAAAGCTATCTCTTTTCGCGTAGTCCCCGGGCGCGCACAGTCAGTTACACACCTACCCGACGCTGGTGAAACTTCCATAAACCAACGGAAAAGGGAGGCAACGATCAGATTACGACGTGGTGGAGGTCACTCTCTCGTACTTGGCCGACACCGGACATCAGAGTGTTCCGTCACGGGTTTCGGACAAACGGCCGAGGGCGACCGCGACCCGGAGCACGAAGGAGCCGCGGCCGTCCGAGGGGATGTGCCCGGTGAGCTCGGAGATCCGGCTCAGCCGGTAGCGCACCGTGTTCGGGTGCACGAAGAGCATGCGCGCGGTGGCCTCCAGCGACGAGGCGTGCTCCAGGTACACCGACAAGGTGTCCAGCAGAGGCGAACCGGCTCCCTGGAGGGGCAGGTACACCTCCGTCACCAGCTGCTGCCGGGCCTCGGCGTCACCCTCCAGCGCGCGCTCGGGCAGCAGGTCGTCCGCGAGCACGGGCCGGGGCGCGTCCGGCCAGGCCACCGCGGCCCGCAGACCGTTCACCGCCGACCGCACCGACGAACCCGCCGCGTGCAGGTCGGCCACGGCCGGGCCCACCACAACGGGCCCGTCCCCGAACAACCCCGCCAGGGGCTCCACGGGTTCGATCGGGAGATCGTCGACCGGGTGGCGGTCACCCACCCCCACCACCACGACCACTCGGCGCCCCTGCATGCCCGCCAGGACGTCGTAGCCCAGACGGCGCGCGGCCGAACGCAGGTCGTCCATGACCTTCCCGCCGTCCTCGTCGCCGATGTCCCCGGCCATCGCGATCACCGGCGTGTGCGACCACCCCAGCGCCGAACCCCAGGTCTGGAGCCCTTCCACCTGGTCGCCGTGCAGGAGCGCGTCGACGATCAGCGCCTCCAGCCGCGCGTCCCAGGCGCCACGGGCCTCGGCCGCGCGGGCGTAGACCTTGGCCGAACTGAAGGCCACCTCGCGCGTGTAGCGGAGCATGGCCTCGCGCAGTTGCTGTTCGCCTCCGGGAGCGGCCAGGTCGTCGACCTGGTTCTCCACCACCTCGATGACCACGCGGATCATGTCGACGGTCTGCTGGAGGGAGACCGAGCGGGTGAGTTCGCGCGGGGCGGTGCCGAACACCTCCACCGTGATCGCGGGCCGACCGCGGTCGGGGTCACGGAACCAGTCCACGAAGGCGGCGACCCCGGACTGGGCCACGAGGCCGATCCAGGAGCGGTCCTGGGCCGACATCCGGCGGAACCAGCCGAGCCGCTCCTCCATTCGGCTCACGGCGGCGGTGCCCAGCGCTCCCATGGAGCGTTCCAGGCGTCGTACGGTCTCGGCGCGGATCTTGTCCTGTGGGGCGCCGCTCCCGGTCGGCGCGCTCGCGCCGTCCTCGGTCGGTCGGGGTTCGGTGTTCACTCGTCTAGGTTCGCATCCTCTCCGCACACGGTCCCGGGTTCGCCTCCGTGTCGGCCGTCACCCCCCGGGTCGACCCGGTCCGGGAGGGAGCCGCGGACGGCCCCGCGTACCGTCGGAAAGTGATCTCCTCCACCTGTTTCGGGTTTGTGGGCACATGACCGGCGTCCTTTTGTGGATTACCTACAAACGGTGTCCGGTGAACTTCGTGTCTCTCCCCATCCAACTGGTGATCTCCTACAGGGCAAGGTTGATGTCGTGCTTGTAATCGTTGCTCCAGGCCAAGGCGCCCAGGTTCCCGGATTCCTCTCCCCGTGGCTCGAACTCCCCGGCATGGCCGAGACGTTCGCGTCGTGGTCCGAGGTGACCGGTCTCGACCTCGTGCGTTACGGCACCACGGCGGACGCGGACGAGATCCGTGACACCGCCGTCGCCCAGCCGCTGCTGGTCAGCGCCGGTCTGGCGGCCGCCACCGCGCTGCTCGGCCCGCCGTCCGCCCCCGGGGCACCGCTGCCCGCCTCGTCCTCCCTCGTGGACGCGACGGCCGGTCACAGCGTCGGTGAGTTCACCGCCGCCGCGCTGGCCGGTGTGCTCTCCCCCAAGGACGCGCTGGCCCTGGTCGCCGAGCGCGGCCGCGGGATGGCCGACGCCGCCGCCCGCACCGAGACCGGGATGACCGCGGTCCTGGGGGGTCAGCGCGAGGACGTGCTGGCCGCCATCGAGGCCGCCGGTCTGACCCCGGCCAACGACAACGGCTCCGGGCAGATCGTGGCCGCCGGTACCAGCGCCCAGCTGGCGGCGTTCGCCGAGAACCCGCCCGAGCGGGCCCGGCTGCGTCCCCTGTCCGTCGCGGGCGCGTTCCACACCGAGCACATGGCCCCGGCCATGGAGCGGGTGCGGGCCGCCGCCCAGGGCCTCACCCCGGCCGACCCCAGCGTTCGACTGCTGTCCAACGCGGACGGCGCCGTGGTCGACAGCGGCGCCGAGTACCTGGAGCGTCTGGTTTCGCAGATCTCCTCTCCGGTCCGCTGGGACGCGTGCACCGACACGCTCGCCGACCTCGGAGTGACCGCGTTCATCGAGCTGACCCCGGCGGGTACCCTCACCGGGCTCGCCAAGCGTGCGCTGCGCGGCATCGAGATCCTCGCGGTGAAGACCCCCGACGACCTCGAACGCGCCGGTGCCCTCATCAAGGAGCACGCGGGGACCATCTCCCCCGCGAGCGGCCAGCAGGAAGGCTGAGCATGTTCAACGTCCCGAGCGCACCCGGCGGCGCCTCGATCCGTTCCTTCGGCGAGTACCAGCCGTCGCGGGTCGTGACCAACGCCGATCTGGAAGCCCGTGTCGACACCAGTGACGAGTGGATCCAGAGCCGTGTGGGCATCAGGGAGCGTCGCGTCGCGGGTCCCGAGGACACCGTGGCGAGCATGGCCGTGGCCGCCGGAGGCAAGGCGCTCGCCGCGGGCGGGTTCTCCCCCGAGGACATCGACCTGGTGATCGTGGCCACCTGCACCGTGCAGGACCAGATCCCCAACACGGCGGCGACCGTCGCCGCCCGGCTCGGCATCGCCGCCCCGGGTGCCTTCGACGTCAACGCGGCCTGCGCGGGCTTCGTCTACGCGCTGGGGCTGGCCTCGGACTCCGTCCGGGTCGGAAGCTCCCGCAACGTCCTGGTGATCGGCTCGGAGAAGCTCAGCGACTGGGTGGACTGGCAGGACCGGTCCACCTGTGTGATCTTCGCCGACGGTGCCGGGGCCGCCGTGGTCTCGGCCTCCGAGGACCACGGTGTCGGACCGGTCGTCTGGGGTTCCTCGGGCGAACGCGCCGACACGATCCACCTGCGTGAGGGCAAGTACCTCCACCAGGAGGGCCAGGCCGTCTTCCGGTGGACCACCACCGAGCTGTACAAGGTGGCCCTGGAGGCCCTGGAGCGCGCTGGCGTGGAGCCGTCCGAGCTCACCGCCTTCGTTCCCCATCAGGCCAACCTGCGGATCGTCGAGTCCATCGCGCGCAAGCTGGGGGCGCCGCAGGCGCTCGTGGCCCGCGATATCGTCACCGCGGGCAACACCTCCTCCGCCTCGATCCCTCTCGCGCTGTCGCGCATGGTCGAACGCGGGGAACTGCCGTCGGGGAGCATCGTGCTCACTCTGGGATTCGGTGCGGGCCTGGTCTACGCCGCACAGGTGATCCGCATCCCCTGATCCTTCCGGTCCCGGCCGGGCGGGCTCGCCCGCTCCCGTTCGGGACCGCCACCCGACACCACATTCGTCAAGCGTCAAGCAAGGAGAAACAACATGGCCGAGCACAGCGAGCAGGACATCCTCAAGGGCCTCGGCGAGATCGTCGAGGAGATCGTCGGCACCGACCCCGCCGAGGTCACCCCGGAGAAGACCTTCGTGGACGACCTGGACATCGACTCGCTGTCCATGGTGGAGATCGCCGTCGCCGCGCAGGACAAGTTCGGCGTCGAGATCCCCGACGACCAGCTCAAGGACCTGAAGACGGTCCAGGACGTCATCAACTTCATCCAGAAGTAGCGTGTCCGGCCGCCGGGCCACACTCCGGCCCGGCGGCCCGCCAGTCCCCACCAGGACGCCCCAGACCCACTCATTCGCCACGCCTCCCGGCACACGCGCCGGGATCGACCCACGAGAAGGGCGATCGGATCATGTCCAAGACCGATGTCGTCGTCACCGGCCTCGGCGCCACCACCCCCCTCGGGGGTGACGTCGCGACCACATGGTCCGCGCTCCTCGACGGCCGCTCCGGGATCAGCATGCTGCCGGAGGACTGGCACGAGAAGCTTCCGGTGCACTTCGCCGGGCGGATCGCGCAGGAACCCTCCGAGAAGCTGCCGCGCCCCAGGCTGCGCCGCCTCGACCGGACCCAGCAGTTCGCCCTCATCGCCGCGCAGGAGGCGTGGGACCACGCGGGTACCCCCGACGTCGACCCCCTCCGTCTCGGTGTGGTGGTCTCCAGCGGGATCGGTGGCATCCTCACCATCCTGGAGCAGTACGACACCTTCCGTGAGAAGGGCTGGAAGCGGGTCTCCCCGTTCACCGTGCCCATGCTCATGCCCAACAGCCCGGCCGCCGCCGTGGCCCTGGAGTTCACCGCGCGCGCGGGCGCCCACGCCCCCGTCAGTGCCTGCGCCTCCAGCGCCGAGGCCATCGCCAACGGTGTGGACATGATCCGCGCCGGCCGGGCCGACGTGGTGATCGCGGGCGGCACCGAAGCCGCGATCCACCCCCTGAACATCGCCTCCTTCGCCTCCATGCGCGCGCTGTCGACGCGCAACGAGGACCCGCAGACCGCCTCCCGTCCCTGGGACAAGGACCGCGACGGCTTCGTCATGGGTGAGGGCGCGGGCATCCTCATCCTGGAGTCGGCCGAGCACGCCGCCAAGCGCGGCGCGCACGTGTACGCCCACGCCGCCGGCGTCGGCTACACCGACGACGCCCACGACATCGTCATGCCCGACCCCGAGGGCGCCGGTCAGGCCCGCGCCATCACCCAGGCGCTTGCCGACGCCGACCTCAAGCCGAGCGACATCGTGCACGTCAACGCGCACGCCACGTCGACCCCGGCCGGGGACGTCGGCGAGACCCGGGCGATCCGCACGGCGCTGGGCGACTCCGCCGCCGACCGCGTCACGGTGACCTCCACCAAGTCCATGACCGGGCACCTCCTGGGCGGCGCGGGCGCGGTGGAGTCGATCGCGACGATCCTGGCCCTGCATGAGGGCCTGATCCCGCCGACCATCAACATCTCCGAGCTCGACCCCGAGGTGGCCGTGGACATCGTCCGCGACAAGCCCCGGGAGATGCCGAGCGGGGACGTCGCCGCCGTCAACGAGTCCTTCGGCTTCGGCGGCCACAACATCGCCGTGGCCTTCCGCCGCGCCTGATCCGACCGGCCGCGCCCCCGCGCTGCGGCACCTGGTCCTCCAGTGGGCGTCACCGTACGGTGACGCCCACTGTCGTGTCCGTGACCTCGGTCAACCGTTCGTGAACGTTCGGCGGCCCGTGCCGCAAGAACGGTTGAACTCCGCCGCGAGGGTCTTCAGGTGGGCGCGTCCCGCGCGCGACCATGGATGACGTGTCCACACTGCCCCAGTCACACGCCCCACCGTGCCCCGGCGACGACGACCGGCCCGGCCGTCGTCGTCGCGGCCCGGCCTTTTGCCCCGTCGTGGACCTGGACTCCGGTGCCGTGGTGGCCGTTGAGGTCGTGGCCGCCGTACCGGCGGGGCTGGGCCGCCCGGACGGGAAGGGCGGCGGGTCGGCGATGGTGGCCGAGTGGCTGGCCTCGCTGGTGCGTGCCGGGGCCGGTGTCGAGAGCCTGTTGCCGTTGGTCCTGCCGCTGCCCTCGTCCGCGCTCGTCGACGGCACCGATCTGCCCGGATTGGTCGAGGGTGCGCTGCGCCGGGCCGGTCGCCGCCCGCGCGACGTCACCCTGATGCTCACTGCGGACCTGGTGGACCTGCCCCGGGCCTGCGTGCTGACGGCCGTCTCGGGGCTGCGCTCGCTCGGGTTCCGCTGCGGCTTCGGCACCGCGATGGCCCGGCCGGACCTGATCGTGGAGGCGACCCCGTTCCTGATCCGGTTGGACCCGGTCCTGGTGTCGGGGATCGACGGCGACCAGCGCAACGGGGGGATCGTGGACGGGCTGGCCCGGATCGGGCGCAGCAGCGGCGTGTACGCGATGGCCTCCGGCGTGGCCCGGGGTGAGGAGATCGTGCGCCTGCGCGAGTGCGGGGTACGGCTGGGCAGCGGTGCGTTCTTCGCCGAACCGGACTGGCGGCCCGGCGAGAGGGTGACCCCGGTGCCGGAACCGGCGGCCACCGCCCTGGACGACACCGACGCCGGTCCCAGGGTCACCGAGTTCATGGTGCCTCCGCTGGACTTCGACGCCGAGTCCACGGGCGAGCACGTCCTTGAGGCGTTCACCGGCGACACCGCGCTCAACAGCGTGGTCCTCATCGACCACCGGGAGCGGCCGACGGGTGTCATCGACCGGACCCGGTTCCTGTTGTCGGTGACCGGACGGTACGGGCACGCGCTGCACGCCAAGCGCCCGGCCCTGCGGCTGGCGGAGTCGCCCCGGACGGTGCCCGCGTGGATGTCGGCGATCTCGGCGCTGCGAGTGGCAGGGCGGGACCGCGAGCGGGTCTACGACGACCTGATCGTGACGAACCCGTACGGCCAGTGCGTGGGGGTCGTGCACGTGAGCGACCTCATCCAGTCGCTGTCCCGCCAGTGAACCCGGTGGGAGCGGGGAGCCCGTTCCCCCACCACCGGGCTCCCCACGGCCCCGCCGCCCCTGGACGGCGCCGTGGCCGCCACCCCTGGGGACAGGGGGCGCGGCCACGGCGGGGGTACGCGGATCCGGTGGGGTCAGCGCAGGGGCTCGGGGCCCTTGGTGCCCGAGGGGCTGCTGGTCGGGGGTGTGTCGTCCGCCGAGTAGTCGTTGTAGTGCGTGTCCGCCCCGCTCCTGCGCAGTTCCTCCCGCAGCTGGTCGCGGGTCTGCTCGTCGTGCAGGTAGTCCAGCTCGGGACGGCGGGGCAGCAGGCCGTCACCGGAGGAGCGGCCCATCGCACGGCGGCGCAGCCACGGAACGAGGTACTGGCGGGCCCAACGGCGGCCCTCCCTGCGGCGCAGGATGCGGGGCAGCTGCTGGGGCGGGGTCGCCCACGGGTCGGTCCAGGACTCGGGCGGACCCATCGGGTGTCCGAGCAGGTCGGCGACGCGCGCCGCGACGATCTGGTGTCCGGCGCCGTTGGGGTGCAGCCGGTCGTCGCTCCAGGCCCGTGGGTCGTTGAGGGCGTTGAGCGCCCACAGGTCGACGATCTCGGTCCCGGTGCGTTCGGCCACGGCCCGCATGTGCATGCTGAACACCGCGATCCGGCCCCGGTACAGGCGCAGGACGGGGATCCACCCGGTGTCGTGGCCCGCGAGGATCACCACGCGGATGCCCGCGTCGCGCAGCTGGCGCACACCCCACTCGAACTTCTCGGCCAGCTCGTCGAGGTCGCCGCCGGGGCGGAGGACGTCGTTGCCGCCCGCGAGCACGGTGACCAGGTCGGGCTTCCAGGCGAGGGTCTGTTCGAGCTGTTCACCGAAGATGTGTTTCATCCGACGCCCTCGGACGCCGAGGTTGGCGTAGCGGAAGTCCGGGGAGAGCGTGCCCAGGTGTTCGGCGAGGCGGTCCGCGAACCCCCGGTACTCGCCGCCGGGGCCGCTGTCGTCCTCCATCCCCTCTGTGATGCTGTCACCGATCGCCACGTAGGACCGGATGAGCTCCGGTCTGTCCGCGGGCGCAGCAGCGGGGGGATTCATCTCAAGGTCTGTCACGTCAACCAATCATCCGGATCGACCGTCCCCGCGCCTGCCATGCGCCGGGGTGCGTGGGAACGGAAGTCTTGGGCGGGTCGCGGTGTGCCGCTGGCCCGAATGTCCGAGCACCGTCGGCCCCGAGGTGAGCCGCGTCGCGGGCACCCGGCCGGGGGGCGCTCGGGCGAGGACAGTGCCCATCCAGCATACCCGCGCCGAACGTCAGCGCGCCGGGCTCACACACGGCCCCGGAGCGCTGAGAGGACAACGCCCGGAGCGCCCGAGAAGAGCCGAAAGTCCGCTATGAGGTAACTCACAGCGCTTGATGGCCTTTCAGGGCGAAACTCCTTTGTCACGGTGATCACACGCCGAGGTCACCTCCGGGTATCGGTGGACCCGGTCACCCTGGGACTACCCATGAGCGCCCGGGGCACGTACGATCTCGGAGAAGTGCTCACGGCACCCCTGTCCCTCGGCCCGCCGTGCCCCCACGCGGAACGACCGAGCCGGTTCAAGATCCGTCCTCCTCCGGGTCAAGGGCGCGTACTGTGGTGCATCGAACCGAAGGCCCGTGCGGTTCCTCCCCAATTCACGTGCAGACACCAGGAGGTCGAGGTCCCCAGCGGATGAACGCCGTCTCTCCGATCTGCCTCGTCGACCTCGCACCCGCCCTGCGGTGGTCGAGATCGCCGGATGTGGCACCCCTGCTCCACCACGACCGTCTCATCGACGGCTGGTGGTACTCGCTGCCCGTCACCCGCGTCCTGGACATCGCCGGCCCTCCCTGGCTCGCCAACGGCCTGGCCCGCCTCGCGGTCGAACACTGGGGGCACATCGCCCTCTCCGAGTTCCTGCCGAGCCTGCGCACCCAGCACGTGGACTGCTCCGACCTCGCCGAACCGGTCCGCGGCGCGGTCTTCGCCACCGCCGGTGACTGGGACCGCCTCATCGCGTCCAGCCCCCAGGAGATGCACGAGTGGCGGCTCTCGGGCTGCGGTGTCCTGGACATCGTGAGCACCGTCGCCTGGCGTGCGCTCCAACCCTGCTGCGAGCTCCCCGGAGGCCCCACCCCCTCCCCCGCGCTGATGACGGAGGCCGTGCGCACCATCGCGCACTGGCTGCCCGACTCCGCTCCCGAACACGTGCGCAGCGCGCTGGACTACCTGGAGACCGCCACCGGAACCGGTGACGCGCCCAGCGGGGACGGCGACTCCGAGGACCCGGCGAACCCACCGCAGACCCCGGCCACCCGCGCGATCCGGACCCTGCGCGCCCTACGTGCCCAGCGGGACCAGGAGCAGCCCATCGTCGAACACGTCGAGCAGCGTCCCGCCCCCGTGGCGGAGGCCCCTGCGGCGGTCGGCGGCATGGTCAGCTCGGCGGCGATGATCCCCGGATCGGCACTGAGCGCCGAGGCTGTGAGCAGCGAGGCCGCCGCTCCCACGTCCAGCGGTGTCGGAGACCTGCGTTCGCAGTTCCGCAGCTCGCTCCTGGGCCCCGGACGCACCCTGCGCCGCCCCAGTTTCAGCAGGACCAAGGCGCCCTCCCCCGAACGGGTCGAGGAGCCCCCGGCACCCGTCCTGGGCCAGCACCCGCTGGTGGACCAGGTCGAGGAGATGTTCCGTTCCTGGCCCGAGCTGGAGCGGACGGTGGCCGCCGAGCGGCTCTTCGCCACCGACCCCATCAGCATCCGCGTGCTCTCCGAACAGATCTCGGTGGACGTGACCGAGATACGCGGAGCCCAACGCAAGGTGGAGGAGCGCCTCCTGCGCTGGCTGGGCTCCCCCGAGGGCGCCTCCATCACCAGGCACCTGCGCGAACTGTCCGAGCAGCTCGGTTCGGCGACCACCATCGACCGGCTCATCAACGCGCACCCCGACCACCCGGTGGACGTGCCCACGCTGCACACGCCGCTGTGGCGCGTGATCATCACCCTGTTCACGGACCGGCGGATGCACAACGGCTGGCTCATCGCCGACGACCCACACAAGCTGCGGTGGCAGACCCGTGAGCTGCTGGGCGGCGACGCGCCCAACCTGACCGAGGCGAGCATCCGCCTGGGCCGGATCGGCATTCGCCAGCAGGAGCTGCGCGCCTGGCTGCTCAGCACCCCCGGGGTGAGCCTGCGCGACGGCCAGGTGTACGTGGACACCTCCGTCCCCATGGAGGCCCCCGGCGACGGCCACTCCACCGAGGGGTCCGGCGCCACCACCGAGAACGGCCTACCGATCCGGCGCCGCCCCGACGGCCAGCCGGGTCCCGAGCCCGTCACCCACGCCCCCGAACACGTCCACCACCACAGACCCGCCCACGACCAGGGCGGGTTCGTGCCCGACCTCCCGCCCGTACCGTTGGCCCCGCCACCGGTTGCGCCCGTGGCGCACCCGGCGCACGCCGCCCCGGTCCGCCCCGGCGCGAGCGACCCGGCCGCCTCGGCCCGCTGCTTCCGTGCTCCGGACGGGCGCTGGTGGCACCGCATCGACATCACCGCGGACCACCTCAACGGCGCGCCGGTGGCCGTACCCACCGGATACGCCACCCATCTGGGGTTGCAGCCCGGCCGGTTGCTCTGCCTCACCGCTCCCGGCGCCGACCTGCTCGTGCTGGTCTGGCGCGACCAGCCCGCCTTCGACTCCCTTCGCCCGCTGCTGCGTCGCCAGGCCGCCCAGCCGGGTGACCGTATGTTCATCACGGTCTCCGGCGACCGTCTGGACGCACGCAAGCTGCCCGCCGGGGACCTCAGCGGGCACCCTCCGGCCGCGCGTGCGCTGCACCTGATCGGGTACACCGCACCGGCCGCCACGGAGGATGCGCTCAGGATCCTGTCGCGTCGCATCACCGACAACGGCGACGAGTCGCTGGCGGACCCGCAGGCGCTGTTGGAGGCGCTCTCCATGCGCGGGGACGAGGACATCGCCGGGGAGCTGCGCTCGGCCATGTTCGCCACGCACTAGACACCTGGTCACGAGGGGCCGCACCGGACACGTTCCGGTGCGGCCCCTCGTCGTTGGCGCGTGTGAGGGGTTCCGAACCGAAGCCGCAGGATGTAGGTTAGCCTTACCTAATTGATTTGAGGTGGTCCTCCTGCTGTCGTACCCGAACTCCCTCACGCCCTCCCCCGCCGAGCGGGCGCGCTCCGTTCTCTCCCGCCCCAACCCGGCCACGGTCACCAGCGCGGACGTCTCCCTGCACCTGACCGGAGCCGTCTGCCACACCACCTTCCAGGGCGAGGTCACCCTGCTCGTCCCCGACCAGCACCGCGTCCTGGCCGAGATCGGTGAGGGGGTGCTGGAGGCGACCATCGAGTTCACCGACACGGCCCCGGTGGACCTGCGCGACCCGACCCGGTCCCTGCTTTGGATCAGCGGCGAGCTGCGCGTCCCCTCCCCACGCGAGGCCCGCGACCGCGCGCTCTCCGCCCTGGCCGACGACCCCGACGAACGCCTGCTCGACCTGGGCCACGGCCGCACCCTGATCGTCATGGACCCCCACCTGATCATCCACTCCGACCACGACGGCTGCCACCTGCTGCACTCGGAGGAGTTCACGGACGCGGCGGCCGACCCCTTCGGCCGCTGGGAGGGTCCCTGGCTGCGTCACCTGGAGGACGACCACCCCGACGTGCTCTGGGCGCTGGTCAACCACTGCGGAGCCCAGCTCCCGCCGGGACGGCCCCGACCGCTCGGGGTGGACCGGCACGGCCTGCGGCTGCGGCTGGAGGGCCCGGACGGCGACCACGACGTCCGCATCCCCTTCAGAAGACCGGCACGCACACCGCACGACGTCGCACACGAGGTGCAGGAGTTGGCCGGTCTCGACCGGCACCGGTGCTGAACGTGGGCGCCAGCAACCCCGGACACACGAAGGGCCGGAACCCCAGGGGGTCCCGGCCCGCGCTCCGACAGGGTCGGATCAGACGTTGAAGCCCAGCATGCGCAGCTGGTCCCGGCCGTCGTCGGTGATCTTGTCCGGACCCCACGGCGGCATCCAGACCCAGTTGATCTTCACTTCGCGCTCGAACTCGTCCAGGGCGCTGTTGGCCTGGTCCTCGATCACGTCGGTCAGCGGGCACGCCGCACTGGTCAGGGTCATGTCCAGGGTGATCGACTCGTCGTCGTGGTTCACCCCGTAGACCAGACCCAGGTCGACGATGTTCACGCCGAGCTCCGGGTCGATCACGTCCTTGAGCGCCTCTCCGATCTCCTCGGCCAGCGCCTCCTGCTCAGGAGAGAGCGGAGCGGCCTCGGGCTTCTCGGCGGTCTCGGTCTTCGTGGTCTCGTTGTCGCTCATTCAGGCGCCTTCCTTCTCCAAGGACTGCGACACCGCGTCCTTCCAGGCCATCCACCCCAGCAGGGCGCACTTGATCCGAGCCGGGTACTTGGACACGCCGACGAACGCCACGGCGTCCTCCAGCACGTCCTCGTCCGGCTCACCCTTGCCCTTGGACTGCATCAGCTCGGTGAACGCGTCCAGGGTCGTCATCCCCTCAGCCACCGTCCTGCCGATGAGCAGGTCGGTCAGCACCGAGGTGCTGGCCTGGCTGATCGAGCAGCCCATCCCCTCGTAGGAGACGTCGCTGACGACGGCTCTCTCGTCCAGCTCCGAACCGGAGTCAGGGGTCAGCGTCACCCGGAGCGTCACCTCGTCCCCACAGGTGGGGTTGATGTGGTGCGCCTCGGCGTTGTACGGATCGCGCAGCCCTTTGTGGTGCGGGTTCCGGTAGTGGTCCAGGATGATTTCCTGGTACATCGCGTCCAACTGCATGGTCAGGCAGAATCCTCGTACTAGTCCCGGGTCCCGAAGAACCTCTGGGCGGCCCGGATGGCCTCCACCAGCGCGTCCACGTCCTCCAACGTGTTGTAGAGGTAGAAGGACGCGCGTGTGGTCGCGACGATACCGAGCTTGCGGTGCAGTGGCCAGGCACAGTGGTGACCGACCCGGACCTCGACGCCCCTGTCGTCCAGCACCTGCCCGAGGTCGTGCGGGTGGATGTCGTCCACGACGAACGACACCGCGCCGCCCCGGTCGACCGCCTCGGTCGGGCCCACGATCCGCACGCCCTCGACCGCGCCGACCTGCTTGAGCGCGTACTCGGTGAGCTCGTGCTCGTGCGCGGCGACCCGGTCCATGCCCACCTCGGAGAGGTAGTCACAGGCCGCGGCCAGGCCGACGGCCTGCGGGGCCATCGGCACACCGGCCTCGAAGCGCTGCGGCGGGTCCGCCCAGGTCGAGTGGCTCATGTGCACGACGCCGATCATCGAACCACCGCTGATGAAGGGCGGCATGGCGGCGAGCAGCTCCCGGCGTCCCCAGAGCACGCCGATCCCGTTGGGACCGAGCATCTTGTGCCCCGAGAAGGCCAGGAAGTCCACGTCGAGTTCACGGACGTCCACCGGCATGTGCGGCACCGACTGGCAGGCGTCCAGCAGCACCAGCGCGCCGACCTCCCGGGCCCGCGCGGTGATCGTGGCCACCGGGTTCACGGTCCCGAGCACGTTGGACTGGTGCGCGAACGCCACCAGCTTCGTGCGCTCGTTGACCAGTTCGGCCAGGTCCGACAGGTCCAGCCGGCCCTCGTCGGTCACCGGGAACCAGCGCAGCGTCGCGCCGGTGCGCTGGCAGAGCTGCTGCCAGGGCACCAGGTTGGCGTGGTGCTCCATCTCGGTCACGACGATCTCG
Source organism: Nocardiopsis sp. B62 (assembly GCF_018070675.1). Classification (NCBI taxonomy): domain Bacteria; kingdom Bacillati; phylum Actinomycetota; class Actinomycetes; order Streptosporangiales; family Nocardiopsidaceae; genus Nocardiopsis; species Nocardiopsis sp. B62. The sequence goes on along the minus strand of NZ_JAGPXK010000006.1, from coordinate 100,627 downwards.
TCGCCGGGACCGACCTGGAAGCGGCGCAGGCCCTCCTCGGCCGTGGCCGCGTTGCTCATCGCGTACGCGACCAGGTTCACCGCCTCGGTGGCGTTCTTGGTGAACACCACCTCGTCGGAGTCGGCGCCGACGAACCTGGCGATCGTCTCCCGCGCCGACTCGTAGGCGTCGGTGGCCTCCTCCGCGAGCTGGTGCGCCCCACGGTGCACCGCCGCGTTGTGGCGTTCGTAGAACCCGCGCTCGGCGTCCAGCACCTGGCGCGGTTTCTGCGAGGTCGCCCCGGAGTCGAGGTACACCAGCGGGCGCTCGTCACGGACGGTCCGGGAGAGGATCGGGAAGTCCTCGCGGATCGCCTTCGTGTCGAGCGGAGCCGTGTCGGGCTGACCGGGCTCGCGGAGGGTCATGGTTACGCGCCCGCCTTCACGAACCGCTCGTAGCCCTCGGACTCGAGGACGTCGGCGAGCTCCGAACCGCCGGACTCGGCGATGCGGCCGCCGGAGAAGACGTGCACGAAGTCGGGCTGCACGTACTTCAGGATGCGGGTGTAGTGGGTGATGAGCATGACGCCGAGGTCGTTGCTCTCCTGGGCGCGGTTGATGCCCTCGGAGACGATCTTGAGCGCGTCGACGTCCAGGCCGGAGTCGGTCTCGTCCAGGATGGCGACCTTGGGCTTGAGCAGCTCCAGCTGGAGGATCTCGTGGCGCTTCTTCTCACCGCCGGAGAAGCCCTCGTTCACGCCGCGGGCGGCGAAGGACGAGTCGATGGACAGGTCCTTCATCGCGCCCTGGAGCTCCTTGGAGAACTGGCGGAGCTTGGGCGCCTCGCCGCGCACAGCGCTGACGGAGCTGCGCAGGAAGTTGGACATGGACACGCCCGGGACCTCGACCGGGTACTGCATGGCGAGGAAGACGCCGGCGCGGGCCCGCTCGTCCACCTCCATCTCGAGGATGTTCTCGCCGTCGAGGAGGACCTCGCCCTCGGTGATCTCGTAGCGCGGGTGGCCCGCGATCGCGTAGGCGAGAGTGGACTTGCCGGAGCCGTTGGGGCCCATGATGGCGTGGGTCTCACCGGAGTTGATGGTGAGGTCAACGCCCTTGAGGATCTCCTGCCGCTCGTCCTCGTTGATGAGGACGTCGGCGCGCAGACCGCGGATTTCGAACTTCGTCATTTCAGGCCTCAGGAATTCTTGTCATCCAGCGACACGAGCACGTCGTCGCCGTCGATCTTCACGTCGTAGGTGGGGACCGGCTGGGTCGCGGGCGGGTTGACCGGCGCCCCCGAGCGCAGGTCGAAGCACGAGCCGTGGAGCCAGCACTCGATGGTGCCGTCCTCGACCTCGCCCTCCGAGAGGCGGACCTCCGCGTGCGAGCACACGTCCCGCAGCGCGTAGAGCTGGCCCTCGGTGCGCACCAGCGCGATGGGGGTCTCGTCGTCGGTCTCGATCCCCAGGACACCTTCCTCGGGGATCTCGTCGAGTTCGGCGACCTTGACCCAACCGCCCTGCTCACTCATGCGCGGAAAGCTTTCGCTCGACCTTCTCCATGACGTGGTCGCGCAGGTCCTGGTCGTCGATGCGGTTGACGATGTCCAGGAAGTAGCCGCGGATGATGAGGCGACGGGCCTCCTCCTCCGGGATACCGCGAGAACGCAGGTAGAAGAGGTGGATGTCGTCGAGCCGCCCGCTGGCGCTGGCGTGTCCGGCGCCCGCGACCTCACCGGTGAAGATCTCCAGGTTGGGCACGGAGTCCACACGGGTGTCGTCGGTGAGCTGGAGGTTCCGGTTGTTCTCGTAGGAGTCCGTACCGGTGGTCCCCTCGCCGATGATCACGTCACCGATCCAGACCGCGTGGGCGTCCTTGCCGTTCAGCGCGCCCTTGTAGTCCACCCGCGAGCGGGTGTTGGACACGTTGTGGTCGATCAGCGAGCGGTGCTCGTGGTGCTGACCGTCACCGGCGAAGTAGAGCCCGTAGAGCTCGGCGTTGCCGCCCCGGTCGTCGTAGGACACGCGCGGCGACAGGCGGACCACGTCACCGCCGAGGGTGATCACGATCGACCGGAGGCTGGCGTCCTTGCCGACCCGGGCGTTGTGCTGGCTGACCTCGACGGCGTCGTCGTCCCACTCCTGGAGGGAGATCAGCGTGAGCTTGGCGCCCTCGCCGACGTGGACGTCGAGGCTGCCCGCGCGGACACCGGTACCGGTGTTCGTGATGATCACGGTGGCCTCGGCCAGCGGCTTGACGTCGATGAGCAGCTGCTCGAAGGCGGTGCCGCCCAGGCCCTTGCGGTCGATGGTGATCGCCTTGTCGGCGGCCAGCGCCTGCGGCACGGTGACGACCGTGGCCTTCTCGAACGACGTGTAGGCCTGCGCGATCACGCGGTTGACGGGCAGGCCCGCCTTGCCCAGCCGCTCGTCGTCACGGCCGACCGTCTCGACGGTGACGCCCTCGGGGGCGTCCACGGAGACCTCGTCGGTGCCGTCGGCGACACCCTTCCAGTCGTGCAGACCCTTGAGGCGGCGCAGCGGCGTGAACCGCCACTCCTCCTCACGCCCGTTCGGAACGGGGAAGGCGTCCACGTCCTTGGAGCCGTGCGTGTCGAGCTTGGAGACAGGGATCTGCCCCAGCCCGTGGCTGTGCGCCTTGGGCTCTGTGTTCGCGGTCGTCAACTTATCCCACCGATCCTTCCATCTGGAGCTCGATCAGACGGTTGAGCTCCAGTGCGTACTCCATCGGGAGCTCCCGTGCGATGGGCTCCACGAAACCTCGGACGACCATGGCCATGGCCTCCTCCTCGCCCATCCCCCGACTCATCAGGTAGAAGAGCTGGTCCTCGCTGACCTTGGAGACGGTGGCCTCGTGCGCGAGCTCGGTGTCGTCCTCGCGCAGGTCGTTGTAGGGGTAGGTGTCGGAGCGGCTAATGGTGTCGATCAGCAGCGCGTCACACTCCACCGAGGACTTGGCGAGGTGGGCGCCCTCCTGGACCTGGATCAGCCCGCGGTAGGAGGAGCGGCCGCCGCCGCGCGCCACCGACTTGGAGACGACCTTCGAGGACGTGTTGGGCGCGCAGTGCACCATCTTGGCGCCGGTGTCCTGGTGCTGGCCCTCGCCCGCGAAGGCGATCGAGAGGGTCTCACCCTTGGCGTGCTCGCCCATCAGGTAGACGGCCGGGTACTTCATGGTGACCTGGGAGCCGATGTTGCCGTCGACCCACTCCATGGTCGCGCCCTCTTCGGCGATGGCGCGCTTGGTGACCAGGTTGAAGACGTTGTTCGACCAGTTCTGGATGGTCGTGTAACGGCACCGGGCGTTCTTCTTGACGATGATCTCGACGACCGCGGAGTGCAGCGAGTCCGACTTGTAGATCGGCGCGGTGCAGCCCTCGACGTAGTGGACGTAGGCGCCCTCGTCGACGATGATCAGCGTCCGCTCGAACTGGCCCATGTTCTCGGTGTTGATCCGGAAGTAGGCCTGGAGCGGGATCTCCACGTGCACGTTCTTGGGCACGTAGATGAACGACCCGCCGCTCCACACGGCGGTGTTCAGCGCGGAGAACTTGTTGTCACCGGCCGGGATGACGGAGCCGAAGTACTCCTCGAAGATCTCCGGGTGCTCCTTGAGGGCGGTGTCGGTGTCCAGGAAGATGACACCCTGCTCCTCCAGGTCCTCGCGGATCTGGTGGTAGACGACCTCGGACTCGTACTGGGCGGCGACACCGGCGACCAGGCGCTGCTTCTCCGCCTCGGGGATGCCCAGCCTGTCGTACGTGTTCTTGATGTCCTCGGGCAGGTCCTCCCAGGAGGTGGCCTGCTTCTCCGTGGACCGCACGAAGTACTTGATGTTGTCGAAGTCGATCTTGGACAGGTCCGCGCCCCAGTCGGGCATGGGCTTCTTGTCGAAGAGCTTCAGCGACTTGAGGCGGAGCTTGGTCATCCACTCCGGCTCGCTCTTCTTGTCCGAGATGTCCCGGACGACCTCTTCGTTCAGGCCACGACGGGCCGAGGCTCCGGCGACGTCGGAGTCGGCCCAGCCGTACTCATATGTTCCGAGCCCTTCGAGCTCGGGATGCGCGACAGAAGTCATGCGCGGACTCCTCCTGGACTCAGACGTCCTTCTGGTGAACTGAGCCGCCCGCCCGCTGGCGGATGGCCTTCTTGGACGCGGGGGTGCCGTCCTCCCCGCTCGCCCCGTCTCCCCGTGGGGTGACGTGCGTGGTGCACACACCGTCGCCGTGGGCGATGGTGGCCAACCTGCGCACCGGGGTGCCCAGAAGCCGCGCGAAGGCCTCGATCTCGGCCTCACAGAGCTGCGGGAACTCGGCGGCCACGTGCGCGACGGGGCAGTGGTGTTGGCACAGTTGGTCGCCGCCACCCGGCGCGGGCGCCTGGCCCGAGGTGGCGGCGTAGCCGTCGTTGGAGAGCGCCTCCGCCAGCAGCCGGACCCTCTGTTCCTGGGGTACGGCGTCCAGCAGGGGCTTGTATCGCTGCTCCAGGTCGGCGACCTGACTCCGGGCGAACTCGCCGACCGCCTCGGGACCGGAGGTCCGCGCCAGGAAGCGCAGGGCGTTGGAGGCGAGATCGTCATAGGCGTGGACGAAGGCGTCACGCCCGGCCTCGGTGATGGCGAAGACGCGGGCGGGACGACCCCGCCGGCGTCGGCCGTGCGTGGGCCGTGCGTCGCGGGCCTCGACCATGCCCTCGACGGTCAGGTTGTCGAGGTGGCGGCGGATGGCCGCCGGGGTGAGTCCGAGCCGTTCCCCCAGTGCGGAGGCGGTGATCGGACCCTTTTCCAGGATGAGCCGGGCGACGCGGGCACGGGTCCCGTGATCGGGACCGCTCAGAGGTCGGGGCGCACCGGGCGTACCGGACAGGTCCGACACAGTGTCCCCCTCCCGCTCGTCGTTCGGCTCTCGGTTTTAGACAACATCAGTGTGGCCTAAATAAGTCCACCTAGGCAAACCCGCCTCGATGCGCTTGATCACGAAGGTCAGGCTTGCCTAATCTGGGAGTTCACGCGGAAGTGACGCACGGACCCCCTTTTCACAGGCTTCGAAGCCGATCCGATTTCCCAATGGGTGAGATCGCGGTATCACCATCCGACCAACCGGGTGGCCGGAAGGTCGGCGAGTCCTGGCGGGAGCCGCGGTTCGAGCTCCGACCGGTCTCCGGCAGCGCCCACGCCACTCAGGCACAACCAGGGGCCATGCGCCATTCTTCCACCACCCGCACCAAAAACACCGCCGTGTTCTGGTTGTCCGAAGTGGGACGTTCGGTCCGCGCCCGAACGCGGCCAGCCCTCCGAAAGGCGGGGTGGTGAAGCGCGGAGCACGGGCGCACGTAAACTCAGGCCCCATGGACACAGCCGCCGTCGAGGTCGTCGACCTGGTGAAGCGCTACGGCGCCACCACGGCCGTCACCGGCCTCACGTTCACCGCCCGCCGCGGCGCGGTGACCGCCCTGCTCGGCCCCAACGGCGCGGGCAAGACCAGCACCATCGAGATCTGCGAGGGATTCCGCCACGCGGACGGCGGGAAGGTGCGGGTCCTGGGGCTCGACCCCGTCGCCGACGCCACCGAGCTCAAACCCCGCGTGGGCGTGATGCCCCAGTCCGGCGGGGTGCCCACCGGCGCCCGTGCCGCCGAGTGGCTGCGGCTCATGGCCTCCTTCCACGCCAGACCGATCGACCCCGACCTCCTCCTGGAGCGCCTGGGTCTGACCTCCGTCTCCAGCACCCCCTTCCGCCGTCTGTCCGGCGGCCAGCAGCAGCGACTCTCGCTGGCCTGCGCGGTGATCGGCCGCCCGGAACTGGTCTTCCTGGACGAGCCCACCGCCGGGCTGGACCCGCAGGCGCGCATGGCCACCTGGGACCTGGTCTCGGCACTGCGCGAGGCTGGCGTGGCCGTGATCCTGACCACCCACTACATGGAGGAGGCCGAGCGGCTCGCCGACCACGTGGTGATCATCGACCGGGGCGCGGTGGTGACCGAGGGCACCCCCGCCGAACTCACCCAGGGACGGCGCGAGGTCCGCTTCTCCACCCCCTCACCGGTGGACGCCGGGGCCCTGGAGGCGGCCCTGCCCGCCGGGGGCCGGGTGAGCGCCACCCAGTCCGGGGGGCGGAACGAGTACTCCGTGGCCACCGACGACCCCGACGACCTCGGCCCGGAGTTCCTGGCCGCGGTCACCGCCTGGTGCGCCTCGACCGGTGTCCTGGCGGAGGACCTGCGCGTACGGCGGCGTACCCTCGAAGACGTCTTCCTCGAAACCACAGGCCGGGAACTGCGCGACTGATGACCGAGCACACCTCAGGGACGGCCGCGTCGGCCGTCACCGACGCCCCGAAGCCCGCCCTCGACGCGAGCCTGTTCACCCCGGCGCCCGGCGCCGCCCCGATGTGGCGGATGGTCGCGGCCCAGGCCGGGATGGAACTGCGGGTCATGCTGCGCCACGGCGAGCAGTTCCTGCTGACGATGGTCATCCCCGTGCTGCTGTTGGTGGGGTTCAGCCTGGTCGACGTCCTCGACGTGGGCGAGGGCGCGCGCGTGGACGCGCTGACCCCCGGGGTCCTGGCCCTGGCGGTCATGTCCACCTCCTTCACCGGCCTGGCCATCGGGACCGGGTTCGAGCGGCGCTACGGAGTACTCAAGCGCCTGGGCGCCACACCGCTGTCCCGCTTCGGGCTGCTCGCGGCCAAGACCCTGGCGGTCCTGGGTGTGCAGGCCATCCAGATCACCGTGTTGTGCGTGGTGGCCCTGTTCCTTGGCTGGTCCCCCTCCCTGGAACCAGTGGGTGTGCTGGCCGTGCTCGCGCTGCTCCTGCTGGCCACGGCGGCGTTCAGTTCCCTGGCGCTGCTGATGGCGGGCACGCTGCGCGCCGAGGCCACCCTGGCCGGGGCCAACCTGGTGTACGTGCTGATGCTGGGCCTGGGCGGGGTCCTGTTCCCCACGAGCAGCTTCCCCGGTCCGATGGAGCAGGCCGTGTCGGTCCTGCCGATCACCGCGCTCGGCTCGGGCCTGCGCGCCGTGCTGACCGACGGGTCCCTTCCCGGCCTGGGCGCCTTCGCGGTGCTGGTCGTGTGGACGGCCGTCGCCGGTTTCCTGGCCTCCCGCCTGTTCCGCTGGGAGTAGCGCCGCCGTTCCGGTCCGGCCTCCGTCACTGAGGGTCCGCGCCCTAGGGTGTCGGTCATGACCATCGACATCGACGCGGTGACCACGATCCTCCGCGAGACCGCCGAATCGACGATCCTGCCGCGCTTCGGTGCGCTGTCCGAGGACGAGGTGTCGGAGAAGTCGCCCGGTGAGATCGTCACCGTGGCCGACCGCGAGGCCGAGGAGCTGATCGGCCGCAGACTCCGTGAGCTGCTCGACGCGCCGGTGGTGGGTGAGGAGGCCACGGCAGCCGACCCCGGGCTCGTCAGTGTCCTGGGCAGGGAGCCCACCGCCTGGGTGGTCGACCCCGTGGACGGCACCCGCAACTTCGCCGCCGGTGACCGCCGGTTCGCCGTCATGGCGGCACTGGTCCGTGGGGGCCGGACGGTGGCCTCCTGGATCCTGAGACCCACCGAGGGCACCGTGCACGTGGCCGAACTCGGTTCGGGGACCTGGCGCGACGGTGTCCGGGTGCACCGCGCTCCGGCCCCCACTGACCCGGCCGAGCTGCGGGGTATGACCCAGCGCCGGTTCCTGTCTCCCCGGGAACGCGACCGCGTGCACGCCGCGGTCCCGGGGTTCGCTCTGCTCGACGGCGGCTCCGGTTGCGTGGGAGTGGACTACCCGCGGCTCCTGGCGGGCGAGCTGGACTTCATGCTGTTCGCCGATCCCACGCCCTGGGACCACGCGCCCGGCGGCCTGCTGCTCACCGAGGCGGGCGGGGTGAGTCTCCGACCGGAGGGCACCCCCTACCGCCCCGACGAGGAGGGGCGGCTCCTGCTCACCGCCGCCGACGAGACGACGTGGCGGACGACGCGGTCGCTTCTGTTGGGCGCTTGAGCCGCGTCCTGCCCGTGAACCCGGCGGCCAACAGCACGGCGCCCGACACCACCACGAGCACCGCTCCGACCAGCGGATAGCCCGCGCCGGGCGGTGCGACGGTGAGGAACAGGCCCACGCTCGCCGCTCCCACCGACGAACCCGCGTTGTGGGCGGTGTTCACCCAGTTTCCGGCGCGGGTCCGGTACCCGGCCGTCACCGACTCGTCGGCGAGCAGGTAGGCGGTGGTGATGATCGGCGCGCCGCACACACCGACCACGAACAGCAGCGCCGCCAGTGCCGGGACGCCCGGGACCAGCGCGGCCGCGGCCACACCGCCGCCCAGGGCCAGGCCGAGCAGGGCCAGCCGTGTCCTGGCGCCCGCGCGCCAGGACAGGGCCCCGTAGGCCAGTCCGCCCAGGGCGCTGCCCGCGGCCTGGGCGGACTTCACCAGGACCACCGCCCCGACCGCCCCCCGCTGTTCGGCGAAGGCGACGTTGAGCAGGGCGGCCGAGCCCAGGATCAGGCCCGTAGCGGCCGAGACCGCGACGGCGGAGAGGAAACCCCCGCGGGCGGTGAGGTGCCGAGTGTCCGGCGCTGTTCGATCGGGTTCGGTCCACTCCTGCGCCGTGGGCCGGACAGTGGGCGCGGGACGGCGGGTGTGCAGGGAGCGGGCGGCAGGTGAGGTCAGCAGGCCCGCGGTCCCGACCACGATCAGGGAGGCCCCGAGCGCCAACCCGGCCGAGGGCGGACCGACCAGCATCAGGGCTCCCAGGAGCAGCGGTCCGGTGAAGAAGATCAGCTCCTCGGCGACGGTGTCGAGGCTGTAGGCCCGCTGGAGCAGACCCCTGTCGGGGACCAGGTGGCTCCACAGGGTGCGGGTGACCGGGCCGAGCGGCGGGGCGCAGGCTCCCGCGACCGAGGTCAGGGCGGCCAGGAGACCGAGGTGTCCGCCGGAGTTCCAGGAGACCGCGGTCAGGCCCAGCAGGGCCAGCCCGTGGAGTCCGGCCATCGGGGGCAGGGTGAGGAGTGGCCCGTGCCGGTCGATGAGCGAGGCCCGCAGGGGCGACAGGACGGTGGCGGTGAGTCCGAACAGGCCGGCTGTCAGTCCGACGTCGGCGTAGGACCCGGTGGTGTGGACCACGGACAGGACCAGGGCGAGCGAGACCAGCCCGTAGGACAGACGGCCCAGGAGGGCGGGAACGAGGAAGCGGGGGACCCCCGTGACGCGCAGGACGGCACGGTAGGTCGGCGCCCGGTGGGGCGGGGTCATGGGTGTTCTCCGTCAGGGACGGGCGGCGCGCGGGGGCGCCGCGAACGTGCGTGGACGCCGAGGGACCACGGGACCGGGCCGTGGTCGGGGCGTCGAATCACGCACGGGGGGAGAACATGCGCACGAGGCTAGCAGGGGACGCCTGTCGTCAACCCCCGCTGAGTCATCCGGGTCAGCCCTCGACCGGGAGCAGGCGCCACTTCTGGTGGGGGTGGCCACCGTCCTCGCCCTGGGCGACCAGCGTGCCGTTGTCGGGTGCGCCACCCTGGCCCTCCAGCGCCTGACCGGTGGCACGGTTGAGCAGGCGGACCTCGCCGTCACCGCTCTCGACCACCCGCCACTGCTGGTTGTCCCCTCCGGTCCGCGAGAGCAGGGCCGAGCCCGGCTGGGCCGCCTCGTCAGTGGGGATCTCCAGCAGCTTGCCGCTGCCCACGCCGACGATCTCGTAGAAGTCGTCCTCCACGTGCACGAACCGCCACTGCTGGTGGGCCTGGTCGTGGCGGTCCCACAGGTGTACCGGGGCACCGTTCTCGTTGGAGCCGCCCGCCACGTCCATGACGCGGTCCCCGTGGACGCTCTGGAGGGCGTAGACGAGTTCGGGGTCGAGGCCCGCCGGGTGGGTGACCTCCTCCTCTTCTTCCTCATCCTCCTCGGGTTCGGCCTCCTCCTCCGGGCCGCCCGTGGGTTCGACGAGGATGCCGGAGACCACGGACATCTCCTCGGGTGTGTCGCTCTCGGCGACGAACATCCCCGCGACGTAGCCTCCGAGCGCGACCGCCAGGACCAGGGCCGAGGCACCGGCGACGATCGGCCACCGGGGTACGTACGACACCTGGTCTTCGACTCGCTGGGCACTGCGTCGGGAGGACATGGCGGGGAACTCTCCTGCGGGAACGGGGCCGCCCGTGATCTCCACGGGCTCGGACCATTTCACACCACTGGGACCCCCGGCGCACGTTCGGGCCGCCTGTGAGCATCCATCCCGTTTCTTACCGGTTCATGGTGTAACGCCTCGATAGGGTGACCGACCATGGAAGCCATCGGAGTCCCCTGGTTCATCGTGGTCCGCTACCTGGGGCCGCCCCTCTTCCTTCTCGTGGTGGGCGGAGCGCTCCTCGTGTGGCGTCGGCCCGCGCGGGCCTGGATGGTCTGGGCGGCGCTCGCGGTGAACCTGGTGGCGGCCGCGCTTCCCTTCCTGTGGATCGGGGTCCAGATCGTCACCGGGGAGGGCGATCTCACGGTCGTCGGGCTGGTGATGACGTTGCTGCAACCGGGCACGGTGATCGTGGCCTGGCTGCTCCTCCTGCTGGCCCTGGTGACCCAGCCCGGGCTCGGGACCACCGTCCCCGGTGTTCCCGGGAGCGAGGGGGCCCATGAGACGGAGAGGGTCACGCAAAACGTAGGATGACTCAACATGAGTTCTCGGAGCGGCTCGACGAGCCCCCTCTCCCCCGGCGCCGCCCTGGGGTCCCTGCCCCCGGTCTGGCTGGTCATGATCAGCATCGTCTCGGTGCAGACCGGGGCGGGCGTGGCCAAGAACCTGTTCGAGGTCCTTCCTCCGGCCGCCGTGGTGTGGCTGCGCCTGCTCACCTCCGCCGTGATCCTGGGCCTGCTGGTCCGGCCCGCGTTGAGGGCGCGCAGCCGCACCGACTGGATGGTGGTGATCGGCTACGGCGTGGCCCTGGCCTCGATGAACTACTTCATCTACCAGGCCTTCGCGCGCATTCCGCTGGGCATCGCGGTGACCATCGAGTACCTCGGTCCGCTGGCCATCGCCATCCTGGGCTCACGCCGCCGGGTGGACCTGCTGTGGGCGGGCCTGGCCGGGCTGGGTGTGGCCGCGCTGGGGATCGAGTTCCGTGAGCTCGATCCGGTGGGCGTGCTGTTCGCCGTGCTGGCCGCCACCGCGTGGGCGGGCTACATCCTCCTGAGCGCCGCCACGGGGCAGCGTTTCAGCGGCGCGTCGGGGCTGGCCATCGCCAGTGTGGTGGGCGTGTTGGTGCTGGCACCGGCCGGGATCGCCGAGGGCGGCGCGGCCCTGCTCGACTGGCGTCTGCTCCTGTTCGGCCTGGCCGTGGGCGTGCTCTCCTCCGTGGTGCCCTACACGCTGGAGCTGAACGCGCTGCGACGCATGCCGCCGAGGGTCTTCGGAGTGCTCATGAGCCTCCAGCCCGCGGCCGCCGCCATGGTGGGGCTGGTGCTGCTGGGTGAGTTGCTGACCGTGTGGCAGTGGTTGGCGGTGGGCTGTGTGATCGCCGCGAGCGCGGGCGCGACCCGGACCTCGGCCGACCGCGATGAGCAAAAACACACCGAGCGTGACCACACCAACACGGATACGAGTGGGGACAACTAGAGGCCAAGGCTGAAGGCCCTCGTCCATTGGACGGAAGATCACCGCCACTGATCAGGCAAACCTCGTTCCGTCGGTGTTTCCGACGAGTCGGCACCGGCAACCCTTGCCTCTGGGACGGCGGGCCTCCGGGACAGCCGACCCAATTCCTGAGCACTCGCACTTAAAAGGGGAAACCCATGCGCATCGCCGCCAAGCTCGCCCTGACCGCTTTCTTTTCCGCCAGCCTGCTCGGGCTGGGCGCCGGGGCCGCTTCCGCGGAGTCTTCGTCGGTCTACCACCAGTGCGTCCAGGAGCAGCAGACCCTCGGTCTGCTGAACCTCGACCTGAACCTGCTGAACCAGTGCATCGCGCAGAACAGCAACAACAAGTAGCGGATCGACTGGTCTGACCCACGATCCTGACGGCGGGGGCCCCGGAGAGTACTCCGGGGCCCCCGTGCGTGCGCGCGGCCCGTCGCGCGGGCACGGCCGATCCGAGGGGTGCCCCGGGATGTTCCGCGCTCGCGGCCACCAGGCTCCCTCTCACCGAGCCGACGAAGCGCGGACAGCCAACTCCGGGTGGGCCCCGCTGCGGCGCCCCGCGCCGTGCGTAGCGGCGCGCAGCAGGAGGGACGGCCGCTCGCGTCGATGGCGGCTCCGCAACCGCCGCCGAAAGCGTCCACGAAGCAGCCCCTAGGGACGGACCTCCCGGCCGACCGGCTCCCGTGGCGGGGTCTGCGAGCGGTGGGAGCGTCCCAGTTCGGTTCCCAGACCGAAGTAGTGCCGGAAGTTGTAGACCAGCGGATTCCAGCGGTCGGGATCGATGTGCTGGGTTCCGGGCACCACGATGTCCTCCTCCGCGTGGACGCGGACCACCTCGGCCTCGACGATGACATGGTCGCCGGAGTCGTCCGAGCGCACGTGGCGGACCCTCGCCTCCAGTTGAAGGGGGCACTGCGCCACACGCGGCGGGCCGACCAGGTCCGCACCCATGGGAGTCAGCCCGGCCGCGCCGAACTTGTCCGCCTCGAAGCGGCAACCCGGTGGCTTCCCCTCAGGGACGGGACTCCGACCGGTCAGGGGCGCCAGCCGTTCCACGTGCTCCCACAGGTCGGCGGAGGGCAGGTTCACGACCAGTTCCGGGCGCTCCCCGAGGTTACGGGCGGTCTGCCCTGTGGCGCCGAGGCCCACGGCGAGCAGCATGCCCAGGGCCCACACGGAGGAGACGGGGGCCAGGTTGGGCGACCCGTCGTCGTTGAGGGTGGACACGAGGGCCACGGGAGTACCGAAGTAGAGGATGCTGGGTTCGATCCTCAGGTGGGCCCAGGCGGTGTCCGACGGGCTATCGAAGATGTCAGTGGTCATGCGCCGTGACACTAGTAACCGAACACTTCGGCGCCGACCGAAGTGTCAGCGGGGACAATGGACCCATGGAAACCGAGCGGGTCGCCCCAGGACTGGCGAAGGTCGCGGGCCTGCTGGCCGACCCGACCCGGGCCGGGTTCTGTCTGGCCCTGCTGGACGGGCGGGCCTGGACCGCCGGGGAACTGGCCCGCCACGCCGGGGTGGCGGCCTCCACGTCGACCGAGCACCTCAACGCCCTCGTGGAGGGCGGACTCCTGGCACAGGAGCGGCAGGGGCGCCATCGCTACGTGCGTATGGCCTCTCCCGAGGTCGCCGAACTGGTCGAACGCCTGGCCGCGCTGGGGCCGCGACCGGCTCCTCCCGCACCCTCCCTGAGGGCGCGTTCCCGCCAGCGGCGCCTGGCGCTCGCACGGACCTGCTACGACCACCTGGCTGGTCGGCTGGGCGTACTGGTCACCGAGGCGATGGTCGAGCGCGGCCTGCTGACCGAGCGCGGCGGCCTGGCGCTGACCCCGGCCGGAGAGCGCTGGAGCACGGAGCTGGGGCTGGTGATCGCCCCGGGCACCCGGCGTCCGGCCGTGCGAGCCTGCCTGGACTGGACGGAGCGTCGCTCCCATCTCGCGGGGGCCCTGGGCGCCGCGTTCTGCTCCCACGCGTTCACCTGCGGATGGATCGTTCGCACGGGAACACCCCGCGCCGTCGAGGTGACCCCGGAGGGCATGGAGGCGTTCGGGTCGTTGCTCGGCGCCCGGGCCGACGAGCTGCGCGTTCCCTGAGGCCCCCGGCCACACGAGCCGGTGGGCCGGGCCGGTTCCGGTCCGCTCGGCGCCCGGCCGGTGACCCGTGGGCCTCGCGGGCCCGGAGGGTTCCCCGGCCTGTCCTGCTCCGCGACCGCCCGTTCGATCCCGGGTGCGTGGCACACGCACTCGAACACGAACCGCCGGAATACGGTTTCGGCGCACCGGGTTTGCGCAGGCCAACGCACAAGTGGAGGGCGCATTCGTTCCCTCGCAAGGATGTACTACAGTCTGTCGTATGTTTGCATCCCCGGCCTCCGCGACGACGGCCCTCAACACGATCACCCCGCTCGCGGCGGACGCGATGGACGACATCATCCTGCTCGGATTCCCCCTCTGGGGCTGGCAGATCGCCGTGGCCGCCGCGGGCGTCCTGGCGCTGATCCTCCTGGCCCGGACCATCTGGAACCCCACCCAGAAGTCGCTGCGGGCCTGGGCGCTGGGCAACATCGCCGTCAACGCCGGGATCGCCGTCACCGGCGCGACCGTGCGGGTCACGTCCTCGGGCCTGGGATGTTCCGAGTGGCCCCGGTGCACGCCAGAGAGCTTCGTGCCGATCGACACCGGTCACGCCGCCCTCAACGCGGCCATCGAGTTCGGCAACCGGACCCTGACCTTCGTGGTGCTCGCGGTCGCCGTGATCACCCTCATCGCGGTGCTGCGCATGACCCCGCGCCGCCGCGACCTCGTCCTGCTGGCCGCGATCATCCCGTTCGGTGTCCTGGGACAGGGCGTGGTCGGCGGCATCACCGTCTGGACCGACCTGCACCCGGCCTCGGTGGCCACCCACTTCCTGCTGTCCATGGTGATGGTCTTCGTCACGGTGGCGCTCTACGTGCGCTGCCAGGAACCCGAGGGCAGGCCCCAGCTGGCCGTGGGACCGATGCTGCACGCGGTGAGCATCGGCCTGGTGGTGGTCGGTTTCCTGCTGTTGATCGCCGGAACCGTGGTCACCGGCACCGGTCCGCACGGCGGCGACGCCGCAGCCCCGCGCTGGGAACTGGACCTGCCCACCGTCACCCGGGTGCACTCGGCCCTGGGCTGGCTCGCCCTGTTGGGAAGCATCCTGGCCACCGCGATCGCCTTCCGCGGCGGTGCCTCCCGCATCGCGCGGACGAGCAGCGTGAGTCTGCTGGTGATCGTGGTGCTCCAGGGAGTCCTGGGTTACGTCCAGTACTCCCTGGAGCTGCCCGAGGCCCTGGTGGTCCTGCATGTGCTGGGCTCCGCGCTCACCTGGGTCGCGATCTCCCGCCTGTACTTCGCCACCACCCGCCTGGTCCCTCCGGAAGAGGAGGTCAGCGGGGAGGCTGACCGTGCCGGGGAACGTAGTTCTGCTGGCTCGGCGGCTGCTGGACAGTAGGCTGTTCGGCCCGGGCCTGGGCAATGACGTGCGCGAAGTCGGCCCGGCGCAGGAAGCCGGAGTCCGTGGGGTTCTCCGCCCAGCCGGGCGTCACCGGCTGGGGGACGCGCCCCAGGAACGTGTCGCGGGCCACGTGCATCAACGCCAGGAACGAGTCCCGGTTGACCTTCCAGTCGTCCCGGGGCAGGCCCGCGTCGAGCTTCTGGTGCAGCAGGGCGAGCTCGGTGGCGGCCAGCTGGTAGTCCTTCATCGCCGAGCGGCCCCGGGCCCCCGCGTTGCGGGTGGCCCACTCTCGCGCGCGACGCCTGCCCGTCATCGAGCTGAGCATCGTGATGTCGGCCGGGGTGACCAGCCCCGTGGAGATGTAGGGCGGCAGGTAGCGGTCGATCGCCGCCACCTGGCCGCGCCGATCGTGGGCGGCGATCGCGAGGATGCCGAGCAGGAACACGAAGAGCACCAGGTAGGCCACGCCCAGGCCGGTCCAGCCGAAGTAGGTCGAACCGTTCCACATGCCGTGCAGCAGCACGGCCGCCACCCATCCCCCGATCGGCGCCAGGAACCGCAACCGGCCGGTGCGCATCGCCGCGTAGGCCACGCCCAACCCGATCATCGCGGTGTAGACGGGGTGACCGAACGGAGCGATGAGGCCCCGGATGGCGAAGGTGGCGACGAGGGTGCCGTCGAAGAAGGCGCTGAGGAAGTAGAGGATGTTCTCGGTGAAGGCGAACCCCGTGGCCACCATCCCGGCGTAGACCACACCGTCGGTGAAGGTGTCGATCTCGTTGCGGCGCCGCCACAACAGGATGAGCAGGACCATGCCCTTGGCGCTCTCCTCCACCACCGGCGCGACCAGTGACGTGCTCAGGAACTCCGCCACGCCGTCGCCGAACACCGGCTGGGTGAGGTAGGTCAACCCCCAGCTGTTGAGCAGGAACGACGCCACGACCGCGACCCCGGCTCCCCACGCGAACGCGAAGAAGAGCACCCAGCCGGGTTCGGGTTCGAGCCGGTCGAGCATGAGGATGAGCGGCACGAGGATGGTCACCGGGATGATCGCCGCGACCAGGCTGACGAGGAACCCCGTGGCGCCGTCGATCCCCGCCGCCGCTCCCCCGGCCATCGCCAGCAACCACAGGTACGTGAGCATGCCGATCATGCACACCACGCTGACGGTGGTGCCCAGGATGAGGGTCATCGAGTACCGGGAGCGGCGTCCTTGCAGGATCGCCCTGCTGTCGAGTCGGGGCATGGGCACAGATCGTAGCGGGTCAGCGGGCGTTCGGCGGGGTCGGCTCCGCCTCGGCGCCGGTCCCCGGAGGGCGGGGGCCACGACCCGCGCCACGCCCGCGATCTCGTGCCCGGCTGCGGTTGGGTACGAGAGGATCGGAGCGATCGTCAACACGGAAGATGAGGCCACGGCATGGACCCGAACACCACCACCGAGCGCGGGGGAAACCCACCCTGGCTCCTGCTCCTTCGTGTCGCGGTGGGCGCCAGCCTGGCCGCTCTCCTGTGGGAGTTCCTCACGGCGGGACAGTTGATCACGTTCAACATGGCCGCCCTGCCTCTGCACTGGGGCGGCGCCTTCGCGGTGCACGTGGCCAGCGGCGTGCAGTTGCTGGCCGCCGTCCTGGTGTGGCGCGCGGGATCGTCGGCCGGTCCCGCGCATGACCGGCTGGTGGCGCTGGTGAGTCTGCTGGCGTTCGTGCTGGGCTTCCCGCAGGCCGCCCTGGGCACCTACGGGCCGCTCCAGGCGCACGTGCCACTGGCCCTGGTACTCGTGGCCACCGTCGTGTGGTCCGCGGTCCTGGTGTGGCGCCGCAACGGGGGGCGGGGCGTCAGCCGGAGCTGAGACCCCGTCCTCCGGTGACCCTCACAGGGCGTCAGCCCCGGGCGAAGGTGTCGAGCTGGTCGCGCACGGCCGTGGGGTGGGTGGGCGCGGCCCTCCGAGCCTCGGTACCGCTGTGGCCGTCGGCGGGACGGAGCGGGGCTCTCGGCGGGCCCACCAGTCGCGGGCCTTGGACCGGGTGGTGGTTGCCGGGGTTGGTGGGAGTGGAGCGCCTCGTGGCGCGGATCCCTCCGAAATCGACCCTGTGGACAACCCGTCCGGCCCGCTTCCGACCGGGGAAACTGGAATCTCCGGGAACCCCTGCGGCGGAGGTTCCGGAGTCGGCTGAGGCGGGGAGGTCCGCACAGGTGTCGGTGATCTGGGTGGTGGGGCTGGTGTGCGAGTGGAGGGCGTGGGGCAGGAGGCTCTCCACGGCGGCGCGGGCACGGGTGTCGGCCATCGCCAGAGCCGAGGCCAGGGGTGGCGGGACGGCCAGGTTGGTGTCCACTTCGCAGAGCCGCTTGGTGGCCGCTTCGAGGAAGCGGGAGCGAGGGGTGGTCGTTGCCATCGGGAAGCTGGAGCGCCCACCCGTGACGGGAAGGTGCGCCCACCCACACGAACGGCGTTCCCCCGTGGGAGGAACGCCGTCGTGAAGAACCCCGCGGCCAACGTGCCAGCGGGGCCGGTGTCTAGGAGAGGAAGCGCGCGATGAGCGGGTCGACGGTGACCGCCACGAACAGCAGCGCCAGGTAGGCGTTGGTGAGGTGGAAGAAGTTCATCGTCTTGAGCTGGGCGCCGGTCACGCCCGCCTTGGAGCGGCTGAGCAGGCGGTGGGCCTGCACGACCAGCAGAGCGCCCAGCACCAGGGCGACCACGCCGTAGAACCAGGTGGTCCCGGCGACCGGCCAGAAGATCAGGGAAACGATCACGGTCGCCCAGGTGTAGAGCACCGACTCCAGCAGCACACGGCGGTCGCTGGCGACCACGGGCAGCATGGGGACCTGGGCTGCCGCGTAGTCCTCGCGGTAGCGCATGGCCAGCGTCCAGGTGTGCGGCGGCGTCCAGAAGAACACCACCAGGAAGAGCACGAACGGCGCCCAGTCCAGGCTGTTGGTGACGGCGGCCCAGCCGATCAGCACCGGCATGCAGCCCGCGATGCCGCCCCACACGACGTTCTGCGCGGTGCGCCGCTTGAGCAGCATCGTGTAGACGAAGATGTAGAAGGCGATCGCGAAGACCGACAGCACGGCCGAGAGCACGTTCACGAGAACGAGGAAGCCGACGGTGGAGCCGATCGCCAGGATCAGCCCGTAGGTGAGGGCTCCGCGCGGTGTGACCAGGTCCATCGCGCCGGGACGCTGTCGGGTGCGACGCATCTCACGGTCGATGTCGCGGTCGATGTAGCAGTTCATCGCGTTCGCGCTGGCGGCGGACATGGTGCCGAACACCAGGGTGGCGACGGCGGTCCACAGCGGGGGCACGCCCCCGGCGGCGACGAACATCACCGGGATGGTGGTGATGAGGAGGAGCTCGATGACGCGGGGCTTGGAGAGGGCGACGTAGGCACGGGCGTGGTCGCCGAAGGAGGCCTTGCGGGGGGCCTCGGGGTCGGACGCCTCGATGTCGGACTCACCGGTGTGGGGTGCGCGGTTGGTGAGGGCCATCAGATCGGCGCCCTCACGCCCGGAGGCACTCGTGTCCCCTGGGGGGCCGGCTCGGTTTCAGACACGCGGATACCTCGACAACTCTTAGGGAATCGACACTGCTCGCCACGCGGGGTGGATCGGACCGACAAAGCGGCAGGATCAGCGAAAACCCCGTCAACGACAAAGTGTAGTACTTACCTGTCCGGATCGGTGACCAGCCCCCTCCGTACGGATGACCTCCGGCCCTGGCGACCGATCGCTCCGGGCACCGGACCTCCGCTTGGGTGTACAGAAGGGTCGCACAGGCCCCTTGGAGCTTCCAACGTGCCACGCGCCCCGAGCGGCCGCACGGCCGCACCTCACGGCACCTGCGGGCGGACGCGAGGCGGCGCCCACGGGCCCCTACCAGCCAGTAACCAAAGGTGTCGGGAAACGACATCCACGGCCACGGACGATAGGCTCACATACGGCCCTGTTCTCGACCCCGTCACCACGGGGACCGAGCTCCGGACACCGTGACCCAGACGCTGTCGCGCCGACTCCACGGCCCGAGCCCCACGCCACGGGGCCACGCCGCGCGAGCCGTCGAAGCCGATCCCGCCCTCCCCCGCGATCCGCCGACCCGGTGGGCCGCCGACGGGGTGCCCGGCCTACAGCACGCACACAACCCACACCCGCCCCGGAACCGGGTGCACGGGTGCCGAGAAGGAGCAGACAAGTCCGTGAACGCCCACACCCCGAAGAACCTGGAGTGGTCGGACCTCGACCTCCGCGCCGTCAACACGGTTCGGGCGCTGGCCATGGACGCGGTAGAGAAGTCGGGTAACGGTCACCCCGGCACCGCGATGAGCCTCGCGCCCGCCGCCTACCTCCTCTTCCAGAAGGTGATGCGGCACGACCCCGCAGCGCCCGAGTGGGTGGGCCGGGACCGCTTCGTGCTGTCAATCGGTCACTCCAGCCTCACCCTGTACATCCAGCTCTACCTCGCCGGGTACGGCCTCACCCTCGACGACCTGCGGAACCTGCGCCAGTGGGACAGCCTGACCCCGGGCCACCCCGAGGTCGGTCACACCGCCGGTGTGGAGACCACCACCGGCCCCCTCGGCCAGGGTGTCGGCAACGCCGTCGGCATGGCCATGGCGGCCCGCCGCGAGCGCGGCCTGTTCAACCCCGAGGCCGGTCCGGGCGCCAGCCCCTTCGACCACCACGTCTACGCGTTCTGCTCCGACGGCGACGTCCAGGAGGGCGTGAGCCACGAGGCCAGCGCCCTGGCCGGGACGCAGAACCTGGGCAACCTCGTCATGATCTGGGACGACAACCAGATCTCGATCGAGGACGACACCCGCATCGCGCACAGCGAGGACGTCGTGTCCCGCTACGCCGCCTACGGCTGGCACGTGGAGGAGGTCGACTGGACCGCGACCGGCGAGTACGTCGAGGACATCGACGCCCTCTACCAGGCGATCCTGCGCGGCAAGGCCGAGACCGAGCGTCCCACCTTCATCCGCCTGCGCACCGTCATCGGCTGGCCCGCTCCCAACAAGCAGAACACGGGCGCCATCCACGGCGCGGCGATCGGCGCCGACGAGATCTCCGCCACCAAGGAGATCCTCGGCCTGCCCGACGCCCCGTTCGCGGTCGAGGACTCCGTGATCGAGCACACCCGTGAGGCCCTGGTCCGAGGCCGCGAGGCGCACACCGCGTGGGACGAGGCCCTGGCCGCCTGGCACCGCGGCGCCGGTGAGCACGCCGAGCTTTTCGACCGCCTCCAGTCCGGCAAGCTGCCCGAAGGCTGGGAGGACTCCCTGCCCTCGTTCGAGGCCAGCGAGAAGGGCGTGGCCACCCGCAAGGCCAGCGGTGAGGTGCTCAACGCCATCGCCCCGGTGCTGCCCGAGCTGTGGGGCGGCTCCGCCGACCTCGCCGGGTCCAACAACACCACGCCCAAGGGCGAGCCGTCCTTCCTGCCCTTCGACCGGGCCAGCAGCATGTTCCCGGGCAACCCGTACGGGCGCGTGCTGCACTTCGGTATCCGCGAGCACGGCATGGGCTCGATCCTCAACGGCATCGCCCTGCACGGCCCCACCCGCCCCTACGGCGGCACGTTCCTGGTGTTCAGCGACTACATGCGTCCGGCCGTGCGCCTGGCCGCGCTGATGAAGCTGCCGGTCACCTACGTGTGGACGCACGACTCCATCGGTCTGGGCGAGGACGGCCCCACCCACCAGCCGATCGAGCACCTGTGGGCGCTGCGCGCCATCCCGGGCCTGAACGTGATCCGCCCGGCCGACGCCAACGAGACCGTCGTGGTCTGGCGCGAGGTCATGGCCAACCCCGACGGCCCCTGCGCCCTGGCCCTCACCCGCCAGAACGTGCCCACCCTTGACCGGGACGAGTACGCCTCGGCCGAGGGCGCCGCCCAGGGCGGCTACGTCCTGGCCGAGGCCTCCGGCGGCAGCCCCGAGGCGATCATCATCGCCACCGGCAGCGAGGTGCAGCTGGCCCTGGCCGCCCGCACCGAGCTGGAGGCGGCCGGTACGCCGACCCGCGTGGTCTCCATGCCGTGTGTGGAGTGGTTCGAGGCCCAGAGCCCGGAGTACCGCGAGCAGGTCCTACCGTCCTCCGTGCGCGCCCGCGCCTCCGTCGAGGCCGGGATCGCCATGGGTTGGCGCTCCTACGTCGGCGACGCCGGCGTCTCGGTGAGCCTCGAGCACTTCGGCGCCTCCGCCCCCTACGAGACGCTCTACGAGAAGTTCGGCATCACCTCCGAGGCGGTCGTCGCGGCGGTCCGCGACAGCCTGGCCAAGGTCGGAAGCTGACGACGCGGGCCGCCGGGAGGCCCCGGCGGCCCGCACTCCGTGTGAATTCCAGGAAGGCGTGAGACCCACATGAGCACCGCTCTGAAGGACCTGGCCGAGGCAGGTCAGTCCGTATGGCTGGACGACATCAGCCGTGACCGACTGCGCACCGGCAACCTGGCCGAACTGCTGTCGACCCGCCACGTCACCGGCGTCACCTCGAACCCGTCCATCTTCGACAAGGCTCTGGCCGAAGGTGACGCCTACGACATCCAGGTGCACGAACTGGGTGTGCGCGGGGTGTCGGTGGACGAGGCGGTCCGGCTGCTGACGGCCTACGACATCCGTTGGGCCGCGGACACCCTGCGCCCCGTGTACGACTCCACCAACCGCTTGGATGGCCGGGTCTCCCTGGAGGTGGACCCGCGGCTGGCGCGCGAGACCGAGCGCACCGTCGCCGAGGCCAAGTCACTGTGGTGGCTGGTCGACCGGCCCAACCTCATGATCAAGATCCCGGCGACCGTCGAGGGCCTGCCCGCCATCACCCAGGCGCTCGGGCACGGCATCAGCGTCAACGTGACCCTGATCTTCTCCCTGGCCCGCTACGGCGCGGTCATGGAGGCGTTCCTGGCCGGTCTGGAGCTGGCCCGCGAGAACGGCCACGACCTGTCCCGCATCCAGTCCGTGGCGTCGTTCTTCGTCAGCCGCGTGGACGCCGAGGTGGACAAGCGGCTCAGGGAGATCGGCACCCCGCGCGCCGAGGAGCTGCTCGGCCGCGCCGCCATCGCCAACGCGCGCCTGGCCTACCGCGACCACGAGCAGGTCTTCTCCTCCGAGCGCTGGCAGGCCCTCGCCGCCGAGGGCGCCACCCCGCAGCGGCCGCTGTGGGCGTCCACCGGTGTGAAGGACCCCGCCTACGCGGACACCCGTTACGTCACCGAACTGGTCACGGCCGGCACCGTCAACACGATGCCGCAGGCCACTCTGGACGCCACCGCCGACCACGGTGAGATCACCGGGGACACCGTCCGCGCCAACTACGACTCCGCCCAGGCCGACCTGGCCGGGCTGGCCGAGGTCGGCGTGGACCTGGACGACGTGACGCGTCACCTCGAGGAGGACGGCGTGGTCAAGTTCGTCGACTCCTGGGAGAGCCTGCTGGGCCAACTCACCCTGAAGCTCGACGAGCTCTCCTGACCCGGACCCCGTTCCCGGTCACCGACCCGCGTCCGCGCACGAGCCGCGCGGACGCGGGTTCCAGCAGCCACCAGGCCGTTCCTGACAGGAAGAGACGGAACCCGTGAAAGAACCGGTGATGCCGGGAGCGGTACCCAACCCGCTCCGCAACGCCCTGGACCGAAGGCTCCCCCGTATCGCCGGGCCCAGCGTGCTGGTGCTCTTCGGCGTCACGGGTGACCTGGCCCGGAAGAAGCTCCTGCCCGCCATCTACGACCTGGCCAACCGCGGCATGCTGCCGCCGGGCTTCGGTCTGGTGGGGTTCGCCCGCCGCGACTGGGAGGACCAGGACTTCGCGGCCGAGGCGTACGAGGCGGTGCGCAAGTACGCGCGGACCCCGTTCCACGAGGACGTGTGGCGCCAGCTCAGCGAGGGCGTGCGGTTCGTACAGGGCAACCTGGACGACGACGCGGCCTTCGACGAACTGGCCCGGACCGTCCACGAGCTGGACGCCCACCGCGGCACCGGCGGCAACTACGCGTTCTACCTGTCGCTGCCGCCCAAGCTGTTCCCGACCGTGGTCACCCAGCTCAAGCGCAGTGGTCTGGCCACCCCCGAGGAGGGTGAGGGTGCCGGGGGCACCACGCCGTGGCGCCGGGTGGTGATCGAGAAGCCGTTCGGGCACGACCTGGAGAGCGCCCAGGAGCTCAACGCGGTGGTGGACGACGTGTTCCCGCCGTCGGCGGTGTTTCGCATCGACCACTACCTGGGCAAGGAGACGGTCCAGAACATCCTGGCGCTGCGCTTCGCCAACACCCTGTTCGAGCCTTTGTGGAACCGCAGCTATGTGGACCACGTGCAGATCACCATGGCCGAGGACATCGGTGTGGGCGGACGCGCGGGCTACTACGACGGGATCGGCGCGGCCCGCGACGTCATCCAGAACCACCTGCTCCAGCTGTTGGCGCTCGTCGCCATGGAGGAGCCGGTCTCCTACAGCGCGGACGCGATCCGCGCCGAGAAGGAGAAGGTCCTCTCCGCGGTGACGCTCCCCGACGACCTGTCCAAGGGCACCGCGCGCGGCCAGTACGCGGCCGGTTGGCAGGGCGGGGCCGCGGTCCCGGGGTACCTGGAGGAGGACGGCATCCCGTCCGAATCGGTGACCGAGACCTACGCGGCGCTGCGCTTGGACGTGGGTACGAGGCGCTGGTCGGGTGTGCCGTTCTACCTGCGCACCGGCAAACGGCTCGGGCGCCGGGTGACCGAGGTGGCGCTGGTGTTCCAGGCCGCCCCGCAGCAGTTGTTCGCCCGTGGGGACGTGAGCGAACTCGGGCAGAACGCGCTCGTGCTGCGCATCCAGCCCGACGAGGGGGTCACCCTGAGGTTCGGGTCGAAGGTGCCGGGCGCCTCCATGGAGGTGCGCGACGTGAGCATGGACTTCACCTACGGGCAGTCCTTCACCGAGGCGAGCCCCGAGGCCTACGAGCGGCTCATCCTGGACGTGCTCATCGGCGACCCGCCGCTGTTCCCGCGCCAGGAGGAGGTGGAGCTGTCCTGGCAGATCCTCGACCCGGTCGAGGAGTACTGGGCCGAGTCGGGCCAGCCCGAACAGTACGGTTCGGGTACCTGGGGCCCGGAGTCGGCCGAGGAACTGCTCGCCAGGGACGGACGCCAGTGGCGCCGCCCGTGACCGTCCGCGTCCACGCCGGGAGGAACAGATGACGCTCTATCTGCCGCGCACCACGACCTCGCAGATCACCGAGGCGCTCATGGCCGAGCGCCTCAGCGTCGGCGGGGGCGCCATGAACATGGTGCTCACCCTGGTCATCGTCACCGACGAGGCCGACCACTACGACGCCGTCCGCGCGGCCACCGAGGCGGGGCGCGAGCACCCCTCGCGGGTGGTGGCGCTGATCCGCCGCGACCCGGGGGCCGAGCCCGCCATCGACGCGGAGATCCGCCGCCCCGGTACCTCCGGCCCCGGTGAGGCGGTGCTGCTGCGCCTGTACGGTCCGCTGGGCGAGCACCCCGACTCCGTGTTGACGCCGCTGCTGGTCCCGGACGCGCCCGTGGTCGTGTGGTGGCCCGGAGAGGGTCCGGCCGACCCGGCCGCCGACCCTGTGGGGAAGCTCGCCCAACGGCGGATCACCGACGCCCTGCGCGCCCAGGATCCGGTAGCCGACCTCCTGGAGCGGGTAGCCCACTACCGTCCGGGTGACACGGACCTGACCTGGACGCGGCTGACCCCGTGGCGGTCGCTGCTGGCCAGCGCCATGGACCAGCCGTGCGGCTGGGTGAACTCGGCCAAGGTGACGGCCGAACCGCACTACCCGAGCGCCGAGCTGCTGGCCGCTTGGCTGTCGGAAAGGCTGGAGGTGGAGGTGGAACGCGGCACCTCGCACGGGCCCGGCCTGACCGAGGTCCGGCTGACCACCGACCAGGGGGACATCACGATCTCCCGGGTGGACGGCCGGGTGGCCACACTGTCCAGGACCGGTCAGCCGGACCAGACGGTGGCGCTGTCCCGGCGCGGCGCCTCCCAGGCGCTGGCCGAGGAACTGCGCCGCCTGGACGCCGACGAGACGTACGCGAGTGCGGCCCGCCACCTGGGTCCGCTGCTCGCTGGAAGCGGAGCATGAGGATGACCGAACCGGAGATCGTCCGCACCACCGACGCCAAGCAGCTCGCCGAGAGCGTGGTGTCGCGGCTGGCGAAGCTGATCGTGAGCGCCGAGGCCGAGGAGCGCGAGTTCCACCTGGTGCTCACCGGCGGCGGCGTGGGCATCCAGACGCTGGGTGTCCTGCGGGACGAGGCGCTCGCCAGCGGGATGAACTGGGGGCACGTGCACCTGTGGTGGGGTGACGAGCGGTTCCTGCCCGAGGGGGACCCCGAGCGCAACCAGACTCAGGCCTGTGACGCGCTGATCAACGACATCGACATCCCGTCGCACCAGGTGCACCCGATGCCGTCGTCGGACGGGACCGACCACGCCGAGGCAGAGCGGGCGGCCACCAACTACTCGCAGGCGCTCTCCGTGGCGGCTCGTGGGCGCGGCCCGGTGCCCGAGTTCGACGTGTGCCTGCTCGGCTTGGGCCCGGACAACCACGTGGCCTCGCTGTTCCCTGGCCTGCCGGGGGTGCACGAGAACGAGGCCGCGGCGGTCGCGGTGCACGACTCCCCCAAGCCGCCGCCCACGCGGATCAGCCTGACCCTGCCGTCGATCCGCAGCTCCCGCCAGGTGTGGGTGCTGGCCTCCGGTGCGGCCAAGGCCGACGCGGTCCGCCTGGGTGTGGCTGGTGGCAGCGTGGACGAGGCCCCGGTGGCCGGTGCGCGCGGTGCCAACAAGACGGTGTTCTGGGTGGACGAGGCCGCCGCCTCGAAGCTGTAGCCGCACAGGCGAACGCCCCGGCCGGAACTCGGCCGGGGCGTCGTCATGTCCGGGGACCCCTCAAGTGGGAGGTGGCCCCATGGCGATGGCCAGGATCCCCGAGAGCGGCTCAGTGTGGCGCTTCGGCCTCACGCGGACAGGATCGCCTTGACACAGCCGAGAGCCGAGGCGATCATCGCGTCGGCACGCGGGTCGGACCGGAGCAGTTGCGTACTTCTCCCGGTGGCGGGGTGCCACCGTCGCTCAGGTGTGGTCCCCGCTGAGGGGGTTCAGGCGCACGGCGGTCTCGATCCCGTCCTCGTGCAGGATGTGGCGCTGCGTGGAGGCGTCGGGGAAGAGACCCTCGGGAGCCTCGGTCACCAGCCGGAGTTGGGCCGTGGCGTGCTTGGGCATGGTGGCCCTGCCCGGCAGGTGGATGGCGAGTTCCTCGCGGGCCTCGAAGGTCTGCACGTCGACACGCTCAGCCAGAGCGGCCAACTGGCGGGCCTCTGCCGCGACCGGGACCTTGGCCAGCCAATGCGGCCCCTCCGGGGTGAGTGCCCTCTCCCGCTGTTCGTGGGTCTCACCGGCCCACGTGAACCATGGGGCCCCCACGACCGCGGCACCGTGTTGCTCGGCCAAGGCGCTGAGTTCCGCCACCCCGGCCCTCACCGCTGCGGCGACCTCGTCCCAGTCGTACTGGTCCGGCTGTCCCCTGTGCTTCTCCACCGCGACCACCGCCACCTCCGTCGACAGCACCGTCATCTCCGGTACCTCCCGCCGCCGTACCTCGGGCCAGGAAGTGAGCAGGCTGCGGGCGGTCGTGATCGCCTCGTCCTCGGCCTCGCGCTGGCGGCGCAACACTTCGGTGTGCTCGTCGAGCAGCCCGGCCGCTGTGTCGGGTGCCTCCACCGCCCGGCGCACGTCCCGCACGCTCATGCCCGTGCCGCGCAGAGCACTGACCAGCAGGGCGGACTGGACCTGCTCGAAGTCGTAGTAGCGGTACCCGGTGTCCTCGTCGACTATGGCGGGGACCAGCAGCCCCTCGGAGTGGTAGAAGCGCAACGTCTGCGGAGAGAGCTCGCTCATCTCGCTGAAATCCTTGATCGAAAGGCCCATGACGCCAGTCTCAGGGTTGCAGTAACCAGAGGGTCAAGCCGTGTGCTCGAAGTCCGGGCTTGGCCCGAGACGGCGACCTGGATCAGTGACCCGGTCCTCGTTTCGCGGGCGCCCTGCGCGACCCCGGGGTGCACGCCACGATCCAGGCCGTGCACCGCGACCCCGCGCACCCCTGGAGCGTGGCGGAGCTGGGCGAGCGGGCCGGCCTCTCCCGTGCCGCCTTCTCCCGTCGCTTCACGGCGCTGGTGAAGCAGTCACCTCTGGCCTACGTGACGTGGTTGCGGCTGACCACGGCCGCTCGGCTGTTGCGCGAGGAGGACGCGCCGATCAGCTCCGTGGCGTCGCGAGTGGGCTACTCGTCCCAGTTCGCCTTCGCCACTGCCTTCAAGCGCGAGTTCGGACTGTCCCCCCGGCCGCTACCGCGAGGCGGCGCGGGACCTCACGGAGCCGCAGGTGCCCGCCGCGCCCCCCGTGCACTGAGGGTGAGAGCGCCGAAGAACACCGCCCCGGGCAGCGCGTACGGACCGGGTCCCAGGAAGAGGGAGACCGGACTGGCGCCGAAGGCCAGGGACGAGAACCCGAGCAGGGTGAGCAGGGCGCACAGCACCGCCGCCGTTCCGGTGACCCAGCCCAGCCAACGCGACGCTCCGGGGCGCACGAGGGCCAGCGCCGCGACGGCCATGCCCAGCGTGACCACCAGCGGTCCGACCATCCAGACAAGGTAGCCGGGTCCTATCGCCTGGTCGGCGTCGTCCGCCAGCCAGCCGGTGACCACGAGGTGCGCGACCCCCAGCAGCAGGCCCGCACCGGCGGCCGCACGGCCGAGCCCTCTCGGTACGGTCCGCTCCGGACCGCGTTCGGTCCTCAACGACCCGTTCCGGGCCGACCCGGTCTCCGTGCGCTCCACCATGACCGCCCCATCTCTCCCCACCGACGTCCTCGTGACACGAGTCTGCCAGCTCGGCACGGTCCCACCTCCCCCGAGCGGGGGAGCCGGGCACTCCCCGGGGAGCGGGTCCGCTCAGAGTTCTCCGGGGCAGGAGGCGCCGGTCGCGGGGACCACGCCGTCCAGGAGGTAGGCGTCAACCACGCCGTCCACGCAGGCCCGGCCGCCCGCGTAGGCGGTGTGGCCGCCTCCCTCGTAGGTGAGCAGGGTGGCCGTGGCCAGCTGGTCGGCCAGTTCCTCGGACCACGCGTACGGGGTGGCCGGGTCGGCTCGGGTTCCGACGACCAGGAGCGGCGGCGCCATCGGGGCGCTCAGGCCGCCGGGCGCGAGTTCGGTGTCCGGCCAGGAGGCGCAGGGCAGGTACGACCAGATCTCGTCGCCGCCGAAGAACGGGGACACCCTCGCCGCGCGCTGGGCTCCCTCCTGGTACGCACGGATGCCACCGGGCCGCGCGTGGTCGGCGCACTGCACCGCCGTGAAGGCTGACTGCGTCGCACCCCGGTCGTCCCGCTGACCGGCGACGAAGCTCCCCAGGTAGGCCTGGACGAAGGGGTCCTGGGTGTCGCCCTCGACGATCCGGGCCAACAGGCGGGCGTCGCTCTCCCACTGCCGCTCGGTGTACAGGGAGTCCCGGAGCAGCGCGAGCATCTCGTGACGGTCGATCCTGGTGTTCTGGACGACGATCGGGTCGGCGTCGATCCCGGCCAAGAGGGCCTCGGCCTCGGCCGGGGCCTCCTCCGCACCGGTGAACGGGCACTCCGGCGCCTTCTCCAGGCAGTAGGAGACGAAGGCCTCCCAGGCCCTCTGCGCCCCCTCGCTCTGCTCCACCCCGTCCGCGATCACGCCGCGTTGGTTCTGGAGGGCCCCGTCCAGCACCAGTGCGCGGGTGTTCTCCGCGAACATCTCGGCGTACAGGGCGCCGACGTAGGTGCCGTAGGAGAAACCCACGTAGGTGAGCCGCTCATCGCCCAGGGCGTCGCGGACCAGGTCGAGGTCGCGGACCACGTTGACGGTGCCCATGTTGGCGAGGAACTCCGTGCCGACCTCGTCCACACAGCTCCAGGTGAACCTATGAGCGGTGCGTTCGAGGTCCCGGAGCTGGTCGGGGCCGACCCTGTCGGGTTCGAGGCCCGCGATCTCCTCCAGCGGCCGCTCCATGGCGTCCCACTCCGGGCAGGTGAACCCTGCGCTCTCCCCCACGCCGCGCGGGTCGAAGGAGACGAGGTCGAAGGAGTCACGGATCCGCCTGCTCACGGGGAGGGGTCCGGACTCGAACTGGGCCACCCCCGCGCGCCCGGGTCCCCCGAAGTTGAACACCAGGGATCCCCGGTGCTGGTCGGCCGGTCCCTGGGCGGGGTGCCGCACCACGGCGGTCTCGATGGTCCGGCCGCCGGGGTCACCGTGGTCGACGGGAACGGTGACGGTGCCGCACTCCAGGCGTGCCCGCCAGTCGGGGTCGCCCTCGACCGGTTCGGTCTCGGCCAGTTCCTCCGGGGACAGGCAGGGTCGCCAGTCGATGTGCTGCCCGTAGAACGAGCGTGCAAGGTCCTGCTCGTCGAGTGGGGCGAACCCCGCCGTCACGATCAGCGCCAACGCCGCCCCTGCGGCCCCCAGAGCCCGCCCGCCAGTGCAACGCACCCGAACACCCGCCCCCGCACAGAGTCGTCCTCCACCGGGATCCATCCTCCGAGCGAGCGGGTGCGCAGCCGCGCAGAACATTCCCGAAGGCGGGTAAACAGTCCGTTCCTTCGGGCTTTACCAGGCGGGGCAGGACAACCCGGACTCCGGGACCGCCCCTTCCAACAGGTAGGCGTCCACCGCGTCGTCCACGCACTCCATGCCGTAGCCGTAGGCGGTGTGGCCCGCGCCCTCGTAGGTGACCAGGGTGGCGGTGGCCAGCTGGTCGGTCAGCTCCTCGGCCCAGGTGTAGGGGGTGGCCGGGTCCCCGAGCGTGCCGACCACGAGGATCGGCGGGGCGTCGGGGGCGGAGAACCCGGTGGGCGCCTCCTCGGTGTCCACCCAGTAGGCGCACGGCAGCTGCTCCCACACGAGGTCGGCGCCGAAGTACGGGGAGTCCGCGGCCGCGCGCTGGGCCGCCTCTCGGTAGTCGTCGGCGTCGGTCGGGTCGTCGCGGTCCGCGCAGTTGACGGCGGTCAGGGCGGCCTCGGTGTCCTCGAACACGCCGGGTTCCTCGGGTTCGTCCGACTCCTCGGCCTCCTCCTCGTCCTGGGCGAAGGTCTGGTCGTAGAGGCGTTTTAGCTGGGGTCCGGCGCCGTGGACGTCCTCGTCCAGAGCGGCGAGGGTCTGGGCCAGTCCGTCCCAGGCGACCTCGTCGTAGAGCTGGAGGCTCACCATGGTCAGCAGCGTGTCACCGTTCACGGGCCAGCCCTGGACCATGGGCGGATCGGCGTCGAGCCGGTCGAGGAGGTCCCCCATCCGGGCGTCGGCGGTGGCCGCGTCGTCGAACGGGCAACTGGGGGCGTACCCGCACTCCTCCACGAACAGGTCCCAGGCGCCTTGGAAGGCCACCGCCTGGTCGGCGGCGACCTCCACGTTGGGGCGCTCGGTCTCCACCGCGCCGTCCAGGACCAGCGCGCGGGTGTTCTCCGGGTAGGTCTCTGCGTACAGGGCACCGATGTAGGTGCCGTAGGAGAAACCCGCGTAGGTGAGCCGCTGGTCGCCCAGCGCGTCGCGGATCAGGTCGAGGTCGCGGACCACGTTGACGGTGCCCATGTTGGCGAGGAACTCCTCCCCCGCCGTCCGCGCGCACGCCTCGGCGTAGGCGCGGGCGGTGTCCTCCAGGGTGGAGAGTTCCGCGTCGGTGACGTTCTCGGGGTCGGCCACGGCGCGGCGGGCCTCGTCCATCGCGTACCAGTCACCGCAGGCGAAGCCCTCGCTCTCGCCCACCCCGCGCGGGTCGAAGCCGACCAGGTCGAAGGCGTCCTGGATCGGTGCGTCGAAGAGCGGGTGGTCGAGCATGCTGACCCCGGACTCTCCGGGGCCGCCGGGGTTGATCACCAGGGAGCCGATCCGCTCGTCGGCGGGGCCGCTGGCGGGCCGTCGGGCCAGGGCGAGGTCGACGGTCTCCCCGTCGGGGGCGGCGTGGTCGAGCGGCACGGTGAGGGTGCCGCACTCCAGGGTCTCCAGCCAGTCCGGGTCACCGTCCCAGTCGGGTGCGGCCTCCAGGTCCTCCTCGCTCAGGCAGGGCGCCCAGTCGATGGTCCTCGGCGCCGACACGGGCGCGGCCTCGGCCTCCCCGTCGTCCTGCGCGGTGCACGCCGCGAGCAGGAGTACGAGCGCGCCTCCCAGCGCGCCCGCCCGAACCCGACCACCAGTGATCCCCATGCCTCGTACGTCCCGCCGTCTCCACCCACACGACCGGTCGGCCGCGACCCCATAGTGGAGCACGGGACGGGACACCGCGAACCGGGCACCGGTTCGCGAAGGGGACGTGGATCACTGCAGTGTCAGAGCCTGCTGACGTCCGTGGCCAGCGCTCCGGTCGGGTCGGGCACGGCCGGGTCCACCGCGAGGACCAGCGGGCACAGCGGCTCCCCGAACCGGAGTCCCGTGGCGGCGGCGCCCCGCCCCGGGGCGGGCTGGGCGATCCAGTCCACCAGTTCACCGGCGCGGCTCACGTCCCGTCCGGGCCTGGTCAGGGCCACCACGGTGCCCGCCACGTCACAGCGCACGTTCAGGTGCGTGGTCGCCGCGAACACGCTCTGGGCCCAGGCCCCCGGGCTCACATCCCGCAAGGGCCCCTCCGGTGTGCGTCTGCGCCGGCGGGCCGGGGCCGCCAGCCCCACCGCGCGGTCGTCGAAGGTCAGGACCAGTCCGGGCCGTTCCTGCGCGGTGAGGAACCCCTCCGGGTCGGCGAGGGAGACGTCCCACCACACTTCGGTCGGCCCCGAGGCCGCCGCGCTGAGCTCGGTCCTGGCGCGTTCCAGCAGCTCCACGTCCACCTGGTCGCGAGCAGGGCCGGTGACCACCTCCCCCAGTGGCGCGGTGAGGGGTTCGTACCCGGACAGCACCAGTGACCAGTCGATCCGGGCGCGGCCCTGGAGTTCGCGGCGCCCGTGCGTCAGGCACACCACGGCCCGGTCCCGGGGCAGCTGGTAGGTGGCGCAGGCGCCCCCGTGCCGCGCGGCCCTGGCCAGTCCGAGGCTCATCGCCTTGGTACCGGTGGTGATGTCGACGACAACCGGTTGCCCGCCCTCGCGTTCGTGTTCGATCCAGCCCTGCACGGCCCGCTGGACCGCCGCGGAGTCGTAGCCGTCCACCGGGTCGGCGGCCAGCCTGACCCGGTCGCGGTAGCCCTCGGACCGCAGGGTGGCGGCGTCGGCAGGGGGCGCGTCCGGCTGCTCGGCGGCGCGCAGCGCTCCAGCGGCGGCTTCCCGCACCCGGGCCCGCAGGCTCTGCCGGGAGGGCAGGACCAGTGCGCGGGCGGGGCGGTGCGCGTGCAGGGCCGCGAGGGCGCCCAGACGGCTGCCGCCCAGGGGCGTGACCAGGAGCGGGCCGTCCCCCGGACCGGGGTGCAGGGCTGGCGGGGTGGGACCGGGGTCCGCACCACCGGCGGGGCCGGGCGTCACCTCGGACCGAGGGAGGACTGCGGGGACGGTGGGGACGGCGAGCGACGGGGAGTCGGCAAGGCTCGGGAAGAAGGCGTCCCGCGCGGCCGCGAAGGTGGTGACGCGCTCGGTCAGGGCGTCCAGGTTCCACACGTGGACGTGGCGGGCGCTCAGCGCCGGGTTGTACGCCGTGACCTGTTCGCGGAGGTCGTCGACGACCGGGCCGGAGTAGACGAACAGCACGAGGGTGGCCCCGCCGAAGACCCTGCGGGCCTTGGCCACGGTCCATCCGGCGCGGGCCACCACGTCCTCGGCCCGCGTCTTGGCCTCCACGCACAGCACCCGGTGGCGGTGGCGCACCAGGATGTCGAAGTCGGCCACGGACCCGCCCGGGCGGTAGGGGTCGGCGACGCGGCGGGAGCCGAGGACCTCGGTGTCGGGGCGTCCGCCCAGCAGGCGGCGCAGGTGGGACAGCACGTGGGCCTCCGCCGCGATCCCGTTGCGCTCGCTCTCGGGCAGGTTCGGATGGGCCCGTGCCAGGGCGGTGTCCCCTCCGCTCAGGAAGCGGCGCACCGGCTCGGGGTCGCGGTCGCTGAGCCAGTGGGCGCCATGGACCCCGGCCAGGGTGCGCAGGTCGACCCCCTGAGAGCTCACCGGGTGATCGGGGCGCGCGGCGTCGGCGGTGCGCAGGAGGTCGCTGTGGGAGTCGAGGTAGAACCGCCAGGCGCGGGCCTGCGAGGGCAGCGACTCCTCGTGGTGCAGCGCGGCGGCCACGCTCATCACCTTGGTGCCACCCGTGTAGTCGAGGTACCAGGGTTTCCCGCCGAGTGCGCGGCGGACGGTGTCCAGGAGCCCGGTGACGCTGGCGGGGTCGTGCGGGTCGGCGCCCACGCTGAGGACGCGCACGGAGCGTTCCCGCGCGATGCGGCCGACCGCCTCGGCGACGCGGCGGGCCACGGGCAGGGTTCCGTCGCTACAGACCAGGAGCAGTTGGTCGACCGGCAGGGTCAGCGACGTGAGGAGGGCGGGGGTGGGGTTCTGGCCCACGAGAACGACGGCGACTCGGGGTGCGTCCACGCTTTTCCTTTCCGGACGCACCGTTTTCGGACGTCTCCCGACTACAGGAACGGGACCACAGTACTCACCCGTTCCCGAAATGGATCAGGGAAGTGAGTTTCCCACCCGGCACGCGGGGCCGCACTGGTAACCGTGCGCGCGCACCGGAACGGAGGTGAGGACGAAGGAGCGGCATCCGGTGACCACCCCCTTGTCGTCCCGCACGAGGTCAGAGGGGACGAGCAGGTCGTCCCGTTCCGGATGCGCCGAACTGACCACGGAGGAGACGATGAACCAGACCCCCTCGGCGGGCGGCGGCAGGCGTGCCCGGGTGCGTTCCTCCGCCAGCAGCGGCACTCCCTCCACCTCACTGAGCGGTACCCGTACCGCCTCGACCCTCGCCGGTTCAGTCGATCCGCGCCATGTGCGGATCACCCGCGCGTGCTCGTCGACGACCGTCACCTCGTGCGGAGTCAGATTGACCACGGACATCCGGCGACCTCCCGTAACACTCGATCCATGTCGGCCGCCCGCCACTTCGGGACGGGCGCGACGCACCCCGATCCGAGGTCCTCACCGCCATCTCTCGGACACCTGCGGGTTCCCTGGCGAATACCTTCACGGCCCTTTCTGGGGCCACTGTTACCCGTGACCGTTTCAGAATGGCCCCGACGCACTTCCCCCATTCGGATTTCCCGCCGACAATTGACAGTGCGCACCCGGTGGCCATATTTTGTTGATTGACCTCCCGTTGACGCAGGAGTGTCACCACCAGTCTCACGTCTCGACAGCGCGTTTCCCCGGAAGGGCTGGGGGAGCGTCCCGGCCCCGGCACACCCGGGGAGAAGAGTTCGTGAGCAAGCATCACTGCTCCGCCGTGGAACTGTTCGGTTCGGCCACCTTCCTGCGCGTGTTCACGCGCGTGTTGGGGTGTGGACCCTGCTCCTCGGACGGGACAGCGCAGGGCTGCGCCGGTCACTCGGAGCAGTTCTTCGACTACGTCGACCTGTGCTTCGAGCACTGCCCGTGCTCGCGGCACCGGGGAGAGCCAACCAGCGTCATCGCCACACGCATGGCCAGCGTCACGAACGGCGCGACGGCGGGTGGACGAGGCGTCCTTCCGGACGCTGACGCGGCTGGTGCCAAGGCCGTGCCCGAGAGCGGGCGCACGGCCGAAGACACCGTCGGCGTGCGCGCGTCCGCCTCCGTGGACCGCACCGCCGCGCACCGGCTACGCGACGCCCTGGACGATGTCCGCCGTGACCGCTCGTACAAGAACCTGCGGCGCGTCTACCCGCAGCCCGCTCCCAACGGCAAGGTCCGCTGCGCGTTCTCCGAGCGCCCCCGGCGCTGGGCCCCGCGCCGCGACGTGGCCCGTGTCGCCACCGACATCGTGGAGCAGGAGGCGCTCGCCCTGCTGGTCCTGACGGCCGGTTGGGGCAACCCCGCCGCCGACCTGCCCGAGGACGTCCATCCCGGGGAGTCGGTGTCGTTCACCGAGGACGGCAGCGCGGTCCCCGTCGCCGACCTGCACGGGCGCTCACTCACGGCGGTCAGGGAACCCCCGATGGTCTCCACCGCCACCGGCGACTACCTGCTGCGCAAACTCTCCGAACTGGCCGGAGGACGCGACGCCGACGCGGGCCGCACCCCGGACCAGCGCCGCCGCCTGCACCTGCGTCGGCTCTTGCCGAACCTGACCGGCGAGGACGTGGCCCGGCGACTGACCGGCGTGCTGGGGCGGATGGCCGTCACCATGCCCGGACACTTCGAACTGGTGCAGCGCGCCCGGGGACGCGCCCGCAGCGCCCCCTACACCCCCGTCCCGGACCTGCCGGACGGGGAGGACACCGACGCCCACGATGACGGGGACGCGGACCCCCGCGGGCCCCGGCGCGACGTGCTGCGCCAGTCCGAGCGGGCGTGGCTGGGCTGGCTCGCCCGTGAACTCGCGGCCGAGGCGCAGGCCCACCGGGCGGCCTTCGACGCCGACCCCCGTGGTTCCCTGGACGCCCTGTTGCGCCGTCTGCTGGAGGAGGGGCCACGGGTGCCGGTGCTGTGGCGGGGAGCCCAGGACGACCCCGAGCGCCGCGCCGACCTGCTGGAGGCCCTGGCGGAGGCGGTCGACGACTGACGGCACCGATGCCCGGGCCACCGGCCCGATCAGCCCGTGTCCGCCGCCGCGAAGCGCTCGGTGAGCGCAGGCAGCACCGGGTACTCGGCGAACTGGCGCAGGGACATCACCGCCGTCTCCTCCCACGGCAGGCGTCTGCGCCAGCGGCTGGCCAGGAGCACGTCCACCATCTGGTCCACCCCGTGCCAGTCGTCGGCGGAGCGGTGGCGCGCGAGGGCGGTGGAGAAGGCGTCCAGGAAGTCACCGACCAGAACCGGAGCAGCGCGGGTCACCCCGGACGCCGGGTCCAGGGACAGGTCCGCGGCGCGGGCCCGGCGGTCCACCAGGTGGAGTTCGGGGCGCAGGTGAACGCTGCCCATGCCGAGGGACTTGCCCATGCCGACCTTGTGCGCGTGCTCGGGGTCCCGGGCTTCGCCGCCATCCAGGGGGTTGCCCAGGAGCAGGGCGCGCAGGAGGGCGCCGAGCTCGGCGTTGGTCAGGTTGGTGAAGGTGACGCGTGAGCGCAGGACGAGGCCGTCGCGCAGGGGCACGATGTCGCGCTGGGTGTCCTCGGGTGGCGGGGTGCGGGCGCCCCGGGGCAGCACGGTGATCCCGAGGTCGCTCTGGGCGCGTTCGTCGTAGCGCACCGGTGAGCCCAGGCGGGGGTCGTGCCGGTGCAGGTAGGTCTTGTAGCCACCCAGGCGGATGCGGCCCTCGTGGGACCACGTGACGACGTCGGACCGCTCCCCCGACACCTCGGGGCCCTGGACCAGGTAGTTGGCGAAGCAGCCGCGCTGTGGGGACAGGAGCCGCACGCGCAGGGCGGCGCCGTCCGGATAGTCGGGATCGCGGTCGCCGCCAACGGCGTCACCGAAGGACACCCGGCCCTTGAGCGCACCGCCCTGCCCCGCGAACACGTCGGTGTCGCCGAACAGTGCCCGGCACACGTCCACGGTGCGACCGGCCCGCTCCATGCGGTCGGGGTCGCCGTGCTGCGGGCCGAGCACGTCGGCGGGGACGGCGCGGCGGATCGGGTCGTCGTCGCTGACCGTGACCCGGTAGCCGCCGGAGCGGCCGAAGGACACCACCCGGCCCGAGGGGTCGAGGTCGAACCAGATCGGTTCCAGACCCCGGCGCGGCAGCCCTCCCCCACCGGCTCCGGCCACCGGCGGGCGGGCGGGCAGGTCGTCCCCGGTGCCCAGGGTGTCGGGGAAGGCGGCACGCTGGTACCCGGTGACCTGCGCCGCCGACTCGAACAGTTCCACCAGCGACTCCGGGACCGGGAGGCGCCCGGTGCGCGGGTCCGGGGGCCGGGGGAACAGGTAGGCGTTGCGCCGCTCCTGCGCGGCGCTCCCGGTGAGCACCAACAGGGCCGGGATCACCCCGCCGGAACCGTCGTGGGCGGCGAGGTAGGAGCGCGCCTCCGGTTCGTCGGGGGCCACGGCGGCGATGCCGCGCCGTCCCCTCAGGTGGACCGCGTACACCCAGCGGTGCTGGAGGCGGCCGTGCTGTTCGTGCACGGTGGGCACGTAGGTGCCGTCCCGGGGCGGGTCCGGGAAGTCGGACACTCCGAAGTCCCAGGTGCGCAGGCTCTCCCGGAGAACGTCGAAGGTCACCTTCAGGGCCCGTCCGGGTTCGGGTTCCAGGACGGTGGCGGGGACCTCCACTGCGTACCAGCCCCCGTCCCCGGCGTCGCGGTAGAGGAACCCCTGTCGGGTGCGGTGGCCCGCGCGGCGTCTGCGGTAGTGGTCGTGCCGCCTCGCCATGACCCGTCGGGCGCGGGCCGAGGGGGAACCGTCGGCGGCCCCGGCGTCCACACGCACGGGTGCGCGGAAGAACAGCATGGGCGTGTTGACCGGGCCGCTCTCGCCGCTGGTGAGCATGCGCAGCGTGTTGCGGACCAGGCCGCGCAGGGTGGAGCCGGGGACCAGTGGGAGGGAGCGGTCACCGTGCGGGAGCCGGGCGGAGGAGCGCACGCGGCCCCGTCCTGGTGCCTGGCCAACGAACGTGGGAGTGAGCGTGGTCAGGGTGAGGTCGATCCAGCCCGAGTGGGTGCCCTCCACCGTGCGGTCGTGCGAACGGAGCAGGGACCCGGTGTCGTGGTCGGGGTGCAGGGCGCTGGCGGGGACGGGGGTCTCGGCCAACCGGACCAGGCCGTAGGGGGCCGTGGCGCGGTGCGGACCAGGCATCAGCGTCCCCCGTCCCGGTCGCGGCCCCGGGGTTCGACCAGGGCCCCGGTGCCCACCTCGAACTCCGGTCCCGTGGGCTTGCGCCCGGACGTCAGCCCGGTCAGCCGGTGGAAGGCCACGCCCACGGCGCCGGTGACGGGGTCGGCGGCCCAGTACTCCCGAACCGTCAGCCAGGTACCCGTGCTCTCCAGCGCGCCCCGCCCCGGTTCCGACAGGGGGCGCACACGGCCGGAGAAGTCGGTCCAGGCCACCGGGAGCACCGCCTCGGCTCCGGAGGGCTCCCGAGTGACGGAGACGGGCACCGGCCCCTCCAGGGTCCGGCTGGATGCGGGGCCACTCCACCCCTGGAGCAGGAGGGAGCGGTCGCGCGGGCGCAACCAGTCCGGCGGGCGGCCGGGGGCGTCGGTGCTGATCCAGCCCGCCTCCGCGCCCTCGCCCAGACGGATCTGCGCGTGCGGGCCGAACACGAGCACCTCCAGGATCCGCCAGCGGTCGGTGGCGGGGTCCACCGGCGGCGCCGACAGGTGTCCGGTCGGCGGTTCGTCCGACCTCCGCCACCGCGCGTGGGGGCAGGAACCGGTGATCCGCCCGTCCCCGAGTTCGGCCAGCAGCCACTGGGGGGCGCCGGGCGGGCCCGCCGCGTCGAGGGCCCGGCAGCGCCGTCCCCTGACGAAGAGGTCGTCGAGGACCTCCCCGACCGTCCGTTCGGAGAGCGGGCGCACCTCGACGCCGACCGGGTCGGGGGGTTCGTGGGGATGCGGGTTCATGGGAGGTCCCCCTCGTCAGCGGGCCCGGGTTCCGGAACCGGGGTGATCCTTCGGTGCAGTTCGGGAAGCCACCCCCGGGCGATGGCGGCGTCGGGGCCGTCCGGCTCCGTGAGGGCGCGGAGCAGGTCCACCTCGCCGGGTTCGGTCCCGTCCCCCTCGTGGGTGGTCAGGACGGCCCGGGTCGCCAGCAGTCGGCCACTGCCGGTGCCCGCCCCCGCCCCGAGGGTGTCCAGGGGGACCGTGGCCAGTTCGCGCACGATCAACGCGAGCAGCCCCCGCACGGCGTCGTCGGGTTCGGAGACGTCGAGGACGACCGTGGCCGAGCCGCCGCAGTGGAGTTCGGTGGTGAACAGGTGGCCGTCCACCTCGTCGCCGAACAGGGCGTCGACGGTCAGGCGTGTGGTGGTCACCGGGGCGCCGCCGGTCAGGGTCGGGGTGGCGCGCAGGCGGACCCGGGAAGGGGCGGAACGGGTGTCGGGCCATCGGCCGGTGTCGTCGCCCCACCAGTGCCCGTGCCACTCCCGCCAACGGCTCCCCTCCCCCACCAGGTGTTCGGCCGCGTCCCGGACGAGGCGTCGACCGATCCGCTTGAAGAGGGCGAACAGGGCGGTGTCACCGAGGACCGGGCGCAGCTCCAGCTCGCCGTCCGGGGCGCCGGTGTCGGCGGGGCCTCTCCGATGGGCGCGGTCGGCCGTGGCCGGTCGGTCGTCCGCGGGGGCGTCGCCGATCAATAGCGTGGCGGGGCGCGGTTCCAGCTCCGAGAGCCCGGGGTCCGGGTACGGGCGTTCGGCCACGTGCAGCTCCAGGCGCAGCTCGGCCCGGCGCCGCCGGTCCACGACCCCGGCTCCGTCCGGCGGAAGGGCGAGGGTCGCGGCACCGCCGTGTTCTTCGAGGACGAAGCGCATGACCTCGACCAGGTCCGTCCCCGTGCGGGTCGCGGAGGGGTGCGGTTCGGCGCCTGGGGCCACGGCGGTCCACTCGTCGGCGCGGGGCTCGGCGACCTCGGCGGGCTCAGCGGGCTCGGCGACATCAGCGGGAGTTGTGGGCTCTGCGGGGTTGGCGGGTGCCGCGACATCGGCGGGAGCGGCTGGCTCAGGGGGCGCGGCGACCTTGGCGGGCGCGACATCGGCGGGCCCGGCGGGCTCAGGGGGCTCAGGGGGCTCAGCGGGCTTGGCGGGTGCGGCGACCTCGGCGGGCTCAGCCGACTCTGCGGAAAGTGACCCCACGGGTCCGGTCTCGGCGGCGGACAGAGCCTGCTCGGCCTCCCGCCAGCGGGTCGGCCAGTCACGCGCGTGGTAGGCGAACCAACCCTCCTCGTCGGTGAGGTCGTGTCGGCGAGCGGACCAGCGGGTGGCCCGGACCGCTCCGTGGCCGCGACCCGTACGCCCGCCGATCCGGATACCCGGCCCCTCGTCCGTCAGCCCACGGGCGGCCAGGGCCAACAGGGCGAGCAGGCGGGCCTCCTCGGCGGGGTCGGCGGCCCTCAACCTCAGGTGCGC
This sequence comes from Nocardiopsis sp. B62, assembly GCF_018070675.1. Taxonomy (NCBI): domain Bacteria; kingdom Bacillati; phylum Actinomycetota; class Actinomycetes; order Streptosporangiales; family Nocardiopsidaceae; genus Nocardiopsis; species Nocardiopsis sp. B62. Next base: position 60,470 of record NZ_JAGPXK010000006.1, on the reverse strand, counting down.
GGTGAACACGGTGCCCGCGGGCAGTACCTCCCACTGCCACATGCGGCCGGGGCGCACGCTGCCGGTGGCGGGGTCCACGCGTGTCCCCACCCGGACCGGCACCGCCCCGTTCCCGGGAAGTACGGCGTGCGCGTCGTCCAGGTCCAGGGCGCTGGAGCGCGCCCCCGCCCCCGGTGTGTCCGCCGACCCCAACAGCGCGGCGGCGCTCTCCGGGTCCGCGGTACGGGCGAGGAGTTCGTGGCGGAGCAGACCGGCGAGGGTGGTGGCCCGCAGCCGGGGCGCCCCGCTGAGCGGGTCCCGGTCCAGGCGCAGGTCCACGTCGCTCTCCGCGACGTGCCTGGGTGTGGCCCGGGCCGCCCCCACGTGGCCGTCGGTGAGAATCCGGAGTCGGACCGCGAACTCCCAGACCAGGCCGGTGGGGCCGGGCCCGTGCGGGTCGGCGTCGTCGTCGGAGGCGGAGGAGTCGGCGGTCAAGGCTGGTCCTGTTCGGCGCGCAGTGTGCGGGCCGCCTCGGCCAGCCAGGACGAGACCAGCAGGAGGGACAACCGTGCGGAGGCGCGGCGCTCCCAGTGTTCGGCCCGGGTGGAGAGCCCGCTCGCGCGGTTGCTGGGCGGAAGGCCGTCCGGTGCGGTCAGGTCCACGGCCGCCAGCGCCCGTGCGTAGGCGGGATCGTGGGCGAACCGGGGACGGTTCTCCTGCCACCAGGCGGCGGGCCCGGCGGAGAGCCCGCTCAGCCACGCGTGGACGGTGAGCGGGCGGCCCTGCCCCGGGCGGACCAGCCGGGCGCGCCGCAGGGCGCGCACGGCCCTCTCCCGCAGCACCTTGTGGACCGGGTCGCCCTCCTCGTCCGGGCCGTCGAGCGTGTGGCCGAGCGCGTCCAGCGCCGCGTCGGGGGTGTCGTGGGGGTGGGTGACCACCTCGCGCAGCCTTCCGAGCAGGCTGGGGGTGAGCGGGGCGAGCCTGCCCGTCGAGGCGAGGCCGCGCGCGTGGTCGCGGACGGAGGGCGCGGCCGCGTTCCACAGGAGTTCGTCGTAGAGGGTGTCCAGCTCCGCGTCCCGCCCCGGGTCGATCGGTGTGGGGTCGGGCAGGACCCGGCCGTCGGACAGGGTGACGGTACCCGCCGTGCGGGCGGGGAGCGGTGCGGACGGCGGCGCCAGCGGGACGGGGGCCAGCGGTGGCGGGTCCACCAGGACGAACTGGCCGTGGCCGTCCACGAGGCGTTCGCCCAGGGGGTGGGCCTCGAGGTCGCGGACGCGGGCGGTCGTGATACCCCCTCCGAGGCACAGCCGCACCACCGATCCCGGGGCGGCGGCCCAGCGCTGGGCCATCGGTCCCCGGTAGGCGCGGTGGTAGGCACCGACCAGGACGGGTTCGACGTGCGCCGCGACCACAGAGAACGGTGTGTTCGGCAGGCGCCGCGCGAGGAGTTCGCGTACCGCCGGGACCAGGGCGTGCGGGCGGTCCTGCCCCTGCTCGCCGGTCAGGAGCGCCGGGGAGAGCAGGACCAGGTCCACCTCCTGGTTCGCGCGTCGGGACCGGTCCGGGCCGGGCCACTCCACCCGGTCCGGAGACAGCAGACGGTCCGGGCGCACCGGTTCCACCGTGACCCCGCCATGGGCGCGCGTACCGCCGGAGCCGAGGGTGAGTGTGCCCTCGGCGTCGGAGAGGACCTCGACGATCCGTTCCGCGAGCCCGCGCAGGAAGGCGTGGTCGGGGCCGCGCAGCTGCCAGCGGGCCTCGAAGACCTGACCCGGGTCCATGCTGGTGGTGAAGAAGGGGGCACCCCGTCCCAGGTAGCGCTCGGAGGTGGTGCGCACCGCGGCGCGCAGGGAGCGGTCGGGGGTGAGCGTGTCCCGCACCGCGCGGTGGGGCGTGCCCGGTCGGTCGACCCCCTCGGCGAACAGGTCCACGAGCGTGTCGCCGTCCTTGCCCGGGGAGTACAGGTACGCGGGCGGCGGATGGGCGACCACGGGGACGCCGGGGCGCGCGTGCTGCTCCAGCCGGGGGTGGGCGGTGGCGAAGCGGACCAGGTCACCGCGCGCGACCCAGGCGTGGAGTTCGTCCCGCAGGCCCGCGCGCTGGAGGACAGCGGCGAGCATGCCGCGCTGGGCGCGGCCGCTGACCGTGGTCTCCGTGTCGACGCGCAGGGGGTCGAAGGCCGTGCGCACGGCGAGGGAGTCGGTGAGCACGTACCGCAGTGGCAGGTAGGCGCTGACGGGCTCGGGGGGCAGGCTCGGCGCGGGGTTCATGACCGGGTGACCTCCCGCCCGGACGAGGAGAGCCCCGGTTCCCGCCCGTGGGTCGTCGCACGTTCCGGGGCTTCCTGGCGGGGGCGTCGTCCGGGCGGCCGCGCCAGGGCCAGGGTGGTGGCACGGGGGTCGGGGTCGTCGGGGCGTGCGAGGTACACGTCGACCCGCCCCCGGCCACGGGTGGAGCGCAGACCGATCTGGTCCGTGGCCAGGCAGGCGCGGGCCAGGCAGCGCCAGTCCACCGCCCTTGGGGGAACCGACCAGGTCAGCGGCGCGGTGAGCACCAGGCCGGGCAGGAGCGCCCGGTGGGTGCGCAGACGGCCGGGTTCGGGCGCGCCGTCAGGGCCGATCTCCACTCCCGACTCCAGTGTGGTGTGCGCGTCGGTGACCGCGCGGCGCAACGTGGCCCGCGCGGGTTCGCCGCGGCCCGCGAGGGCGTGGGCGACGGCGGCGCGCACGCTGTCCGCGGGTCGGGCGTGTCCCACCCTCAGGGCGCGGTCGGCGTCGTGCGAGCGCTCCCGGCCGAACACCCGCCGCACCGCCTCGGCCAGGTCCGGTGCGACCGTCGCGGCGCCGACCGCGGCCGCGCGCAACCGGGCGGCGAGTCGGTGCCGGGGCAGGTGTGGCAGCCCGTGGGCGTCGGTGACCACGTCGGTGTCGGCGCCGGTTCCGTCCGCGCTGGCGCCCACGAACAGCGCCGGGGAGGCCAGGCGCACCACGATCCGGTCGGGCTCGCTCATCGGACTCCGCCCCCCGCCAGTCCGGGATCCAGGTACAGGTCACGCACGTCGACCGCGTCCAACAGTTCCCCGTGGGTCCATCGCTCGGGCAGGCTCACCGGGTGCCCGGTCGCGCGGGCACGGCGGTCCAGTTCGGGTCCGGGGTCGGCTCCGGACTCCAGCAGGGGGACCAGCGCCGAGACGAGCCACCCCCGGTGGCGGGCGTCCCCGTCCGAGAACAGGCCGCCGTGCGCGGAGGACAGGTAGCGCTCCAGGAACCGGGTGAAGTTCGTGCCGGTCATCGGCAGGGCGGTGCGCGCGGGCACGGCCGTTCGGGCGGACTCGATGCGGTCCAGGACACGGTCGACCCCGTCGAATCGGGTGGTCCAGGCCACGGTGTGCTCCTCTGCGGCGGTGGGGTCGGTGGCCACGGCCGAGCGCCGCCGTGCCTTGGCCAGGCCGCACATGGCCTCGCAGAGGTCGTAGCCGAGTGCGAGCGGGGCGCCCACCGGCTGCACCGCGATCCCCGCCCCCACGGTGGGCACGCGGGTGACGTGCGCGCGGGCGTCGGCGGTGGTCACCGTACGGCCCGGGAGGCGGACACGGGTCAGCGCCCGGTGCAGGGCCACCCTGGGGTCGGCAGGGTCGCCGATCCGCTCGGGGTCGGCGTCCAGCCACTCCAGGGCGAACCGCACCAGACTCAGCGCCAGCCGGGCGTCGCAGAGCACCGTGAGGTCGTCCCCGGCGACCACGATCGGCCGCAGCGGCAGCCGGATCGGGCCGGAGGGTTCGTGGTCGAGAGTGAGTTCCCCGCCCGCACCGGCCCCCGGGATGAACGGGGGCCGCCCCGGTTCGGTTCGGACCCTGGCGGCCACCGCGTGCACCAGGGCGCGAGCCAGCCCCTCGGTGAGCCCGGCGATGTGCGTGGACAGCTCCCGCTGGGCCAGCGCCCCGGATCCGGGCACCCCGGGGATTCCCGCCCGCTCGCGGTACTCACCGAGGAGCTCCCCCAGGCCGTTGACGTCGACGTGCAGCACCGCGACCCTGCTCACGTCCCCGTGGTCGCGACCGAGCCGGTCGACCTCCATGGGCAGGGCCAGGCCCGCCTCCGGCCCCGAGAGCCAGGAGTCGCTGTGGGCGCGGTGCCAGCGTCGGCCGATCCCCCGCGCTCGGGCGACGTCGGCCGCCACCCGTTCGTGCACGCGTCGGCCCGTGCCTGTGGGGTCCTCCAGGGGCCTGCTGCCGTCCACTGCCTCGGCCGGGGCCCCGCTGACCGAGCACACGGCCGTGATCCCGTACCCCGGCGCGGGAGTGTGCAGAGCGGACATGTGGCGCCGGGCACGGCGCAGCCGGACGGGCAGCTCGGCCAGCGCCGCGTCCAGGCCCGCCGCGACCGGTCCTCCGGGAACGGGCACGGCCCCGGGCCCGTAGGGGACGAACGCGACCACCGGGGTCAGTCCCCCGGCCCGGTCCCGCAGCCTGCGCGTGTACCGACCGGTGAACCGCCGGGCCGCAGCGAGGTCGGCCAGGACCAGGGTCAGGGCTCCGCCCGCGTCCCGCAGGACGAGGCAGTCCTCGGGGACGAGGTCGGCCACTCCGTGGACGGGATCGGAGGTGTCGGTGAGTTCGGCGACCAGCGCCGCGCGGCCCACGGCGTCCAGGATCCGTCTGCCGCTGTAGACGAAGGCCTGGATCCCACGCAGGTCGACGCCGACCAGCACCCCGGCGGCCGGGGTGCGGGGGTCGTGGCTGGGCGGGTGGGGCTCGGTCGATCGGTGCTCGGAGGCCTGGGTCACCGCGACGGACTCCTCGTGGCCGGGGGACGGCGGGAACGGCGCGACGCGCCGTACGGGAACGGGTGTCCTTCAGACATCTCTCGGACGGTGACGCCGTCATCACCACCGATACCAGGAGTCGCCACCCCACGTCACCCCGTTGGCCCCATCCGGTCACTCCTTCCCCCCGCACGCACCCCGTTGCAGGAGGACCCCGCGCCCTGTCCGAGAGAGCACAGTGCATGGACCGTCCCCCGCCCGACAGCAGAAAGGCCCTTCCATGGCGACGCCGAGCAGACACGACCGGCTCACCCGATCCGAACGCGACCGCCCCTCAGGTGGCAAGCGGACCGGCCCCGCCCTGACCCCGGAGGACCTCGTGCCGCACCTGCTCGGGCTGGCCCGGACGCTGCGCGAGGGCGACGGGCACACCCCACCGGAGCCGATACCCCACCAACGCACGGCCTGACCTCCGACCCGGGTGACCATCCGGGGCGAGGCACGGGCGGGGACGAGAAGGGGCTCCCACCCCGTCCACCGGGTGGGAGCCGCGAAGGGCGGCCATGGCGGCCACCGGGGTGGGGCACCGGCCCCCGCCCGCCGTCCTCGGGCGGGAACCGGCGGTCTGGTGGGTCAGTCGAACAGCGTGCCCCCGAACTCCTCCGCCTCGGCCACCGCGCGCGCACGCGTGTCGATCGACCTGGGGCGGCTGTGCCGGATGCGGTGTGCGACCCGGCGGCCCGAACGCGGGGCGGGAACCCGCGAGGCGAGCACGTTCCGGGTGACCGTGTCCACCCGCACCGAACCGAAGCCCTGCGCGGTGTACTTGCCGATCCCGGCCAGTTCCAGGAGCTCCAGCAGGACAGCGAAGGTCGCGACGTCCCGGGGGTCGCCGTCGACCACGTCCAGGCGAAGGCCGCCCCGCCAGCCCAGCACGGAGCGGTTCTCCGCGTGCTGGTGCTCGGACAGCCCCACCTCCTCGCCGGGCAGGTTCGAGCGGCGGACCCGGGCCAGACCGGCCAGGGCCTCCTCCAACCAGGGTGTGGCGAGTTCGGTCGGCGCGAAGCGGGCCACGGCTCCCACGGCGCCGCTGCCCCCGACGATCCCCCCGCCGGAGCGGTGCACGGCTCCGAAGAGCCGCCGGGGGTTGGGCCACACGTGCGGGACGCGTTCGCCCGCGGAGTCACGTGTGGTGGTCACGACGGGTGTCCGGGTGCGCACCTCGGCCGCGCGCACGGCGGCGGGCCGGTGCGACGCGGTGAGCATCGCGGCGTAGGGGGTGTCGAAGGTGCGCGTGACGGAGAGCGGTTCGAGCAGGTGGTCGCCCACTCTCTGGACCCGGCCGAGCAGCTCCCCCGGGTCCACGGGCGGCGGGTGCTCGTCGTCCAGCCAGGTGAGCGTCCAGTGGTGCAGCCGGTTGCCCAGGGGGGTCGGCCACCCGTTCATCGCCCAGCGCTTGGGCGCCGTGTGCTCGGACTCCGGTTGCGGCCACCAGCGGTTGAGCAGTCCGTGGCAGTCCTCGGGCCGGATCGGCCGCGCGGCGTCGGCCCGTTCCCTCAGGATCACGGTCCACCGTCTGGGCACCGCACACCACCCCTCACCTGTTCGGGACGGCGCACTCCCCGCCGTCCTCGTTCCTCCCACGACTACTCTCGGACAGTTCCCGCGAGCCCCCGGGAGTCCGGGGATCTCAGCCGCCCTCCGCCATCTCCACCAGGCGCAGCACGGTACACCAGTTGCGGGCGGTGACCTCCCCCGGGCAGTTCCGGGCGACCACCGCGGGCAGCCGCGCCTCGCGCACGCCGAGTTCGTGGTGGGTGAAGACCTCGGTGGGGGTGACGGCGATGCGCTCACGCGGGTGAGTGGCGGGGTCGATCGCCCTCAGGGCGGCGGTGTCCACCGGTTCCGAGCAGAACAGCACCATGAAGGCGGACGGGTTCTCCACGGTCAGGGGGTTGGCCGCCACCGCCGCGCGGAGCTGGTCCAGCGTGCGCGTCACGACCGCGACGTCGAGACCGAACCGCTCGAGCAACGCGGCGCGCACGGTGGCGCCCACCACCTCCGGGTCGGGCTCCGCCGAGGTCAGGACGGCGTTGCCGCTCTGGATGTAGGTGGCCACGTCCGCGTACCCGAGCCCGGTGAGCAGCGCGCGCAGGTCCGCCATGGCCACCTTGCGGTGTCCGCCGACGTTGATACCGCGCAGCAGCACGATGTGTCTGGTCATACCGGCCATGGTGCCCCAGGCTGACGACGGTTCGCCGGTTGTCCGTCCGGCTCGCGGGCACCACAATGGCCTGGCCAGTGTTGACCCACGTCGAAGCGGAGGGCCCATGCCCCGTCTGAGCCACACCCTCGCCCTCACGGCCCTGAGTCGGGAGGACCTCGCACGGACGGTGTCCTCCGCGTACGGAGTCCTGCGCGGCGCGCGCTTCGGCGAGGGCGGCCTGCTGGTCCTTCCCTCCGAGGAGGAGTCGCGGCGCCTGGAGCACCGGGCTCGGGAACTGGGCCTCGTGCTCACGGAGGAGGAGAGGGCCGCGCACGGCCGTCGGGTGGGGGACCCGTTGGACGGGGTTGGGGGCACCGGGGACCCGGCGGGCTCCACCGAACGGGAGGTGACCGCCCAGGACCTCGCGGACGAGGTCGCCGTGAGCGAGTCCGAGCTCTCCCTGCGGCTGCTGTCCGGCGAACACCTGGCCCCGGGCAGCACCTACCTGGCCACCGAGGTCGATCCTCAGGGGAGGCCGCTCTTCGCGCCGGACGGTGAGGGCTGGGTGGGCACCGACCTGACCGTGGCGTCCTGGGACGAGTCCGGGGTGTGCGCGGTCGACTTCGCCATGCGCGAGGACGCCGGGACCGGCGGGGGCTCCACGGACAACGGCGAGGAGGGCGGTGAGGCAGCCCCGTCCACCACGGGCACGGTCGTCCACGAGCACGCGGAGGAGACGCTGACCTTGGAAGCGGACCTGCGCTTCCCCGTGGAAAGCGCCATGGCGCGCTGGGGTTCGCGCCTGTTGCGCGCCCACGTGCGCGTCCGCGTGGACCTGCCGGGCTGGTTCGCGGCGGCCGGGGGCGCCGTGACCTCTCCTCCGGTGACCCTGGAGGTGGACCACCGGCTGGTCCGGGCGCGCGGGGAGGCCGTCCCCGCCCCGGGACCGGACGGAACCTGGTCGGTCTCGGGCCAGCTGGACGTGCGCGGGGTCGGGTTGTCGCGCCCGATCGTGGCGGTGGCCGCGTGGGCGATGGGCCGTTCCCTGCGCCGCTCCGAGCAGTGGTCCGTGGAGTCGGGCGCCGCGCGGTTCCAGGAGGGCTGGGACGACGTCGCCCACGCGCTCCCCTCATTGCCGGAGTTCCTCGACGACGTGGCCGGGACCTTCGCCGGCGCCCGTGGGGACGATCGCCCCCGAACCCCGGAACTCTGATCCCTGCCGACCCGGCCGCAGGGCTCCTGTCCCTGCGGCCCCGAACCCCGTGCCCCTGGACCCTGCCGCCCCGCTGCGGACCGGACCGCCCTCTGCGCCTCCTGGCGGGTCAGCCGCGGTCGGCGCCCCAACCGGTGAGCGACCGGACGCGCAGCTCGGTGAAGCGCGCGCTGTTGCGCTCCCGCGACAGCAGACTGCCGACGATCGCGCACGCGAAGCCGACCGGTACGGCGACCAGCGCCGGGTTCTCCATGGGGAAGACCTGGATGTCGATCCACGCTGGCAGCACGGACAGGTTCTCACCGGTGACGGGGTCGGTCTTGCCGGACATCACCGGTGAGAACAGCATGAGCAGCAGGGTCGTGGACAGCCCGCCGTAGATCCCCCACTCCACGCCCCGGGTGTTGAAGCGGCGCCAGAACATGGTCAGGAGGATGACGGGCAGGTTGGCGGCAGCCGCGATGGCGAAGGCCAACCCCACCAGGAAGGCCACGTTCTGGGCCTGCGCCTGCACCGCCAGCGCGATGGAGACCGCGCCGATCACGCACGCGGAGAATCGGGCCACCCCCACCTCCTGGGACTCGCGCGGGCGCCCCCACATGAGGATGTGGCCGAACAGGTCGTGCGCGATCGAGGAGGACGAGGCCAAGGTGAGGCTGGCGATCACCGCGAGGATGGTGGCCAGCGCCACCGCCGAGATCAGGGCGAGCAGAACGGCGGCGCCCGTCGGCCCGGCGGTCTGGCGGCCCACCTCCTCGGCGAGCAGTGGGACGGCGGAGTTGCCCGAGGGGTCCAGGGCCAGGATGCGCTCGGACCCCACCAGAGCCGCGGCACCGAATCCCAGGGCGAGGGTCATCAGGTAGAAGGCGCCCACCATGGCGATGGTGCGGTTGACCGAGGAGCGCGCGGCCCGGCCGTCGGTCACCGTGTAGAAGCGGATGAGGATGTGCGGCAGGGCGACGGTGCCCAGGACCAGCGCCAGTCCCAGGCTGACCAGGTCCATCTTGTTGAAGAGCGTCCGTGCCGGGTCCCCGGGGACCTCGGCGCCGAACCGCAGGCCGGGCTCGAGGAAGGCCTGTCCGTGGCCGCTGGTCTCGGCCGCCGCGCTGAGCAGGGCGCGCGGGTCGAAGGAGAACAGGGCCAGCACCAGGACGGTGAGGAGCCCGGTGGCGGTGAGCAACACCACGGCCTTGATGATCTGGAGCCAGGTGGCCGCCTTCATACCGCCGAACACGACGTAGGCGATCATCAGCACGCCCGCGACCACGATCGCGCCGGTACGGGCCTGGCCAGCATCCAGACCGAGGAAGGTGCCGCCGTCGTGCAGGCCGAGCAGGACCGACACGAGGGCGCCCGCCCCCACCATCTGCGCGACCAGGTAGAACACGCAGACGGTGACCGTGGACACCGTGCAGGCCAGGCGCACCCGCATCCGGCGCATCCGGAAGGCAGGCAGGTCGGCCATGGTGAAGCGGCCGGTGTTGCGTGTGAGCTGGGCCATGGGCAGGACCAGCAACCAGGCCACCAGGAAGCCGATGGAGTAGAGGAAGCCGTCATAGCCCTGGAGGGCGATCATCCCGGCGATGCCGAGGAAGGAGGCGGCGGAGAGGTAGTCGCCGGTCAGCGCGAGGCCGTTCTGGGTACCGGAGAAGCCGCGCCCACCGGCGTAGAAGTCGACGGCGCCCTTGGTCGTGCGCCGGGACCGAATGGTGATAGCCAGGGTGACCAGGACGAACACGGCGCACAGGCCGATGGTCCAGGCGTGCGCCTCCTTGATCGGACCGTCGAGGGCGCTGGTGAACGGGGGCGGGACCGTGGTGTCCATCAGCCTGCCACCCGCCCGTCGAGCGTGTCCTCGGCCCGCGCCCGCTCGAGGATCTCCTCGGCGAGGGGGTCGATGGAACGGGCGGAGAAACGGCCGAAGGCCCAGGCGAGCACGAAGGTGAGCAGGAACTGGCCGATCCCCGTCGCCAGGGCGACGTTGACGGGATCGATGATCCGCACGCTCATGAAATCGCGCGCGTAGACGGAAAGGAGAAGATGGGAAAGGTAACTCAACAGGAAGGCCCCCACCAGGAACCCGACCTGAAGTGCGAATCTCCTTCGGAGTTTCACGAATCGCGGATCGACGGACATGCGTTCACATGCGTGCGCCATATCCGCCTCGGTCCGGCCGCGCGCCGATCCGGTCCCGTTGGCGCGCGGCGACTCCCCCGAGCCCCCGCCCAGCCTTCTTGACGTGCCTTCCATGTACTCGACCACGGCCATCCCCCCGAACACGGAAAATTCCTCCCCGCGCACGCGGGGCCCTTGTGTGTGGCGCCGAATCCGCTCCCCCACGGGCTCGGCCTTTCCCTCGGCGCGCGCCGCCCTGGGCGCGTCGGCCGGTTTCCCGGGGTGATCCGTCCTCGTCCTGGGACGACCCCTCTCCCCCGAGTGGAACTCACACTAACCAGGGCCCTCGTGCCGTGTTCACCAAATACACAAATCGGCTGGAACATATGCCGACCGCCGGAACGGGAAAGGATGGAGGCACATTGTGGAACGGCGCGCGGGAACGCGACACCCCCGTGACGGAGACCGGGATCACGGACCGTCACCCCGAATGGACCGCCTGGTCATCCGGTCCCCACACGCCGCCGGACGGCGCGATGACCCCTCCGACTTCGCTAGGCTTCGGGGCGACCCCGACCCATCACGGAAACCGGTCTCATCACCCGTTTCCGTGTTCGTACACGTGTATGATTACAGGGTCCGCACAGTTCACGCGATACCGAAGGGAAATCCCCGCCGTGGTCACCGAGGTCTTCACGCGCAAGTACTGCGATCCCCACGCCGTCCGCGAGGAGAAGGTCGAGGCGACTGAGGTCATCCAGTTCGCCTGGGAGGGCGCCGTCCGTGAGGTCGACGCCTGCGACGAGTGCTTCAAGGAGCACGAGACCCGCTACGAGCCCCTCGTCGACTACTCGCGTTCGGTGAAGAAGCGCCGCGTCACCAAGAAGGCCGCTTCTTCCACCGCCGAGAAGCCCGAGGGCTCCGACAGCGACGCGGACGGCGACGACGACGACAACTAGGTCGTCCGAGCGCACCGGGGGGCCATCCCCCGGACCACTCCCTAGGTTCACCCGGGCGGTCCCACGGGAACGCCCGGATCGGCCTCATCGCGTCAACCGCGAGTCGGGGGCCGGTGGACACCACGGTGTCCGCCGGCCCCCGTTCGCGTGTCCACCCCCCCGCGCACCGCGGACCGCCCGCCCCGGACGGTGGTCCGGGCCACGGGCGCCCTGGGTCAGGCGCGGGAGCCACGATCGCGCGGCGCCAGATGGGCGGTGTACAGGTGGTCTTCGCGGGGGAACAGGCCGTGTTACCGCGGTTGCGGCACACTACTCCCGACCGGCGAACCGGACCGGGAGGCCGGCGCGGCTCCGGGAGGCGCTGTGCCACCACCCGGCCACGGCCGGTCAAGGAGGGGACGGCGTCGCTCCGCTGCCGCCGGAACACGGGGGCGGCCCCACTGCCTCCACGGCTTCCGTGAGGCGACCGGGCCGGACCCGACCGTTCCCGCGAGGCCGCGCAGGCCCTGGTCCTGGTCCTGTTCCGGCCCCGATGTGTCGAGGGCCCCTGACGAGTGGTGGGCCCTCGGGGCCCGTTCGCGCTCTCAGGGGGAAGGCGCTCCCTCAGTGGCGTGGGTGCTCCCTCCACCGCGTCACGACGCTGTGCCGCGACGGAGGGACGCGCACCGACACGACTCCACTGTGGGGGCGGCGGGTTTCACCAAGGTGAGGTCCCCGTTGAGTTCCGGGTTCGGTTTGTTTCCCAGAAGCCCGGGCGCCGCGGGAGTGGCGCCACCCGCGGCGGGTTCAGGAGGATCAGGGCTGGCCGGAGACCAGTGCGCCGTCCTTCCACACCGCCGCCACCTGGGGGACACCGGGGCGGTAGGCCAGGTAGAGGTGGTTGGGGCCGTCGAGCAGGGTCAGGTCGGCCCGGGCTCCCGGGGAGAGACGGCCCACGTCGTCGCGGCGCAGCGCCACAGCGCCGCCCCTGGTCGCCGCCCAGACCGCCTCGTCCGGGGTCATCCCCATGTCCCGCACCGCCACGGCGATGCAGAAGGCCAGGCTGGACGTGAAGCACGAACCCGGGTTGCAGTCACTGGCCAGGGCCACGACCGCGCCCGCGTCGATGAGGGAACGGGCGTCGGGGTAGGGCTGGCGGGTGGAGAAGTCCACACCGGGCAGCAGCGTCGCCACCGTGGGTTCGGGGCGCTTCGCGGCCTGGGCGAGGGCGTCCACGTCCTCGCCGGACAGGTAGGTGCAGTGGTCGACCGAGGCGGCGCCCAGCTCCACGGCCAACCGGACCCCGGGCCCCTCGCCCAGCTGGTTCCCGTGCACCCGGGGCAGCAGACCCCGTTCCGTCCCGGCGGTGAGCACCCGGCGGGAGGCCTCCTCGTCGAAGGCCCCGCGCTCACAGAACACGTCCACCCAGCGGGCGTGCGGGGCGCAGGCGTCCAGCATCGGCCCGGTGACCAGGTCCACGTAGGCGGCCGGGTCGTCGGCGTACTCGGGGGCCACCACGTGCGCGCCGAGGAAGGTGACCTCGTCGGTGACCCGGCCGGCGACCTCCAGGGAACGGCGCTCGTCCTCCACGGTGAGCCCGTACCCGGACTTGACCTCCAGGGTGGTGGTGCCCTGCGCGTGCGCCTCGCGGACGAACCTCCGTGCCCCCGCCAGGAGTTCGGCGTCGGTGGCGGCGCGGGTGGCCGCCACCGTGGTGCGGATGCCGCCCGCCGAGTACGGGGTACCGCTCATCCGGGCGGCGAACTCGCGGCTGCGGTCACCGGCGAAGACGATGTGGGAGTGGCTGTCCACGAACCCCGGGATCACACAGCGTCCGGCCGCGTCCACCCGGGCGTCGGCTGCGGGCGCCTGCGCGCGCGGTCCCGCCCAGGCCACCCGCCCGTCCTCGATCACCAGGGCGGCGTCACTGATCTCGCCCAGTCGCCCCTCCCCCAGTTCGGGGTCGTTGGTGACCAGGGTGCCGATGGCGTCGACGAGGATCGTGCCGGGCGTCGCGGGGCCGGTCTCGGTCTCGGTTCCAGGGCCGGTCGTGGTCACAGCAGCTCCTTGATCGCGGCGTCGAGTTCTCTTGCGGTGTCGGGCAGGCGGACGTGGACTCCGTCGCGGACGGTCCACTGCCCGTCCACCATCACGTGCCGCACGTCGGCGGCGGTGGCGGCGAAGACCACGGCGTCGGTGGCCCGTGCGGGATCGGCACCGGCCAGGCGCACCCCGTCCAGGGACACGTTGACCAGGTCAGCGCGGGCTCCGGGCGCGAGGTTCCCGGCGTCGTGCCAGCCGAGTCCGGCGTGGCCGTCCGCGGTGGCGGCGCGCAGTAGTTCGCCGCTGCCCAGGGTGCCCCGGCGGTGGGTGCGCAGGCGTTCGTGCAGCTCCACGGCGCGGGCCTCCTCGAACAGGTCCAGCTGGGCGTGCTGGTCGGTGCCCAGGCTGATCGGGACCCGGCGCGGGGCGGCCACGAGGTCGCCGGTGCGGGGCAGGCCGTCCGCGAGGTCGCGCTCGGTGGTCGGGCACAGGCACACGGCGGACCGGTGGGCTCGGACCGTGTCCACGTCGGCGTCGGTGAGGTGGGTGGCGTGCACCAGGGTGGTGCGTTCGGTGAGCGCACCCGCCTCGGCCAGCACCCGCACGGGGGTGATCCCGTGCGCGGCCAGGCAGGCGGCGTTCTCGGCGGGCTGCTCGGAGACGTGGACGTGCAGCGGCAGCTCGCCCGCGTCGGCGAACCGGGCGACGGAGGGCAGGTCCGCGACGGGCACGGCGCGCACCGAGTGCGCGGCGGCGCCCACCCGGGCGTGCCTCCCCGCAGGGGCGAAATCACTCACCCTGGCGGCCCAGGCGTCGGCCGTGCCGTCGCCGAAGCGCAGCTGCGGTCCGGTCAGGGGCAACTGGGACCCGTCCTCGCCGAGACCACCGGAGAGGTAGCACACGTCCAGCAGGGTGATCCGGACCCCGGCGTCGGCGGCGGCCGCGACCAGGGCCTGCCCCATGGTGTTGGGGTCGGCGTAGCGCTGACCCTCCGGGCCGTGGTGCAGGTAGTGGAACTCTCCCACACAGGTCACTCCGGCCAGGGCCATCTCGGCGTAGGCGGCCCTGGCCAGGCGGTGGTAGGAGTCCGGGTCGAGGCGTTCGGCCGCCCGGTACATCACCTCGCGCCAGGTCCAGAAGGACCCGCCCCCGGCGTGGGTGCGGCCGCGCAGCGCCCGGTGGAAGGCGTGCGAGTGGGCGTTGGCCAGGCCGGGCAGGGTGAGTCCGGGCAGACGCTCGGCGCCGTCCGGAGCGGAGCCCGAGACCACCGAGGTCAGGCGTCCGGCGGCGTCGACGGTCAGGAGCACCCCGGGTTCGGGGGCCGCGCCGCCGAGCCACGCCCACTCACACCAGTACCGGCGTTCCCCCGTCACGGTGTCCCCCCGGGGACCGCGAGCAGGTCGGCCAGGACGTCGGCCAGGGCGACGACCCCGGCGTGACAGTCCTCGGGACGGGCCCACTCCTGGGGTGAGTGGGAGATCCCGGTCGGGTTGCGCACGTACAGCATCGCCGTGGGCACGTGCGCGGAGAGCACCCCGGCGTCATGCCCGGCGCCGGTGGGCAGGACCGGGACCGGTCCGGCGGACTCGGCGGCACGGGTCCCCACGATCCCGGCGAGCCGGTCCCTGAGGTCGTGGGCGAACTCCACCAGCGGCGTGGTGGACTCGGCCGACACCTCGAGGGCGACCCCGTGGTCGCGGGCCGCCCGTTCGGCGGCCTCACGCACGCCCCCGACCACCGAGGCCAGGGTGTCCTGGTCCGCGGCTCGGGCGTCCAGCCAGGCGCTGACCAGCGAGGGGATGGCGTTGGTGCCGTTGGGGGTGATCAGGCCCTTGGCGACCGTGGCGCGGGCGTCGTGCCGCTCGGCCAGCGCACGGGCGGCCAGGATCGTGTGGGCGAACGGGAGCATGGGGTCCTCCCGGTCCTCCAGGCGAGTGGTGCCCGCGTGGTCGGCCCGGCCCCGGAAGTCCATCCGCCACCGGCCGTGCGGCCAGATGGCGCTGGCCACGCCCACGGCGTGGTCGGTGTCCTCCAGAGCCCGCCCCTGCTCCACGTGCAGCTCGACGAACACGTCCAGCCAGGAGAGGAGTTCGGGGTCTGGTCCGATCGCTGCGGGATCCAGTCCCGCCCCCGCCATGGCGCGCTCCCAGGTGACGCCGGAGGCGTCGGTGAGGGACCTGGCGCGGGCGGGGTCGATCTCCCCGGTGCTCAGGCGGCTGCCCAGGCAGGGCACCCCGAACCGGCCGCCCTCCTCCTCGACGAACACCCCCAGGACCAGCGGTCGCGCGGGGGTGAACCCCCGGGCGCGCAGCTCGTCCACGGCGGCCAGGGCGCTGGCCACTCCGAGGGGGCCGTCGAAGGCCCCGCCGTCGGGCACCGAGTCCAGGTGGGAGCCGGTGGCCACGGCGCCCGGTCCGGGCGTGCCCCACCAGGCCCACAGGTTGCCGTTGCGGTCGGTGCGCACGTCCAGGCCGCGGGCGGCGGCCGCCTCGGTGAACCAGGCGCGGGCGTCGGTGTCGGCGCCCGCCCAGGAGTGACGGTGGTAGCCACCGCTGTCGGCCGAGCGCCCGACGGGGTCGAGGTCGGCCCAGAGCCGGTCGAAACTCACTCGCCCTCCTTCATGGGCACGCGGATACCGTGCGTCTGGGCGACCCGCTCGGCCTCCTCGTAGCCCGCGTCCACGTGGCGGATGACGCCCATGGCGGGGTCGTTGGTGAGCACCCGCTGGAGTTTGGTGGCGGCCAGCTCGGTGCCGTCCGCGACACTCACCTGGCCGGCGTGGATGGAGCGGCCCATGCCGACCCCGCCACCGTGGTGGATGGACACCCAGGAGGCGCCGGAGGAGGTGTTGACCAGGGCGTTGAGCAGCGGCCAGTCCGCGATGGCGTCCGATCCGTCCTTCATGGCCTCGGTCTCGCGGTAGGGCGAGGCCACCGAACCGGTGTCCAGGTGGTCGCGGCCGATCGCCAGCGGAGCGGTGATCTCGCCGGAGGCCACCAGCTCGTTGAAGCGCTGACCGGCGGCGGCCCGCTCGCCCTGGCCCAGCCAGCAGATGCGGGCGGGCAGGCCCTGGAACGCGACCCGCTCCCTGGCCATGCGGATCCACCGGGCGAGGTGGTCGTTGTCGGGGAACAGGTCGAGGATGGCGTCGTCGGTGCGGGCGATGTCGGCGGGGTCGCCGGACAGCGCGGCCCAGCGGAACGGACCCTTTCCCTCGCAGAACAGGGGCCGGATGTAGGCGGGCACGAACCCGGGGAAGTCGAAGGCGCGGGTGAAGCCGCCCTCGCGCGCCTCGTCGCGGATCGAGTTGCCGTAGTCGAAGACCTCCGCGCCCGCGTCGAGGAAGCCGACCATGGCCTCCACGTGCGCGGCCATGGACTCGCGGGCCCGGACGGTGAACTCCTCGGGCTTGGCCGCCGCCAGAGCCTTCCAGTCCTCGAAGGACACGCCCAGCGGCAGGTAGGCCAGCGGGTCGTGGGCCGAGGTCTGGTCGGTGACGATGTCGATCGGAGCGCCGCGGGACAGGAGTTCGGGGAAGACCTCCGCCGCGTTGCCAAGAACGCCGATGGAGAGCGGGCGGCGCTCGTCACGGGCGCGCACGGCCAGGTCCAGGGCCTCGTCCAGGCTCTGGGCGCGCACGTCCAGGTAGCGGTGCTCGATGCGCCGGTCGATCCGGCTGCCGTCGCACTCGACCACGATCGCCACGCCGTCGTTCATGGTGACGGCCAGGGGCTGGGCGCCGCCCATGCCGCCGAGCCCGGCGGTCAGGGTGATGGTCCCGGCGAGGGTGCCGCCGCTGTGCCCCTTCGAACCCAACTTCGCGGCCACCGCGGCGAAGGTCTCGTAGGTGCCCTGGAGGATGCCCTGCGTACCGATGTAGATCCACGAACCGGCGGTCATCTGCCCGTACATGGTGAGGCCCTCGGCCTCGAGGCGGCGGAACTCGGGCCAGTTCGCCCAGTCCCCCACCAGGTTGCTGTTGGCCAGCAGCACGCGCGGCGCCCACTCGTGGGTGCGCATGATCCCCACGGGGCGGCCGGACTGCACGAGCAGCGTCTCGTCGCCCTCCAGGTCGCGCAGGGACGCGGTGATGCGGTCGAAGCTGCGCCAGTCCCGGGCGGCCTTTCCGGTGCCGCCGTAGACCACGAGGTCCTCGGGGTGCTCGGCCACCTCGGGGTCGAGGTTGTTGTGGAACATGCGCAGGGCCGCCTCCTGCTGCCAGCCCTTGGCCGACAGGGTGAGGCCTCGGGCCGCGCGGACGGTGCGTGGGTTGCTCATCGTGGTCTCCTCAGGGGGCTAGGCGAGCGGGGTGACGGTCTCAGCGGCCTCGACGATCGAGCCGTCGGCGACCAGGGCGGCCACGGCGGCGATCTCGGGGGCCAGGTAGCGGTCGGGGCCGGGACCGGCGACCCTTTCGCGCACGGCGCGCAGGACCGCGCCGGTGGCGGGACCGGGCTCCAGCGGGGAGCGCAGGTCGAGGGCGCGTGCGGCGGTGAGCAGCTCCACGGCCAGCACGTTGGTGAGTCCGTCCACTGCGCGGCGCAGCTTGCGGGCGGCGGCCCAGCCCATGGACACGTGGTCCTCCTGCATGGCCGAGCTGGGGATGGAGTCGACGCTGGCGGGCACGGCCAGGCGCTTGAGTTCGGAGACGATGGCGGCCTGGGTGTACTGGGCGATCATGTGGCCCGAGTCCACTCCGGGGTCGTCGGCGAGGAAGGCCGGAAGGCCGTGTGAGCGGGAGACGTCGAGCATACGGTCCGTGCGGCGTTCGGCGATCGAGGCCGTGTCGGCCACGGCCACGGCCAGGAAGTCCAGCACGTAGGCGACCGGCGCCCCATGGAAGTTGCCGTTGGACTCCACCCGGCCGTCGTCGAGCACGACGGGGTTGTCGATGACGCTGTCCAGCTCGCGTCCGGCCACGAGCAGGGCGTGGGCGAGGGTGTCGCGGGCGGCTCCGGCCACCTGCGGGGCGCAGCGCAGCGAGTAGGCGTCCTGGACCCGGTTGCAGTCCGGACCGCGGTGGGAGGCGACGATCGGCGAGTCCGCGAGCATCGCGCGCAGGTTCGAGGCCGAGGCGGCCTGACCCGGGTGCGGACGCAGTCTCTGGAGCTCCTCGGAGAAGACCCGGTCGGTGCCGAGCAGGGCCTCGACGCTCATGGCGGCGGTGACGTCGGCGACCTTGAGCAGGCGCTCCAGGTCCATGCAGGCGATGGCCAGCATGCCGAGCATGCCGTCCGTGCCGTTGATGAGGGCCAGGCCCTCCTTGGCGCCGAGTTCCACGGGCGCGATGCCCGCCGCGGCCAGGGCGTCCGCGGCCTCCCGGAGCTCACCGTCGGCGTCACGGACCCGGCCCTCACCCATCAGGGCCAGGGCGACGTGGGACAGCGGCGCCAGGTCACCGGAACAGCCCAGGCTGCCGTACTCGTGGACCACGGGGGTGATCCCGGCGTTGAGCAGCGCGGCGAGGGTCTCGACGGTGACGACCTCGACCCCGGTGTTGCCCGAGGCGAGCGTGCGCAGGCGCAGCAGCATCAGCGAGCGCACGACCTCGCGCTCCACCTCGGGTCCGGCCCCGGCGGCGTGCGATCGGATGAGGGAGCGCTGGAGGCGGGCGCGCAGGTCGGGGGCGATGTGCCGGGTGGCCAGCGCACCGAACCCGGTGCTGACACCGTAGGCGGGGACCTCGCCCCGGGCGAGCGCCTCGACCCGCTCGCGGCCGTGGCTGACGGCCTTGCGGGTCTCCTCGGTGAGAACGACGTGGGCGCCCTCACGGGCGACGGAGAGGACCTGGGCCGGGGTGAGCGGTGCACCGCCGACGGGAACGGAAGGAACGGCTGTGGACATGCCCCCATTCGACCGTGTCCGGAGGCCCGCCGAAAGCGCCAACACGACGGAACCGTCCGAGATCCCAGACACCCGTCCCGCCAGCCGTTAAGGGCAGCACTTCACGCCGTGGGACCATCGGGGCATGAGTGTTGTTCCGGCTGCCACGCGCGCGCTGCGGCTGCTGCGCTTCCTGGCCTCGCGGCCGGGGCCGGTGTCGGCCACGGCGATCGCCACCGGGCTCGGCCTGCCCCGCTCGAGCGTCTACCAGCTGTTGGAGGCGATGGCCGAGGAGGGGTTCGTGACCCACCTGCCCGAGGAGCGGCGGTGGGGTCTGGGGGTCGCGGCCTTCGAGATCGGCTCCGCCTACCTCCGCCACGACGGCGTCGAGCGGCTGGCCCGGCCCCTGTTGCACCAGCTCACCGAGACCACCGGGGCGACCGCGCACCTGGGTGTGCTGCACGGCGCGGACACTCTGTACCTGCTCAAGGAACAGCCGCCGCACGCCCCCACGCTGATCACCGGAGTCGGGGTGCGCCTGCCCGCACACCTGACGGCGTCGGGGCGGGCGATGCTGGCCCGTCTCCCCCGCGCCCAGGTTCGGGCGCTGTACCCGGACACGGCGGCCTTCACCGACCGCACCGGACGCGGGCCCACCACCCCGGGGGAACTGCGGGACCTCCTGACCGAGGAGCGCCAGCAGGGGTGGTCGATCGAGAGCGGTCAGGTCACCGAGGGGTTCCTCTCGGTGGCGGCGGCCGCCTCGGACCACAACGGTCGCCCGGCGGCGGCGATCAGCCTGACCGTTCCGGTGGCACGGCCGGTCACTCCCCGGGCCCTGGCCGGGCGCGTACGGGACGCGGCCGGTGAACTCACCCGCAGGCTCAGCGGGCGCTCCGGCTAGCGCGGCGCTCGCGCAGCGGGGGCGTTCGCTCCACGATCGAGGGCAGGGGCGCGGTGCGCTCCACCATCTTCAGGATGTGCTCCTTGCGGTCGCGCGGCACCTGCACGTAGAACTGCGTGGCGGCCTCGGCGTCGACCTCCAGGTCCAGGCTCTCGGGGGTCTCGGCCCAGCTGGGCAGTTCGGGGTCGGTGCGGTGGGTGTCCAGCGCGAACTCGATGAAGTAGGTGACCCTGCGCCCGCCGGTGTGTACCTCGCGGATGCGGCGGATCTCCGACCAGGCGATGAAGGTGCCCTCGCCGGGGAACCACCACTTGCGTTCCTGGAGCACGGTGACGCCGTCACTGTCGGCGCTGATGCCCTGGCGGGTGATGCGCTGGGGCAGCCCGCGCACGAGGAAGACGTTGCTGCCGGGGCCGATGAAGAACATGACCAGCGCCGCGAACGCCCACAGCGAGACGGAGCTGACCGTGGTCTCCTCGCGCATGACGTGCCAGAGCATGGAGCCCACCACCACCACGAACCCCAGGGTGAGTCCGCCGGAGAAGTAGGCCGCAGTCATCCACATGCGCGTGTTGGGGCCGCGCAGACTGACGTAGCGGCGCAGGTGGGACACGCTCGCGGGCGACTGGGTCAGGTCCGAGGGGACACCCCGTGTCTCAGGGGGGACGTCCGGTGGTTCGGGGGAGGCCATACCCCCCATTCTTCCAAGCTTCCAAGGTGCTTGGTGCGGCGCCTCACCCCACTTTCCCGTCCATGTGCGGCCAATCCCGGCGAACGCCTGATCTCCGCCCCTCCCCGGCGCTACAGTCCTGTCCCATGAGGCGGAGCACACGAGAGTACGAGACCGCGCTCCTGGTGGACGGGGAGGTCCTGGTCATCGAGGGGATCCTCTACCGGGGGCGGACCATGCTCGACGAGGAGGGGACGGAGCGCTTCGCGCCGTTGGAGCGCTGGGCCACGACCGTGGCCGAGAGCCTTGGCGGGCCGGTGACCTGGAGGGCCGAGGCCAAGAACGAGCCCGAGTCCCGTGGCACCGTGTGGCCCGGGGAGGCGCTTCAGAACCGCCTGGCGCTCTGAGCTCCGCACTTGGCGCACTGGAACTTGCGGTCGTCGCCGAGAATCCAGTCGTGGTCTCCGCCGGTGGGGCACGCTGACATCGACACCAACTCCTCAGGAAGGGGGCTTCGGGGGTGTGTGTCGGTCATCGTAATTCCCACCAGCCACATCAGTCTCCGGAATGAGAAGATATGTCATTCCCTCATGTCTGAAGTGTGACTCCCAGACATACGTCGGGGCCCGTCAGCGGTCCTGTGACCGGTGGCGGGCCCCGACGGAACCTGTGCGGCTGGGACAACGGCCAGCCGAGGGACTCTAGTTCTGGGAGGCCTTCATGTGGGCCTCGACCGCGGCGCGGTCGGCGCGGAGTTTGGCAAGCGCCTCGTCGAGGATGAGCTTGCCCTCCTCCTCGCTGCGCCGCTCCTTCACGTACGCCAGGTGGGTCTTGTACGGCTCGGTGCGCGGCGGCGACGGCGGGTTGGCCTTGTCCTTGCCCGAGGGGAAGCCGCAGCGCGGGCAGTCCCACTCGTCGGGAACGGCGGCCTCGCTGGCGAAGCTGGGAATGACCTCGTGCAGGTTCGCACAGTAGAACGGGACCCGGACGCGGGGAGCGGCCTCGCCCCGCTCCGCCTCGCCCATAGGGCCAGCTCCGACTCGGCTGCCACGGATGGCGCTGCCACTACCCACGAAAAACTCCTTCAGCGAACTCGCTGCCTGACTTGGGCGAGATTGTCTTGGACGAGGGGTCTGCGGCCGGTCGGCGCGCTACATTCCCCGGTTGATCAGCAGACCGAGGATGACGATCGTCACGATCCACGTGATCCCGATCCCGATGGTCATCCGGTCGAGGTTGCGCTCGACCACGGACGAACCGCCGAGCGAGGACGTGACACCGCCACCGAACATGTCGGACAGGCCACCGCCCTTCCCCTTGTGCATCAGCACGAGGAGGACCAGCAGCACACTGAGAAGCATCACGAAGATGGACAGACCGAGGATCACACGCTCACCCGTAGCTCGACCCCGCAGCAGGGGGGAATGGACACCTCGATCCCCCTTTTCCCGCCCGGACCAGGACCGACGGGAGGCGTCGGTCCGGAGCGGGTCACGGAAGGAGGAGACCGGGGACGTTTTCGGATTTTACCGTGCCGGTGTCGGCACGGGCGGGGAAACCTCAGGACAGGGGGATCCCCACAGCGAAGTCTAGCCCGAACAGGGCACCCGTCGGGCACCCGGCCCGTCACCCCTGGACGTCGGAGAGTGACGGGCCGGGTCCACGAGACGTTTGGTCAGCCGTTCTCGCCGAAACGGATCACCTTGGCGAATTCGTCGGCCTTCAGGCAGGCACCGCCGACCAGGGCGCCGTCGACGTCGGCCTTGGCCATGATGCCGGGGGCGTTGTCGCCCTTGACCGAACCGCCGTAGAGCACGCGGACCGCGTCGGCCAGCTCGGCGGAGTACAGCTCGGCCAGGCGGACGCGGATCGCGGCGCACACCTCCTGGGCGTCCTCGGGGGTGGCGACCTCGCCGGTGCCGATGGCCCAGACGGGCTCGTAGGCGATGACGATCCGCTCGGCCTGCTCGGCCGGGATCTCCTTGAGGGCGCCGTCCAGCTGGGCGAGGACGTGCTCGACCTGCTGGCCCGCCTTGCGCACCTCGAGGCCCTCGCCCACGCACAGGAGCGGGACGATGTCGTTCTTGTAGGCGGCCTTGACCTTGGCGTTCACCAGGGCGTCGTCCTCGTTGTGGTACTCGCGGCGCTCGGAGTGGCCCACCAGGACGTAGGAGCACTCCAGCTTGGCGAGCATCGAACCGGAGACCTCACCGGTGTAGGCGCCCTTGTCGTGGGCGGAGATGTCCTGCGCGCCGAACCGGATGCGCAGCTTGTCCCCGTCCACCAGCGTCTGCACGCTGCGGATGTCGGTGAACGGCGGCAGGACGACGACCTCGGCGTTGTCGTAGTCCTTGTCGTTCAGGGCGAAGGCCAGCTTCTGGACGAGCGCGATCGCCTCGAAGTGGTTGTTGTTCATCTTCCAGTTGCCCGCGATGAGCGGCTGGCGCTTGGTCATCCTTGACTCACTTCACAATCGTCGGAGAGGGCTTACGTGTGCTGCCCGGGTCACGCGCCACAGCGGAGCGAAGGCGCGGAGCGGAGGGACCTCAGGCGAGGGCGTCGATGCCGGGGAGGTCCTTGCCCTCCAGGTACTCCAGGCTGGCGCCGCCGCCGGTGGAGATGTGACCGAAGGCCGCCTCGTCGAAGCCCAGGGAGCGCACTGCGGCGGCGGAGTCGCCGCCACCGACGACGGTGAGGGCGTCGGAGTCGACGAGGGCCTGGGCCAGGGCCCGCGTTCCGCCCGCGTAGGGGGCCATCTCGAAGACGCCCATCGGACCGTTCCAGAACACGGTCCTGGCGTCGGCCAGCTTCGCGGCGAACAGTTCCTGGCTCTTCGGGCCGATGTCCAGACCCATCCTGTCGGCCGGGATGGCGTCGACGTCCACGTCGGCGTGCGGGGCGTCGGCGGCGAACTTCTCGGCGGCGACGACGTCCACGGGCAGGACGATCTCCACGCCCTCGCGCTCGGCTCGCTCCAGGTAGCCGCGCACGGTGTCGAGCTGGTCGGCCTCCAGCAGGCTGGAGCCGACCTCGTAGCCCTTGGCCTTGAGGAAGGTGAACACCATTCCGCCACCGATGAGCAGGCGGTCGGCGGTGCCCAGGAGGTTGTCGATCACGGCGAGCTTGTCGGAGACCTTGGAGCCGCCCAGCGCCACCACGTAGGGGCGCTCGGGGTTCTCGGTGAGCCGCTTGAGCACCTCGACCTCGGTCAGCACGAGGCCGCCGACGGCGTGCGGGAGCTTGCCGGGCAGGTCGTAGACGCTGGCGTGCCTGCGGTGCACGGCGCCGAAGGCGTCCCCCACGTACAGGTCGGCGAGCTGGGCGAAGCGGTCGGCGAGCTCGCCGCGCTCGGCGTCGTCCTTGCTGGTCTCGCCGGGCTCGAAGCGCACGTTCTCCAGAAGCGCGACCTCTCCGTCCCCGAGGGCGGCGGAGGTGGCGCGGGCGGACTCACCGGCGGTGTCGGCGGCGAAGGCCACCTCGGTGCCGAGCAGCTCGCCGAGCCGGGCGGCGACGGGGCGCAGGGAGTACTGGGGGTCCGGGGCGCCCTTGGGGCGGCCCAGGTGGGCGGCGACGATGACGCGGGCGCCGCGCTCACGAAGCTTCTCGATGGTCGGCAGGGCCGCGCGGATGCGCCCGTCGTCGGTGATGCGGTCACCGTCCAGGGGCACGTTCAGGTCGGCCCGGACGAACACGCGCTTGCCGGAGACGTCGAGTTCGTCGATCGTCCGCATGCTGGTCTCCTCGTTGGGGTGTCGAAGTCTGGGGCTGGAGGGGTGCGCACGCGACGGCACCCCCACCGCGCCGGGGCGGAAGGGGTGCCGGGTCACACGTGCGCGGCCACGGGTCAGGACCCGTTGGTCACAGGTTGGAGCCGACCAGCTTGGCCAGGTCGGCCAGGCGGTTGGAGTAGCCCCACTCGTTGTCGTACCAGCCCAGGATCTTGACCTGGTTGCCGGCGACCATGGTCATCCCGGCGTCCAGGGTGCAGGAGGGCGAGGTGCCGACGATGTCGGAGGAGACGATCTCGTCCTCGGTGTAGACCAGGACGTCCTTGAGCGGGCCCTCGGCCGCGGCCTTGAACGCGGCGTTGACCTCGTCCTTGGTGACCTCACGGTCCACGGTGACGACCAGGTCGGTGGCGGAGCCGTCCGGCACGGGGACGCGCATGGCCATGCCGTCCAGCTTGCCCGCGAGCTCGGGGATGACCAGGGCGGTGGCCTTGGCGGCACCCGTGCTGGTCGGGATGATGTTCTGCGCGGCGGCGCGGGCCCGACGCAGGTCCTTGTGCGGGAAGTCCAGGATGACCTGGTCGTTCGTGTACGCGTGGACCGTGGTCATGAAGCCCTGCTGGACACCGAAGTTGTCCTTGAGCACCTTCGCCATGGGCGCCACGCAGTTGGTGGTGCAGGAGGCGTTGGAGATGATGTCGTGGTTGGCGGCGTCGTACTTGTCGTCGTTGACGCCCATCACGATGGTGATGTCCTCGCCCTTGGCCGGGGCGGAGATGATGACCTTCTTGGCGCCGGCACTGATGTGCTTGCGGGCGTCCTCGGCCTTGGTGAAGATACCGGTGGACTCGACGACGACGTCGACGTTCAGCTCGCCCCAGGGCAGCTGGGCCGGGTCGCGCTGGGCCAGAACCTTGATGTTCTTGTCGCCGACGCGGATGAAGTCGTCACCGGCCTCGACGTCGCCCTCGAGGGTGCCAAGCACGGTGTCGTACTTGAGCAGGTGCGCGAGCGTCTTGGTGTCGGTGAGGTCGTTGACCGCGACGATTTCGATGTCGCTGCCGCCAGCGGCGACCGCGCGCCAGAAGTTGCGGCCGATCCGACCGAAGCCGTTGACGCCTACACGGATGGTCACGGAACCAATCTCCTCATATGTCGCACAGCAGTTTCACCCGAGCGTGTGGCTGTTCCGGGGCACCGGACCCATGGGGTCGGCGCGACCGTGTTGAACAGCGTGAACGCGTAACAGGTGTTCACAAAGAGCCTATCGGAGTGTCGGCGGGGGCCGTTCTCACCCCCGACCGGCGACCCGTCGTCCCCTCGCGGATTCGCGACCATCCTGGCACCGCAAAGCTGAGAGGTCTATACCATTTTCGGAAGTTATCCGGGAGTTTTCCCAGTTAACAAAGCCGAACATCGGTGTGACGGTCGTGTTCCGGCGTGATCGTGCCCCTCGACCGGTCAGGGAACCATCATGTCGGGAGTGAGGTTCGCCTCTGTGCCCTCGATGCCCAGGTCACTGGCCCGCTTGTCGGCCATCGCGAGCAGCCTCCGTATGCGCCCGGCGATGGCGTCCTTGGTCAGGGGTGGGACCGAGAGCTGTCCCAGCTCCTCCAGGGAGGCCTGCTTGTGGGCCAGCCGCAGCTGACCGGCTGCAACCAGGTGCTTGGGGGCTTCCTCCCCCAGGATCTCCAGGGCCCGCTCCACCCGCGCACCCGCCGCGACCGCGGCCCGGGCGCTGCGCCGCAGGTTGGCGTCGTCGAAGTTGGCGAGCCGGTTCGCGGTGGCACGCACCTCCCGGCGCATCCGGCGCTCCTCCCAGGCCAGGACGCTCTGGTGGGCGCCCAACAGGGTCAGCAGCGCGCCGATGGAGTCACCGTCGCGCACCACCACCCGGTCCACACCGCGCACCTCGCGGGCCTTGGCGTGCACCTTGAGCCGACGGGCCGCGCCGACCAGCGCCAGCGCCGCCTCCGGACCGGGGCAGGTGACCTCCAGCGACATGGACCGGCCCGGCTCGGTCAGGGAGCCGTGTGCGATGAAGGCGCCACGCCAGGCGGACTCGGAGTCGCAGGCCCCGCCCGCCACCACGTGACGGGGCAGGCCGCGCACCGGGCGGCCGTTGTTGTCGACCAGACCGGTCTGGCGGGCCAGGGACTCGCCGTCCTTGATCACCCGCACCACGTACCGGTTGCCCTTGCGCAGCCCGCTCGGGGACAGCACGACCACCTCGGACTCGTGCCCGAAGACCTCCGAGATGTCCTTGCGCAGCCGCCGTGCGGCCGCGCCCGTGTCGAGTTCGGCCTCGATCACGATCCGGCCGCCCACGAGGTGCAGGCCACCGGTGAACCGCAGGATGGTGGACACCTCCGCCTTGCGGCAGCATGGCTTGAGGATCGCCAGTCGGCTCAGCTCATCCTTCACCACGCCGGTCATCGCCATCGCTGCGATCCTCCCCTTGAACTGGCAGAACACCGGCGCCGCACACCCGGGCGCCGGGGTGCCGCCAAGGGGTCACCCCTGGGCGGCTTTCTCGGTGCAGACTACGTGACGCGCGCCTTTACGCCGACCCCCGCACGGCGTGTCGCACTTCCTCAACCCCAGCTCACAGGCGGCGTGTCGCCCTTCGTGACGGTGTGCGGTCAATTGCTCCCCGCCCCCGTGGAGGGGTCCAGGAGCGACTCCAGGTGGTCCCTCAACACGACGGCGTGGTTGTGCTCGGTGTCCTTGGCCGCGTACAGGAGTGTGACGGGCCCCTTCCGGGCCGCGTCGAGGAGGGGTTCCAGGACCTCCGGGTGGGCCTTGAGTTCGGCCCGGTAGCGGCGGGCGAACTCGTCGAAGCGGCCCGGGTCGTGCCCGAACCAGGTGCGCAGGTGGGGGCTGGGCGCGGCGTCCTTGACCCACTCGTCCCCGGCGACCGCGCTCTTGCTCACCCCTCGGGGCCAGAGGCGGTCCACGAGGAACCTGGGCCCGGGCGGGGGTTCCTCCCCCTGCCCGGGGTGCTCCTCGGCGCGGACCTCGTCATAGACGCGTTCCAGGTGAATGCGGTGATCAGCCATGCGACCACCCTTCCCCGTCCCCGGTCACGGGGACCCCAGCACGGCACCAACAACACGGGCGGCCGTACTCGCGCGTGCGGGTCAGACCTCCAGGACGTGCTCCAGGGCGGCGGCCAGCTTGTCGGCGTCGTGGCGCGGAGAGCCGTCCCCCCGGCTCAGGTCGGCCAGTTCGAGCCGCCCGCCGAGCTGGTGGGCGGCGGACAGGAGCGGGCCGACCTCCTCCACCGTTCCGGTGTCGGCGAGCACCACGTCCACGCCCAGCTTGGGCGCGTGCTCGTGCAGCACCTCGAGGTAGGTCTCGGGACGGAAGTCGTCGGTCTCCCCCTGCTGCGGCAACAGGTTGAGCACCACCAGCCGCTTGGCCCGAGTGGTGACCAGGGCGTGGGCCAGCTCCGGGACCAGCAGGTGCGGCAGCACGCTGGTGAACCAGGAACCGGGACCGAAGACCACCCAGTCGGCCTCCCGTACGGCCTTGACCGCCTGCGGGCTGGCCGGGGGGTCCTCGGGGATCAACGAGATGGAGCGCACCCGGCCGCTGGTGCTGGCGCACGCCACCTGCCCGCGCACCGTGGTGAGCGCGTCGGGTTTGTCGGGGTCGATCCCGGACACCTCCGCGGAGATCTCCAGCGGGACCGACGACATCGGCAGGACCCGGCCGTGGGCGCCCAGCAGCTGCCCCACCCAGTCCAGACCCGCCACCGAGTCACCGAGCAGTTCCCAGAGAGCGACGATCAGCAGGTTGCCGACCGCGTGGCCGTGCAGGTCCCCCTCCGAGCGGAAGCGGTGCTGGAGCACCTGGCTCCAGGTGTGCCCCCACTCGTCGTCCCCGCACAGCGCGGCCAGGGCCATTCTCAGGTCCCCGGGCGGCAACACGCCCAGTTCCTCGCGCAGACGGCCGCTGGAGCCGCCGTCGTCGGCGACCGTCACGATGGCGGTGACGTCCGTGGTCACCCTGCGCAGCGCCGACAGGGAGGCGTACAGGCCGTGCCCGCCCCCCAGCGCGACCACCCGGGGTGGCCGTGAGGCGTCGTCCCCGTCCGGAGCGGTGCTGTTCGACATGCCTTTGGCCTGCCCCCTCGTCCCGTGTCCGGCGGACGCGTCGGCCCGCCCCGGAGTGGGGGCGTGCGAACGGCCGGCCCACGCCCCCGGCCCGCCGTGTCCCGGCCCCTTCGCGGACCGGCACCAACAATGACCGGGCCAATGTAAGGGAAGACGCCATTATTGGCGATTCGGTTCACCCGAGGGCCGGGCGCGTGTCGGTGGGGACCAGGATGTCAGTGGGACGCGCGTCCACCTGTGAGCGGCCGGAGCACGAGCGTGTCGGTGCCGTGGTCACACCGGATCGGTGACCGGGACGGCTCGGGGGCCCGGGGGCGCGAGCCCCCGGGTCACGCCTCGAACGCGTGTCACTCCCGGCCCACGTCCCGGTGGACCACGTGCACGTCCACGCCCTGCGCGCGCAGCCGGTCGCCGAACTGCTCCGCCATGGCCACGCTGCGGTGCTTGCCGCCGGTACAGCCCACCGCGAGGGTCATGTAGTGCTTGCCCTCGCGCTGGTAACCGGCGATGGTCAGCTTCAGGACCTCCGAGTACGCCTCCAGCATCTCCTGGGCGCCGTCCTGCGAGAGGACGTAGTCCCGGACCGGCTCGTCGCGGCCGTTCATCGGCCTGAGCTCGGGCACCCAGTGGGGGTTGGGCAGGAACCGGCAGTCCAGGACGAGGTCGGCGTCGACCGGAAGGCCGTGCTTGAAGCCGAAGGAGACCACGTTGGCGCGCGGGCGCACCTCGTCGCTCTCTCCGAAGAACCCGATCACCCGCGCCTTGAGCTGGTGCACGTTGAGCTGCGAGGTGTCGATGACCAGGTCGGCCTCGCCCCGGATGGCGCGCAGGGTCTCGCGCTCACGGGCGATGCCGTCGGTCAGGCGGCCGTCACCCTGGAGGGGGTGGGGTCGGCGGACCCCCTCGAAGCGGCGCACCAGGGCGTCGTCCCCGGCCTCCAGGTACAGCACCCGCGCGGTGATGTCGCGCTTGCGCAGCTCCTCCACCGTGGACAGCAGGTCCTCTGTGAAAGCGAGTGAACGCACGTCCACCACCACCGCGACCCGGGGGACCGCCCCGTGGGTGCGGCCGGCGAGCTCGATCATCGTCGGCAGAAGGCCCGGTGGCAGGTTGTCCACCACGAACCAGTCCAGGTCCTCCAGGGCCCTGGCCGCCGTGCTGCGACCCGCCCCGGACATCCCGGTGACGATGACCACCTCGGGCGGAAGCTCCCCACCCAGTTCGACCGTCATGTGTCTCCTCCCCCGTCTGTGCCTTGCCTTGCCGTCGCCCCGTCACCCTCCCCATCCCTCCGGCCGGGGCCACCGGACAGATGTGCGTGCACGGACTCGGCCAGTTTGGGGCCGATCCCGGGCACCTCCGCGATCTCCTCGACGCTCGCCGAGGCGAGTCTGCGCACCGAACCGAACTCCTTGATGAGGGCTGTCCTGCGCGCCGGGCCCAGCCCCGGGAGTTCGTCCAGACTGCTCCCGGTGAGTGCCTTGGCGCGTTTTTGCCGGTGGTACTGGATGGCGAAGCGGTGGGCCTCGTCGCGGACGCGCTGGAGGAGGTAGAGGCCCTCGCCGGTGCGCGGGAGGATCACCGGATCCTCGTCGTCGGGCAGCCACACCTCTTCCAGGCGCTTGGCCAGACCGCAGACCGCCACGTCCTCGATCCCGAGTTCGTCCAGCGCGCGCCGCGCCGCCTCCGCCTGCGGCCGGGCACCGTCCACCACCACCAGGTTAGGCGGGTAGGCGAACTTGCCGGGCGTGGGCTCCTCGGACGCTCCGCTGCCGCCCGTCACCTCGTGCGCCTCCGGGCCGCCGTTGCCCGCGTGGTCCTCGGAGCCGCCCATGCGGGCCACCTCACCCGCGCGTGAACTCTCCTCCAGGTAGCGGCGGAACCGGCGTTTGACCACCTCGTACATGGCGGCCACGTCGTGCTGCTCCGCTCCCCCGACCCCGCTGCCGCGCACGGAGAAGCGCCGGTACTCGGACTTGCGGGCCAGGCCGTCCTCGAAGACCACCATCGACGCCACCACGTGCTCGCCCTGGAGGTTGGAGATGTCGAAGCACTCGATGCGCAGCGGCGCCTCGGTCAGGTCCAGCGCCTCCTGGATCTCGTTGAGGGCGCGGCTCCGGGTGCTCAGGTCCCCGGCGCGGTGGGTCTTGTGCCGCGCCAGCGCCTCGCGGGCGTTCTTGTCCACCGTCTCCATGAGGGACTTCTTGTCACCTCGCTGGGGCACGCGCAGGTCCACCGCCGAGCCCCGGTGCTCGGACAGCCAGCTCGCCACGGCGTCGGGGTCGTCGGGCTCGTGGGAGACCAGGACCTCACGCGGGATCGACGTGCCGGTGCCCTCGGTCTCCTCGGCTCCGTCCAGCGCGCCGTAGAGCTGGCGCAGGAAGGTCTGCATGAGTTCCCCGGGGTTGGCGTCGGTCACCTTGTCCACCACATAGCCGCGCTGGCCGCGGATCCGGCCGCCCCGGACGTGGAAGATCTGGACCGCCGCCTCCAGGGGGTCGTCGGCCATGGCGATGACGTCGCAGTCGGTGGAGTCGGGCAGCACGACGGCCTGCTTCTCCAGGGCGGCGCGCAGGGCCTCGATGTCGTCGCGGATGCGCGCGGCCCGCTCGTACTCCATCTCCTGGGCCGCCTCGGTCATGCGGCCCTCCAGCTGGCGGATGAAGCGCCCCGTGTCCCCGGCCAGGAACGAGCAGAAGTCCTCCGCCAGCTCGCGGTGCTCCTCGGGGCTGGCGCGGCCCACGCAGGGCGCCACGCACTTGCCGATGTAGCCGAGCAGGCAGGGGCGGCCGCTGTTGCGGGCCCCTCGGAAGACCCCGGCCGAGCAGGTGCGCACCGGGAAGACCCGCAGCAGCAGGTCGACGGTCTCGCGGATGGCCCAGGCGTGCGAGTAGGGGCCGAAGTAGCGCACGCCCCGGCGCTTGGCCCCCCGCATCACCTGTACCCGCGGAAACTCCTCGTTGAGGGTCACCGCCAGGTAGGGGTAGCTCTTGTCGTCGCGGTACTTGACGTTGAATCGCGGGTCGTACTGCTTGATCCAGGAGTACTCCAGCTGGAGGGCCTCGACCTCGGTGCCGACGATCGTCCAGTCGACGTCGGCCGCGGTGGAGACCATCTGCTGGGTACGGGGGTGCAGTCCGGCGAAGTCCCGGAAGTAGGAGGACAGCCGCGATCGCAGGTTCTTGGCCTTGCCCACGTAGATGACCCGTCCGGAGGCGTCCCGGAATCGGTAGACACCGGGCTCGGTCGGGATGGAACCGGGGGCGGGGCGCAGGTGAGGAGTCGCAGCCATACCCCCATTCTGGTCGCTCCCGGGGACAGACGGCCACCTGTCCGTGCGGAGCGCCCCCGTGGAGCGGGTCACTCCAGCAGGATCAGTCCAAGCAAACGTCACGATTGGATATCTGCATGGTCTAGGTTGGGCGGGTACAGCCGAACTTCCCGACATGAACGACAGGGGGGCACTTCGTCGTGAATCCGTCCCAATGGATCGCGATCGGCGTCACCGTCGCGGTCTCGATGGCCCTGGTCTTCGTACTCCAGTGGCTGCTCAACCACAAGTTGGGCAAGGTCTGGCCGATGGCCCGCTACGTGGTCTCGCGCTCGGCGGTCACCGCGTACACCGCGGCGGCGGTCGCCGGTGCCAACCTGGCGCTCCCCAGCCGGGGGGACGTGCCCTGGAGCACGTTCCAGACCATCGACCACGCGATGACGATCCTGATGATCGGTACCCTGACCGCTCTGGGTATCAGCCTGGCCTACGCGGCCACGGACATGGTCCTGGAGCGGCTCTCGGCGCGCAACGGCGACGCCGACCGCCGTGCCCGCCGTCTCCAGACCCAGGTGCGCCTCCTGCGCCGGGTGATCACCTCGGTCATCGTGATCCTCGCCATCGCGTCGATCCTGTTCACCTTCCCCGAGGTCCAGGCACTCGGAGCCGGGCTCCTGGCATCGGCCGGTGTGATCGGCATCGTCGCCGGTGTCGCCGCCCAGTCGACCCTGGGCAACCTCTTCGCCGGGCTCCAGCTGGCCTTCAGCGACGCCCTGCGTATCGGCGACGTCGTGGTGGTCGAGGGCGAGTGGGGCCGCGTCGAGGAGCTCAGCCTCGTCAACGTCACCATCAAGATCTGGGACGAGCGCCGCCTGGTGGTCCCCGTCGCCAACTTCACCACCACCAGCTTCGAGAACTGGACCAAGTCCGGGACCAACATCACCGCCAAGGTCCAGCTCCCCCTGGACTGGGAGGTGCCCATCGGCGACCTGCGCGAGGAGACCGGCCGCCTGATCACCGCGAGCAGGTTCTGGGACGGGCGCAGCTGGTCCTGCCAGGTCGTGGACATCACCGAAACCGGTGAGGTCATGGTCCGGGTGGTCGCCACCGCCTCCGACACCGGCAACCAGTGGAACATCGCCTGCGAGATCCGTGAGCACCTGATCACCTGGCTGGCCACCAACTACCCCGAGTCCCTCCCGCGCAAGCGCACGGAGTTCGTCGGCGGCGCGGACGACGAGTCCGGCTACGCCGCGCGCTTCCCGACGTCGGCCTTCCGTCGGACGGCCGCCGCCTCCGGCGCCGTCCACGACAGCGGCAACGGTTCGGCGCAGTCCGGCAACCCCGAAGAGGTCTGACCCGCCCGAGCAACGACGGAGCCCCACCGGAACACTGTCCGGTGGGGCTCCGTCGTGTGTGACCCCGGTCAGTCGAGGATGATGTCGGTCCCGTCGATGGTGACGGTGAACTCCTCCAGGGGTTCCTGGGCCGGTCCGGTCACGACCTCACCCGAGACGATGTCGAACTCGCTGCCGTGGCACAGGCAGCGGATGACCTCGTCCTCCACCTCCTGGACCGTGCAGCCGCCGTGGGTGCAGGCCGCGCTGAAGGCCCTGTACCGGCCCTCCTCGGGCTGGGTCACCACCAGCTTGCTGTGGCTGAACACCGCCCCGCCGCCCTCGGGGACGTCGGAGGTCTGACCGACCACGTGGCCCCGGCGCACCTCCTGTGGGTTGGGAGGCTCACCGCAGGCGCTCACGGCGGTCACGGCGGCCGCCGCCCCCGCCGTTCCGAGCAGACGACGCCTGCTCAACCCGCACCCGCATGTCCTCGTTCCAGCCACGACCGAACGCTCCTCACCTGCGCCTGAATTCCACTACGAATCGTAGTAGGTCGGGTCGGGTGCCGTGCACCGCCCCCTACTCGGAACGCCAGTGGTCCTGCCCCTGCGGCGGGCCCTCCGGCGGGTAGGCGCGCGTGTGACCACCTGCCACCGGCGGGGGCGGCGGGTAGGCGCCGGGGGCGGCCTGCGGCGGCGGGTAGGCGGCGTGAGGCGGCGGCCCGTACCCCCCGGGTGTGTGGTGGCCCGGCTGGCCGTAGTAGGGCTGGGGGTGGTGGGGCTGGGGGTGGTGAGGCTCTGAGTGGTGGGGGTGGAGGGGCTCGTGGCCGGGGTCCGACTCGTCCCCGGGCCAGAACAGGGCGGTCGCCTCGGCGCTCACGATCACCGCCGGGGAACGCCCGAACTGCGCCACCCGAACGCGAACCCGCCGCCCGGGCTCCAGGAGATCCTTCCAGGAGTAGGTGAAGTGCGCCCTGCCACCCACGTGCGCCGGGCTGTCGATCGGCCGGTCCCTGGCCACGACCCACTCGTCCCCGGTCCTGACGTACTCGCTGGCACGCAACTGCACCTCGGCCCCCGGGTCGACCCCTTCCAGGACCACGCCCACGGACAGGTCGTACAGGGCGCCCCGGGGTTCGCCCTGGCCGACCAGGGAGTAGAACCGGCCCCTCTCTCCACGCTCGTCGACGTCGAACCTCAGGCTGCGCCAGTCACCCGGGAGAAGCTTCTGCGGTTCGGTCTTGTGGAAGGTGCGGTGTAGAGGCACGTCGCCCTCTCATGCTCGTGAGAACGCGGCGGCGAAGCGGGCTCAGCTCAGGGAGCTGACCGCCACACGCGGCTCGGGGGAAACCCCGCTCCGGGCGGGATGGACACATTGAACCGTCCGGACGCTCGCACCGGAAGGGCCACCCGCCCCCTGGCCAGCTGCGGTCAGGCCGTGAACTCCAGGCAGAACGGGTGACCGGCGGGGTCGGCGTAGACCCGGTACATGTTGTCGGGCCGCTCCTCGGAAACAGACAGCAGACGCGCGCCCAAGGTCAGGACCCGCTCGTGGGCGGCGTCGATGTCCCCGACCGCGATCTCGAAGTGCATCTGCTGGGGCCGCTCGGGGTCCGGCCAGGCAGGGGCCCGGTGGCCGTCCACCCGCTGGAAGTCGATCACGGGCCAGGTCCCGTCTCCGATCCCGGCCCAGTCGTGGTCACGCCTGGTGACGGGCAGCCCCAGGAGCTCCGAGTAGAAGTCGGCCAGCGCCCCGGGGTCGGGGCAGTCGATGGTCACCGCGCGCAGTCGTCCGAGCATGGGGAACAGCCTGCCAGACGAGCGGTGGGTCCGGGCCTCACCGCGACCGGACGTCGAGGACCACGGTTCCCGCGATCCTGTCGTGCAGACCCTGCCGGTTCGGCCGGTTCCAGGCGGCCATCCCGCCGATCAGCAGCGCCATCACGGCGATGAACACGAACCAGAGCCCGCGTGTGAAGAACAGCAGGATCGGGAAGCCGTACAGGGCCGCGCGGACCGTGACGGCGGAGAGGCGGATCGGACCGAGCCCTCCCTGGGCGGACAGCGGGGCCACCTTCAGCCCCATCCTCCGCTTGCCGTAGGTCTGCTGCCAGCGGGAGACGGCGTAGGTCTCGTAGGCGGTGTGGAGGACGAACATGACCGGCCAGAGGATGAACCAGAAGCGTTGGTCCAGGTCCTGGGTGGATCCGCCCAGGACCACCTGAGCACCGGCCCAGGTGAGCGCGAGGACCAGGCTGATCAGAAGCGCCGGCAGCGCGATCACGACCGCGTCGATGCAGCGGGCGGCCGCCCGCGCCCACCAGGACGCCAGCGGGTAGCCGGCCCCGACCACCGGTGGCACGGTCCCCGCCGCCGAACCGCCCTCGGGCGCGGGTGCCCCGACCGGTCCCGGTGCGGGCGGGCCGTCCTGCGGCGGTCGCGTCCCCCACTGGTGTCCGTTCGGGTGCGGTGAGGCGTTCATGGGAGAGGTCGACCTCCGGGGGTGACGGGGGATGCGGGCGCCTGGCACCCACGACTGTACCGACCGCCGCGCGCGCCCGCCCGGCGCTGCGGTGCCTCGCACGACGCGGCGCCCGCACGGTGGCCGTGCGGGCGCCGGAGGTGGATCCTCGCGGGTCCGGTCAGAGCATCTTGGCGAGGAACCGTCCGGTGTAGGACTCCGCGACCGCGGCGACCTCCTCGGGGGTGCCCTCGGCCACGACCGTGCCACCACCGGAACCGCCCTCGGGGCCCATGTCGATGACGTGGTCGGCCGTCTTGATGACGTCGAGGTTGTGCTCGATGACGATCACCGAGTTCCCCGTGTCGGCCAGCCGGTTGAGGACTCCCAGCAGCTTGCGGATGTCCTCGAAGTGCAGGCCGGTGGTGGGCTCGTCGAGCACGTACACAGTCCGCCCGGTGGAGCGGCGCTGGAGCTCGGCGGCGAGCTTGACACGCTGGGCCTCACCTCCGGAGAGCGTGGTGGCGGGCTGGCCCAGCCGCACGTAGCCCAGACCGACGTCGGCCAGCGTCTGAAGGTGGCGGCGGATCGCGTTCACCGGCTCGAAGAACTCCAGGGCCTCCGAGATCGGCATGTCCAGAACCTCGGCGATGTTCTTGCCCTTGTACTTCACCTGAAGGGTCTCGCGGTTGTACCGGGCACCGTGGCAGACCTCGCAGGGCACGTACACGTCCGGCAGGAACTGCATCTCGATCCTGAGCGTGCCGTCACCCGAGCAGGCCTCGCAGCGGCCGCCCTTGACGTTGAACGAGAACCGGCCGGGCTGGTACCCGCGCGTCTTGGCGTCGGTGGTCTGCGCGAACAGCTTGCGCACGTGGTCGAAGACCCCGGAGTAGGTGGCCGGGTTGGAACGCGGTGTGCGGCCGATCGGACTCTGGTCGACGTGCACCACCTTGTCGACCTTGTTCATCCCGTTGACCCGAAGGTGGCGGCCGGGCACGTCGCGCGCCCCGTTGAGCTCCTTGGCCAGGGCCTTGTACAGGATCTCGTTGACCAGTGTGGACTTGCCCGAACCGGACACGCCGGTGATGGCGGTGAACACGCCCAGCGGGAAGGACACGTCGATGCCGTGCAGGTTGTTCTCGCGGGCGCCCCGCACCACCAGTTCGTGCCCCTTGGTCAGCGGGCGCCGCGTGGCGGGCAGCTCGATGGCGCGTCGCCCGGCCAGGTAGTCGCCGGTGAGCGAGTCGGCGGAGGTGAGCAGTTCGTCCACGATGCCCGAGACCACGACGTGCCCGCCGTGCTCGCCGGCGCCGGGACCGATGTCCACGACCCAGTCGGCCGCGCGGATGGTGTCCTCGTCGTGCTCGACCACGATGAGCATGTTGCCGATGTCGCGCAGGCGCTGGAGGGTCTCCAGCAACCGGGCGTTGTCACGCTGGTGCAGGCCGATGGAGGGCTCGTCCAGGACGTACAGCACGCCCACCAGGCCGGAGCCGATCTGGGTGGCCAGACGGATGCGCTGGGCCTCACCGCCGGAGAGCGAACCGGAGGAGCGGGCCAGGCTCAGGTAGTCCAGGCCCACGTCCAGCAGGAATCCGAGCCGAGCGTTGATCTCCTTGAGCACCTGGGCGGCGATGACCATGTCGCGGTCGGAGAGCCGGAGCCCGGCCAGGAAGGCGGCGCTGTCGCCCAGCGCCATGGAGGCCACCTCGGCGATGGACTTGCCGCCCACCGTCACCGCGAGGACGACCGGCTTGAGCCGGGTGCCGTCACAGGTGGGGCAGGGCACCGAGCGCATGTAGCCCTCGAGGCGCTCACGGGTGTGGTCGCTCTCCACCTCGGAGTGGCGGCGCTTCACCCAGGGGATCACGCCCTCGAACTCGGTGTAGTAGGAGCGGCTGCGCCCGTACCGGTTGCGGTAGCTGACGTGCACCTGGGTGTCGTGCCCCTCCAGGATCGCCTTGCGCGCGCGGCGCGGCAGCCGCTCCCAGGAAGTGTCGGTGTCGAACCCCACGGCCTCGCCGAGCGCCTTGAGGATCCGCTCCCAGTAACCGCCGTTGGGGCCGCCCGACCAGGGGGCGATGGCGCCCTCGGCCAGGGTCCGCTCGGGGTCGGGGACCAGCAGGTCCGCGTCGACCTCCATGCGGGTGCCCAGACCGGAGCAGTCGGGGCAGGCGCCGTAGGGCGCGTTGAAGGAGAAGGAGCGCGGTTCGAGCTGCTCGAAGGAGAGGTCGTCGTAGGGGCAGTAGAGGTGTTCGGAGAAGACCTTCTCCCGCTCGGGGTCGTCGGCCTCCAGGTCCACGAAGTCCAGGACGATGGTGCCGCCGGCCAGCTTGAGCGCGGTCTCCACCGAGTCGGTGAGCCGCCCGTTGGCGCCGGGCTTGACGCTGAGCCGGTCCACGACCACGGCGATGTCGTGCTTGTCGTAGCGGCCGAGCTTGGGCGCCTCGTCCAGTCGGACCGACTGGCCGTCGACGACGGCGCGCGTGTAGCCCTTGGACTGGAGGTCCTTGAAGAGCTCGACGTACTCGCCCTTGCGTCCGCGCACGACCGGTGCGAGCACCTGGAAACGGGTGCTCTCGGTCATCTCCATGACCCGGTCGACGATCTGCTGCGGCGTCTGCCGGGCGATCTCTCGGTGGCACTCCGGACAGTGCGGAACGCCCACGCGGGCCCAGAGCAGGCGCAGGTAGTCGTAGACCTCGGTGATGGTGCCCACCGTGGACCGCGGGTTGCGGCTGGTCGACTTCTGGTCGATGGAGACCGCCGGGGACAGGCCCTCGATGAAGTCCACGTCGGGCTTGTCCATCTGGCCCAGGAACTGGCGGGCGTACGCCGAGAGGGACTCGACGTAGCGGCGCTGGCCCTCGGCGAAGATGGTGTCGAAGGCGAGCGAGGACTTGCCCGAACCTGACAGGCCGGTGAACACGATCATGGAGTCGCGGGGCAGGTCCAGCGACACGTCCTTGAGGTTGTGCTCCCGTGCTCCACGGACCACGAGTTGTTCGACCATCGAGTGAGACATCCTTCGGCTCTGACGCACAGGACGCGGACCACGTCTCAGTGACGTCGGTGGACCCGTGTATGGCTTCGCGTTGAGGCGGTCGCGGACCCCTCGGGGCCGCCGCGGCTCCGGAATCGGGCCGCTCAGGAGATGTCGGGGAGTGGTGAGACGACTCCCCGTTCGACAAGACTAACGATCACCCGGGGCCGTTTCTTCCGCCGCGCGAAAATGGTGGCACCCCGACGCGTGAGCGCCGGGACACCACCACTATAAACGAACAACCGTTCGAACGATGCTGGTTTCCACAGTTCCCGGGACCGGGCCCCGGGGTCGTCCGCGGACGGGGTGGTCCGGGGTCAGGAGCGGTCGGCCCTGTCCCGGTCCTGCCCCTCGAGCTCGGCCTGACGGCGCTGGTCGATGCCGGACTTGACCAGGCTGCCGACGATGGTGACGGTCATGATGCCCAGGATGACGGTGAGCGAGGTGCCGATGCCGATGTCGACGACGTGCACGCCGTTCTCGTGCAGGGCGTGCAGGATCATCTTCACGCCGATGAACACCATGATCGCGGACAGGCCCCAGCTGATGTAGGCCAGGCGGTCCATCAGTCCGGCCAGCAGGAAGTACAGCTGGCGCAGACCCATCAGGGCGAAGGCGTTGGCGGTGAAGACGATGTAGGCGTCCTGCGTGAGGCCGAAGATGGCCGGGATGGAGTCGACGGCGAAGACGAGGTCGATGACACCGATCGCGACGATCACCAGCAGCATCGGGGTCACGTGGCGGCGGCCGTCGAGCTTCACGGTGAGCTTGGCGCCGTGGTAGTCCTTCGTCACGGGCCAGAAGCGCTTCACCAGGCGCACGACCGGCGTCTGCGTGAAGTCCTTCTCCTCGTCGTCGCCCTTGACGTGGTCGCGGACGATCTTGTAGCCGGTGTAGATGAGGAAGACGCCGAAGAGGTAGAAGACCTCACTCCAGGCGTTGATGACCTGCGCGCCCAGCACGATGAAGAAGCCGCGCATGATGATCGCGATGACGATGCCGACGAGCAGGACCTCGTGCTGGTACTTCTTCGGGACCGCGAACGCGGTCATCAGAAGGTAGAACACGAAGAGGTTGTCGATGCTCAGGCTCTTCTCGGTGACGAACCCGGCGAAGTACTCGGCGCCCGCCGTCGGGTTGCCGAAGTACATGACCCCGAACCCGAACACGATGGCGATACCGATGTAGAAGACGGCCCACCAGGAGGCCTGCTTGATCCCGAACTCCTTGGGACCCTTGGTCTTGCTCCACGGGTGGTCGACGATCACGAGATCCAGGGCGAGGATCAGCACCATGGCCGCGATGGTGGCGGCCCACACCCACAAGGGAACGTTCACGGACGGATTCTCCTCCGGTTGGTGCGCGCGAGCGTTTTGCACGCACGGCGAATAACCGGAGGTCTCTCCCGCTCACGTCCGAAGAACGTGAACCGACGGAACCGGGAGAACGTCGTTGTACTCCGTGATGACGGCACCGCCGCGACAGGGATACTCCCCTCACGTGGTGAAGCAGGCGCGTAGAGCGCACCAGAACAGGTTACGCCATCCGAGCCAGTACTCAGCATGACATCAGAATCCTCTCTGAGGAAGTCACCCGCGCGGCGGTACCCACCACTCCCCGGAGACACATCATCCGCACCCGCCGGACATCCCGTTCCACGTGTGACCGCACGGTCCCGCGGGCACCGTCCACGGGGCGCCCCTGCCGCGTCCGGGGACCCGGAACCGGGACGGTCACCAGGGCGCCACCGACTTGTACACCGCGCACGCCGCCTCCACCGCGTCCTCCTCCGAGGGCAGCCTCAGCGCCGCCTCCCGGGAGCGGGCACGCAGATCGGCCGCGAGGTCAGGGTCGTCCAGCACCCGGCCGACCGCCGCCGCGAAGGCCGCGGGATCGCCGGGCGGCACCATCAGCACCGTCCCCGCGTAGAGGTCGGGGATGCCGCCCACCCTGGTGGAGACCACCGGCAGCCCGGCCCGTAGGGCCTCCATGATGACCAGCGACGGCCCCTCCCAGTGGCTCGTCAGGCAGAAGACGTCCGCCGCCGCCAGCAGGTCCGCCACGTCGCCCCGGTGCCCGAGCATGCGCACGTCCACCCGCATCTCCGCGGCGGAGTCGTGCAGTTCCCCCCACAGCGGCCCGTCCCCCGCGATGGCCACCACGGGTTCGGGGACCCGGTTCGAGATCGCCGGGGTCGCCGCCAACAGGGTGTCCAGCCCCTTCTGCTCAGCGAGCCTGGCCACCGTCATCAGCAGCGGACGGCCGGGCTCCACAGCCAGGTCCGCCCGGGTCTCCTCCCGTCCCTTCAACGGCGTGCCCGTCTCCGGGGCCGCCACCACGGCCATCCGGGCGTCCTTCGCCCCGGCAGCCGAGAGCCTGCGCACGAGGTCCCCGGAGACCCCCAGGACCACCTCGGCGCGGTGGGCCACGATCCGCTCGAGCACGGGGTAGACCGCGCCGAGGACTCCCCCGACCACGGGCGGCGCGTTGTGCGCGGTGACCACCAACGGCCGCGCCCCCGCCAGCGCGCACAGGGCCCCGGCCCGCAGTCCGTGAGCGTGCACCACGTCCGCCCCGCGCAGCAACGAGTGCAGGCGCAGCACCACCCCGGGATCGCTCGGGGACGGCGAGGGCCCGATCGGCACCGGGGAGAAGCGCATGCCCAGCGACGAGAACCCGAACTCCCGATCGGCCGAGGGCGGTCCGACCACCGCCACACGGAACCCCCGGTTCACCAGCCCCTCACCCAGCGAGCGCACGTGGCGGCCCACCCCGCCGCTGACCGTCCCCACGACCAACGCGATCCTGCCGTTCACCGTGTTCCCCTCCCTCGTTCGCGAATGTTCCGAGCACGGTCCGCCACCGTGCGCAGCGCGGAGCGGTCCACCAGGACCGCCACCGCCCCGAAGACCGCCATCGCCGCGGACCCCGCGGCGACGGCCACGAGCGCCGTCCACCAGATTCCGTCCCCCGGGGGCCCCTCCAGCGCCGTGGCGACCCACCGCCCGGCCAGCCATCCCGCCGCGCCCGCGACCAGCGCCGCACACAGCGACCGGACCAGGCCGGACAGGGACGCGGCGCCGTGGACCCGCGCCACCCCCGCACACAGCAGGGCGGCGGCCAGGCTGAGCCCCGCGGTGCTC
Organism: Nocardiopsis sp. B62; assembly: GCF_018070675.1. NCBI lineage: Bacteria > Bacillati > Actinomycetota > Actinomycetes > Streptosporangiales > Nocardiopsidaceae > Nocardiopsis > Nocardiopsis sp. B62. Next base: position 18,709 of record NZ_JAGPXK010000006.1, on the reverse strand, counting down.
GCCGCGCCCAGCCCCGCGATGGACCACCCCGGGGGCAGCGCCCACACCAGCCCCACGGCGCACGCCATCACCACGAGCCAGCCCACGACCTGCGCGGTGGCGGCGGAGCGGCCGTGGTGGGAGGCGTACAGCGCCCGGCTGAGCAGCGCCACCAGGCCGAACCCCACCACCCCCGGGGCGTAGGTCGACAGCGCGCGTTCCAACGGTGCCGGCTCCACCTGGGCGAAGACCGCCGCGAGCGGTGCGGCCGCCGCCGCCAGGGCCGTGCCCACCCCCGCGGTGATCACCACGCAGGCCCGCGCGCTGCCCGAGAGCAGCCGGGCGAAGCCGTCCCGGTCCTCCTCCGCGTGGGCCACCGCCAGCGCGGTGAACGCGCTGGTCGCGATGGGAACGGCGATCACCCCGTAGGGCAGGGTGAACAGCGCCCACGCGTAGCTGTACAGCACGGAGGCGCCCGCTCCCCCGCCCCAGTTGGCCAGAGCGACCGAGAGCAGCAGGCTCACCTGCATGGCCACCAGGGGCAGCAGCGAGGCCATGGCCAGGGAACGCACGCGGGCGCCCACACCCGGGGGGAAGGTCAGGCGGGGGCGCAACCGCAGCCGCAGCCCCCCGGCCGGGCCCAGCACCGTGAGGAAGAGCGCCACCACCCCGGCGGTCGTGCCCAGGGAGAGCACGAGTTCGGCGGGGATCGGCAGGGTGTCAAGGTCCTGCCGGTGGTCCGCGCCCAGGGGCACGAACACCAGGTAGGCGGCGATGACCACCAGGCTGGACACCAGGGGCGCCAGGGCCGGAGCCAGGAACCGGCGGTGTGACTGGAGCACGCCGTAGAGGACCGCCGCGAGCCCGTAGAAGACGATCTGCGGCGCGAACACCACCAGCATGCGGGCGGCCAGGCCGACCAGAGCGGCGCGGTCGCAGCCGGCCCCCGTGCCCAGCAGCAGGGTCATCGCCGGGACCGAGGCCAGCGCCAGCAGCGCGGCCAACGGCAGGGACAGCAGCAGCACCCAGGTGACCAGCGCGGAGGCGGTGTGCCGGACCTGGTCGTCGTCGCCGCGTTTGACCGCGGCTGCCAGGACGGGGACGACCATGGCGGTCAGGGCTCCGCCGATGACGATCTCGAACAGCACCGCCGGAAGCTGGTTCGCGGTGACGTAGGCGGTGCCCAGGCAGGTGTCGCCGACGGTCTGTGAGAAGACGACGGTGCGGCCGAACCCGGCCAGGCGGGCGCCCACGGTGACCACCGCGATGAGCGCCGCCGCCGTGGCGACCCCGCGCGTCACCCCGGGGCCGGTGAGGCGGCGGAGCGCCGTGCGCGTGGCACTCGCTCCGGCCCGTCCTGGGCCGTCCCCCGCAGTCGTCCCGTTCCGCCCGGCGACTGCGCCCCGGGCGGGTTGTGGTCGGCGGTTCGCCGATCCGGCCCGGCCTCAGCGGCGTCGGCGCGCCCCCAGCGGTCCAGCCTGTTCAACAGCGGCACGCGCTCGATCACCTGGGAGAAGCTGACGCGCTCGCTGGCCAGGGTCAGACCGACCACCCCACCGAGCAGGGCCAGGCGGACCGGTCGGGGCGCGCGGGCGGCGGCGGCCGCGCCCAGGGCGGCACCGAGCGCGTTGGCCCCGGCGTCACCGAGCATCGAGCGTTCGGCCAGGTCGTCGGGGAGCAGGGCGGCCGAGGCGCCCAGCACCGGACCCACCAGCGGCGCGGCCGGTGAGGCGAGCGCGGGGGCCGAGGCCAGCAGCGCGAACTTCACGGCCCGGCCGGGCCGCAGATCAAGGAGGTTGACGAGGTTGGCGCTGGCCGCGATCAGGGCGCCGTCCACCAGGGTGTCCAGCGGCCCCCGGCGCAGCAGGTAGGCGGCGGCCAGCCCCGTGGCGCCGATCCCCGCCATCTTGACCGTCCCGGTGGTGACCTCCCCGTGGGCGAGCGCGCCCAGGTGTCCGCGCAACCCCTTGGCCCGGGCGTTCCCGGCCAGGTCGTCGTAGGCGCCGAAGGCCGCCGAGGCCGCTGCGGCAAGGGAGGTGGCCGCGCGCACGCGCGGGGTGAGTCCGGGGACGAGCACACAGGCGGCGCAGACCCCCGAGGCGAGGGCCGGGCCCTCCTGGAGGGTGACGGTGCGGCCCCGGAAGTTGACGCGCCGCCATCTCGGGGAGCGGTCACCCTCACGGTCGAGCAGCCGGTAGGCGGAGCGGGCGGCGAGGGCTCCGAGCACGGCACCGGTCAGCCCTCGGGTCGCCTGTGACATCACGGAGGTGCGCGGCGCGGTCACCGGGGCGGTGCGCGCGGGCCTCATTCTCCGCTCCGCGGCGCCCGGCGGCGGGCCTCGTCCTCGTTGCCGGACTCGGCCACCGCCTCGGCGTCGGCTTCGGTCTCGGCCGACTCGACCGGCCCGGGCAGCGGGTCGGGCAGGAAGCCGACCACACCCTCACCGATGCCGTAGGCGGATCCGGAGCCGTCGAGGGAGTCGGCCAGGGCGAGGACGGCGACCACGTCGCCGGTGGAACGCCCGACCACGTCCACGGTGGCGTGGGACGGTTCCTGGTCGCGCGCCAGGGCCACCACGCCGCCGGGGCGGCCCGAGTCGGCTCCCCCGGCAAGGACCGTGGGTCCGACCTGCCGGTGCAGCGCCGCGGTGAGGCTGGTCAGCGCGGTGTTGACGCGTTCGGCGTCCTCTTCGGGGGCGTTGCTGGCGGGGGCCACCACGATCAGGGTGTCGGCCGACGCGGCAGGGGAACCCTCGACCGTGAGCAGGCCGCCCTCGGAGAAGGCCGACAGCACGGCACTGGCGTCGTGGCCCGTCTCCGGGTCCTCCGTGGCCGCACCCTCGGCTTCGGCGTCGTCGTTGTCCCTGCCACGGCCCTCGGTCGCCTCGGCGTCCTCAACCGCTTCGGATTCCTCGGTCGTTTCGGACTCCTCGGCGTCCGCCTCGTCCGGGGCCGCCAGCGCGTGCCCGAGCGCAGTTCCGGCCTTGTCGTAGGGGTTGCCCGAGAGGTCACCCGGATCGACGGCGACCTGGAGCGCGAGTTCGTCGACGAAGGTGGCGCTGCCGCTGTCCAGGAACGCCTCCTCGAACACCACTCGGCCCGCGACGGAGGCGCCGGCCTCCTCCACGCGACCGCCCAGGGCCTGTACGACCTCCTCGTCCGCGCCGGGCGCCGCGACCAGGACCACCTCGCGGTCGAGCAGGCGGTCCTCCAGAACGTCGGCCGCGACGGCGTCGGTGAACTGGTCCGCCCCGGTGTTGAGCAGTTCGGAGTCATCGCGCTCGGCGCGCAGCTCCTCGCTCTGCCCACGCAGGTCGGCCGTCTCGGACTGGAGGGTGTTGAGCAGCGGGTCCTGGAGCATCGTGGTGCCCAGGACCAGACCGACGGTGAGCGCGAGGAACACCGCGATGATGGACACGAGGTGATAGCGGAAGTCGATCACGTGAACAGCCCCGTCATCCAGTAGACGAACGCGTCCCAGCGCGCCGCGAGAAAGGTGAGATAGACCTGCCCGGCCGGTGAGCTGTAGGCGGCGACCAGGATGGTGAGCAGGCACGCGGCCACCAGGCCGAGCAGTGCCCACGGTGAGATGCGGGATCGGTAGAGGCGGCTCACGCCCTTGGCGTCAACCAGCTTCCCGCCGACCCGGAGCCGGGTGAGGAAGGTACTGGCCATGCCCGACCGGCCCTTGTCGAGGAACTCCTCCAGGGTGGCGTGGGTGCCCACCGCGACGATGAGGCTGGCGCCCGAGCCGTCGGCGAGCATCATCGCCACGTCCTCGCTGGTGCCGGTCGCGGGGAAGACCACCGCCTCGTGGCCCAGGTCGGTGAGCCGCTGGAGGCCGGGGGCGCGGCCGTCGCGGTAGGCGTGCACCACGAGTTCGGCGCCGCTGGTCAGCGCCTGGTCGGAGACGGAGTCGAAGTCCCCGACGATGATGTCCGGCCGGTATCCGGCCTCCATCACGGCGTCGGCTCCGCCGTCCACCGCGATGATCACCGGCCGGAACTCGCGGATGTAGGGCCGCAGGGCGACGATGTCCTCGCGGTAGTGGTAACCCCGCACGACGATCAGGACGTGGCGCCCCTCCATGGAGGTGCCGATCGCGGGGATACCGATGCCGTCCAGCAGGAGGTCGCGTTCGCGTTGGAGGTAGGCCATGGTGTTGGCCGCGAAGGCCTCCAGTTGGGTGGCCAGCCCGGCGCGGGCCCCGGCCATGGCGGCCGCCACGCTCTCCTTGTCCTGACGGACACCCCGGGCGACGACCTCGTCGTCCCGGTAGAGGGTGGCGCCCTCCAACCGCAACCGTTCCCCGTCGCGGACTCGGGTCAGGACCTCGGGGTCGACGTCGTCCACCAGGGGGATTCCCGCGGCCACGATCATCTCGGGCCCCTGGTTGGGATAGCGCCCGCTGATGCTGCGGGCGACGTTGAGCACCGCCGAGACCCCGCAACCCACCAGGGCCTCGGCGCTGACCCGGTCCAGGTCGACGTGGTCGATCACGGCGATGTCGCCGGGTCGCAGCCGCTTGGTCAGGTTCTTGGTGCGGCGGTCCGAACGGACGGGCGCGACCAGCCCGAAGGGGGCTTCCGCTCGCGAACGGCGGAATCGCATTGTGGCTCTGAGCGCATCCGATACCTTCATCGGTGGCATACTGTCAGAAGTCGATCACGGTAAGTTACTACAGTTGACTGGTCGGCGTTTTCTGGGCAAACCACCCCAGGCCGTGACGTCGGCGGTGCCCGCGCCCAGGGGGCACGGACACCGCTGCGAACCAGTCCTCGAAACCGGGGTCAGCCAGCCGGGTGGGCGCGCTCCGGATCGGCGTTGTTCATCAGCTCTTCGGCATGGGCCCGACCCAACTCGGAGTCCTCCAACCCGGCGAGCATCCGCGAGAGCTCACGCACCCGCCCGTCCCGGTCCAGCCGGACCACGCCGCTCTCCGTCACCAGACCCTCAGTGGACTTCTCCACCACCAGGTGGGCGTCGGCGAAGGCCGCCACCTGCGGCAGGTGAGTGACCACGATCACCTGCGCCAACCGGGCCAGACGGGCCAGACGTCGGCCGATCTCCACCGCGGCCTTGCCGCCGACACCGGCGTCCACCTCGTCGAACACGAAGGTGGGGACCGGGTCCGCTCCGGCGAAGACCACCTCGATCGCCAGCATCACCCGCGACAGTTCACCGCCCGAGGCGCCCTTGTGCAGGGCCAGCGGCGGCGAACTCGGGTGCGGGGCCAGCAGGAGCTCGACCTCGTCGCGCCCGTGCTGCCCGAACTCCTCACCCGTGGTGATGCGCACGCTCACCCGCGCGTGCGGCATGGCCAGCGCGGTCAGCTCCTCGGTGACCGCCGCGCCGAACCGCTCGGCGGCCCCGGAGCGGATCTCGGTGAGCTCGGTGGCGGCCTCGTCCAGCCGCGCGTACAGCTCCTCGGCCTCCGCGCGCAGCCCGTCGATCCGCTCGTCGTCGCCGTCCAGCTCCCCGAGGCGCTTGGCTGCGGTCTCCGCCCAGGCCAGCACCTGGTCCGTGGTCTCGCCGTACTTGCGTGAGAGCTGCGTCAGCAGGGACCGGCGCTCCTGGATCACGGCCAGCCTGGCCGGGTCCGCGTCCACCGACTCGGCGTAGGAGGCCAGCTCGGTGGCGGCGTCGGTGAGGATGTACGAGGCCTCGTCCAGGCGGTCGCCGATGGCGGCCAGTTCCGCGTCGTGGTCGCGCACGGCGCCGACAGCCTGACGCGCGGCCGACAGCAGTCCCGCCACATCGGCCTGGACCTCGGCCGCGGCCGGGTCACCGGTGAGCGCCTCGTGCGCGGTGGTCGAGGCCACCCGCAGTCCGTCGGCGTGCGCCAGCCGGGTCTCCTCCGCGAGCAGCTCGGCGTCCTCACCGGGCTGGGGCTCGGCGGCGGCGATCTCCTCCACACCGAAGCGGAGGAGGTCGGCCTCCTGTGCGCGCTCACGGGCGCGCTCGACCAGCTCGTCCAGCTCGGCGGAGACCTCGCGGTGGCGCCGGTAGGCGGCGGTGTAACGCTTCATCGCCCTGGCCAGGTCATCCCCGGCGAACCGGTCCAGTGACGAGCGCTGACGGTCCGAGCGCAGCAGGCGCTGCTGGTCGGACTGCCCGTGCACGGCGACCAGGTCGTCGGCCAGGTAGGCGAGCAGGCTGACCGGGGCCGAACGGCCCCCCATGGTGGCCCGCGACCGTCCCTCGGCCGACACCGCACGGGTGAGGATCAGGACGTCGTCGTCGATGTCGCCCCCGGCCTCCAGCACGCGGTCGGCCACCCGGCCGCCCCGGGGAACGGTCAACCGTCCCTCGACCACGGCGCGGTCGGCCCCCGGACGTACCCGCTGGGGGTCGGCGCGTCCACCGAAGAGCAGTCCCAGCCCGGTCACGACCATGGTCTTGCCCGCGCCGGTCTCACCGGTGACGACGGTCAGACCCGGTGACAGTTCCAACACGGCGTCGTCGATGACACCGAGGCCTTGGATTCGGACTTCTTCGAGCACCGATCCCTCTCCTGATAGTTGACGCCCTTTGCTTGCGACGGCGCTGGATCAGCGTCCGTGTGCGGCCCGTCCCCGCCATCCCGAGACCGGGAGGCCGAACTTGGCCACCAACCGGTCGGTGAACGGCGCGCGGTGCAGCCGGGCCAACCGGACCGGCGTATCGGCACGGGTGATCTCGATTCGTGCTCCCACGGGCAATTCGACCATACGCCGTCCGTCGCACCAGAGCACGCCCGGTGTGGTCTCCGGCAGCACCTCCAGCGCCACCGTCGCCTCGGGCCCGACCACCAGGGGCCGGGCGAACAGGGCGTGCGCGCTGATCGGCACGACCAGCAGCGCCTCCACGTCCGGCCACACGACCGGGCCTCCGGCGGAGAAGGCGTGGGCGGTGGAACCGGTGGGGGTCGCGCACACCACACCGTCGCAGCCCCAGCTGGACAGGGGGCGCCCGTCCACCTCCAGGACCATCTCCAGCATGCGGCGCGAGTCGGCCTTCTCCAGGGTCGCCTCGTTGAGCGCCCAGGAACGCACGGGCGGAGCGCCGTCGCCCCGGCCACCGTTGAAGACGGCCACGTCGAGGGTCATGCGTTCCTCGACCACGTAGTCGTGGTTGACGACGCTGTTCACCGTGGCGCCCAGGTCCTCGCGTTCGGCCTCGGCCAGGAAGCCGACGTGCCCGAGGTTGACCCCCAGCAGCGGCGCACCCGCCGGTCGGGCGAGCTCGGCGGCCCGCAACAGGGTTCCGTCCCCGCCGAGCACCATGACCAGTTCGACGCCCTCGGCGGCACCCGCCGCCTCGACCGGTTCGACCGGGGACAGGACGCAGCCGGAGGCCGCCAGTTCCTCGACCTCGCTCTTGAGCATGCGGACGGTCAGACCCTCCGCGCTCAGACGCGCGTGGACCAACTGGGCACTGCGTACGGCCGCGGGCCGGCCGGTGTGGGCCAGCAGGAGAACGCTGCGTCCGCTGGTCATCGCCGTCCCCTTACGTTCGCTCCCCAGTGGGAAGTCTGGTGCTGACCGGGTGCTCGACCGCACCCGGCCGGGTCACGTTACCGGACTCCTGTGACAGGAGGCCACGCCCTCAGGACGGTCCCTCCTGGATCGCGCGCTCCAACGCGGCCGGGTCCAGAGGGGGCTCACCAGCGCGCATCCACAGGAAGTACTCGACGTTGCCCGAGGGGCCCGGCAGGGGGCTGGCTGTCACGTCGACCACTCCCAGACCCAGCGTGAGGGCGTGCGCGGCCACGTCGGACACGGCCTCGGCGCGCAGCTCGGGCTCGCGGACCACACCGCCCGCGCCCACGCGCTCCCTGCCCACCTCGAACTGGGGCTTGACCATCATCGAGAAGTCGGCGTCGGGCGCCACGGAATCACGCAGGGCGCCCAGGACCAGCTTGAGGGAGATGAACGACAGGTCGCCGACCACCAGGTCGGGACGGGGTTCGCCGACCATCTCGGGGGTGAGTTCACGGACGTTGACCCGCTCCATGACCCGCACCCGCTCGTCACTGCGCAACGACCAGGCCAGCTGTCCGTAGCCGACGTCGACGGCCGTGACGTGCGCCACGCCGCGCCGCAGCATGACGTCGGTGAATCCACCGGTGGAGGCCCCGGCGTCCAGGGCCCGCCGCCCCTTCACGTCCAGCCCGAAGGCGTCCAGCGCCCCGATGAGCTTGTGCGCGCCACGGGAGACGTAGGCCGGCTCCTCGGAGGGTGTGCGCACCACAACGGGCTGGTCGGTGCCGATCTGGGTCGCGGCCTTGGACGCCACCATGCCGGAGACCAGGACAAATCCGTCCTCGATCAACTCGGCCGCGTGTCCCCGTGAGCGTGCGTGGCCTCGGCGGACCAGTTCCGCGTCGAGCCGACTACGTTTTGCCATGGTCACCTAGGGTACCGGCCGTTCCGGACACTATCGGGGACCCCGGGCGTTCTGTCCCAGCGCGCCCAGTACGCCCGACAGCTCCTGCTGGAGCGTGTCGAAGACCGCCACGTGCTCGTGGGTGGGCAGCGTGTCCAGCGCGGCCAACCGCTCCCTGGTCGCACCGAGTGTCCGCTCCGCCAACGCTTCGGCCTGCTCGCTCGAGTCCATCTCTCCCCGTCCCTTCGACCACCCACGCGGGCGCCGGTGCTCCGGCGCCCGGAACGGACTCTACTTCTTGGCGCCCTTGCCCTTGGTGGTGCGCTTGGGGGTCGAACGCGGCCGGGTCGTTTTGGGCTTGCTCCGGGGCTGGTTCGCGGCGGCACCGTCCTGGGCCGTGTCGCCCTCCTTCGAGCCGTCGCCGTCCTCCACGGCCGCGGTCTCCGGAGCCTCGGCCCCGCTCGTCGCGGGCGCGTCGTCCTTACCGGCCGCAGGCTCCTCGCCCTTCGCCTGAGCCTCGTGGGGCTCCTCGATCGCGACGGGCTCCGACTTCTCCTGGACGGGTTCGGGCGCGCCCTCCCCAGGCGCGGGGAGCTCCGAGGACGCACCGCCCCGGGGTTCCAGCACCCGTTCCACCGCGTGGCGGGCCGCCATCCGGCGCTCCAGCTCGGCCACCCGGCGGACCATCCGCTCGTACTCCCCGCGCGGCACCATGTCCATCTGCTCCAGCGCGCTGCGGACCTCGGACCGCACCAGGTCGGCGACGGCCGCCCGGTTGGCCTGGCTGGTCTCGATCAGCTCGCCCGCCAGGGTCTGGATGCTCTGCCCCACCCTGGGCGGGGCCTCGCCGTCCGGTACCGCGACGGGGGTCGACCCGTTGGCGCGCAGCAGTGTCTTGGCGGCGGCCACGGCCTGCTTGCGTGAGAGTTCGGTGAGGCCATTGGCGGCGTCCAGATAGGTGCGTACCGCGTCGACGACCATGATGACTTGCTCCTTGAAGGGACCGCAGGAGGAAAGGGAAGGAGGGCGCGGGAGGGAGGGGCCTCGTGCTCCGGGGGGTTCGACGCCAACGCTACCGGGACCCGGACGCGTGTGACACGCAAACGAGCGAGCTTCCCAGGGTGGGACCACCCGAAGGTCTCGCGCCGGTAGGGCATCATGACCCCATGAGCAGCATCGACGCGTGCCTCGAAGGCATCGCCCGGGCGAACGAGCGCATCCTCGCCAAGCCCCTGGACCGCCGCCGCGCACACATCCGCGAACGCACGGTGCGCGTGGTCGTCCCCGACCTCGGGACGGCCTTCGACATGCGGCTGACCACGAACGGGCTCACCGACGTCACCCCGCGCCCCCTGGACGATCCCGCGGGCACTCCCCAGGTACGGGTGACCGTGTCCAGCGACGACCTCGTGGCCCTCGCCGAGGACCGCCTGGACCCGGCGACGGCCCTGTTCACCCGGCGCCTCAAGGTGGACGCCAGCCTCAGCGACATGCTCCGCCTGCGACGCGTGCTCTGAAGCGGGCCGTCGACGGGTACCTTGCTGGGATGCCTCGCCAACCACTCGTCCTGGCCCCCTTCCGCGGTCTGCGCTACGCGGCCCCCGACGTCGAACGCTTCATCGACGGTGTCTTCGACATCGCCCGGCTGCTGGCCCCGCCCTACGACATCCCCGACGCGGACGAGGCACGCGAGCTCCAACGATCCGACCCCCACAACGCGGCGAGGGTCACACTGCCCTTCGAACTCTCCCGGCACTCACCCGACGCGTCCGCGCGCTACCAGGTGGCCGCCGACCTCCTGCGCAGCTGGATCGCCGAGGGAGTCCTGGCCCAGGACGGGGAACCGGCGCTCTACGTCTACGAGCAGGTCACCGCCGACGGCCAGACCCAGAGGGGGCTGGTGGGGGCCCTGGGGCTGCCGGACGAGGGTTTCGACCCCGCCGTGCGGCCGCACGAGGACGTGGCCGATCCCCCGGTGCGCGACCGCTTCCGCCTGATGGAGGTGGCCCGCGCCAACCTCGAACCCATCTTCCTGATGTACCGGGGCGCCAACGGTGCGGCCTCAGCGGTCACGGAGAACACCGGAGACCGACAGCGTCCCCTGGTGTCCACGCGAACCCGCGACGGTTCCGAGCACCGACTGTGGGCCGTCACCGACCCGCGGATCCAGCAGGAGATCGCGGACGACCTGGCCGGACGCTCCGCGCTGATCGCCGACGGGCACCACCGCTACGCTGCCTACCGCCAACTGCGCGAGGAGAACGCCGACCCGGGCTGGAACCACGGCCTGGCCCTGCTCGTGGACAGCGACACCCACCCGCCCCGGCTCGGCGCCATCCACCGTGTGCTGCCCGGCATGGACACCGCCGAGGCTCTGGCCGCCGCCGGAACCGTGGCCCGGGTGGAGCCGGTCACCGAAGCAGACCCCGCGCTCCTGGAGGACGCGCAGGCCCCGGCCCTGCTCCTGGTGTCAGCTGAGGGCGACGCCCACCTGGTGAGCGGATTCGACGAGGCCGTGCTCCAACGCGCCATGCCCGACCGCTCCCCCGACTGGCGCCACCTGGCCACAGCCGCCCTGCACGAGGTGCTCCTGCCCCTGTGGCACTTCCCCGAGGAACACGTGCGAATGGTCCATGACGACCCGGCCGAGGCCGAGGCCGCCGCCCGCGACGAGAAGGGCACGGCGGTGATCGTGCCCCCGCTGCACGTGGAGCAGGTCTACGCCGTCGCCGACCGGGGCGAACTCACTCCCCGCAAGTCCACGTCCTTCGGCCCCAAGCCCCGCACCGGCCTGGTCATGCGAGTCCTGGACTAGCCAGGTTCCGCCAGCTCCCGCGTACGGGGTTCGTCGAGGCGGATGGGGGCAAAGCCCCTTGCCCCGGCCCGCCCGCGTGCGCGGGGCCTACACGAGGGTAATGCGCGGTGCATGCACAGCACACGGTCCATCCCCGCGTGCGCGGGGCCTACATCCTCGGGGGTGCGGCGGGGGAACGGAATCCCGGTCCATCCCCGCGTGCGCGGGGCCTACTTGCGGTTGCTGCCGTTCGGGATCTCCGGGTACGGTCCATCCCCGCGTGCGCGGGGCCTACACTTCGCGACCTGCGGGAACGCGAGCCGTTATCTCCGCTTGATAATCGCGTCGGCAGGCGTTCCGGGAGTCGCATCATGGCAGAGAGGGCCCGAGAGCGAAACTGAATGGCCTCGCGGACCTTCGCCCTGGGAAAGTGACCCGAAGCGTCCACCAGCACCGGAGCGCCCGTGTTCACTCCCCCTTACCTCTCGGGCGGGCCGCGTACGGCGGCCTCACTCACCCTGCACCTGGCGCGCCTGGGAGTGCGCCCTGGTAACACACTCCTGGTCCACACCTCACTGCGCTCCCTCGGGTGGGCGTGCGGGGCAGACCAGGCCGTGGTCCAGGCGCTGCTGGACGCGCTGGGCCCGCGGGGAACCTCGTGGTTCCCACCCAGACCATGGGCAACACCGACCCCTCTGGTTGGGTGAACCCGCCCGTGCCACGGCCGTGGTGGGAGACGATCCGCGCCGAAGCACCGACCCCGCGATCACCCCCAGCACCTGTGTGGGGCGCGTTCCCGAACGGGTCCGCACGTGGCCGGGCGCGGTACGCAGCCCTCACCCGCAGACCTCCTTCGCCGCCTTGGGTCCGCGAGCGGCGCACCTCATGCACCCCCACCCCCTCGAATCGGCCCTCGGTGAGGAGTCACCCCTGGCGGTCAGATGGAGCGGGTCGGGGCGCGAGTCCTGTTGTTGGGCACCGGCTACGACTCCTGCACGGCTTTCCACCTGGCGGAGTACCGGGTGGCCGATCCGCCCACCGAATCCTCCTCGTGTGCCATCCGTGACGACGAGGACCAACGGAAGTGGGTCACCTACACCGGTGTGGTCCTAGACGAGGGCGACTTCCCCGAACTCGGCGCCGAGTTCGAGGCCACCGGCGCGGTGACGGTCGCACGTGTGGGTTCGGCGACCGCCCGGCTGTTCTCGCTGGGGGACGCGGTCACCTTCACCACCGGCTGGCTCACCGAGCACCGACCGGCTGCGACGGAACGCACATCTGAGGGCTGGCGGCCGTGAGCCCACAGCGGCCTAGCCTGGGGGTGACCTCTCCCGCCACACGGAATCGGACCACACCATGTCCTTGCAGGCCGCTGACCGCCCGCTCAACGAGCTCCACGACGCGATGCTCCTCGACCTGGACGGTGTGGTCTACATCGGTCCCGAAGCCGTGCCCGCGGCGCCCGAGGCCGTGGGCAAGGCCCGAGCCGCGGGGGCCCGGGTCGCCTTCGTGACCAACAACGCCGGACGCACCCCCGCTCGTATCGCGGAGCACCTGACCCAGCTGGGCGTGCCCGCCGCCCCCGAGGACGTGGTGACCTCCGCGGAGGCGGCGGCGCGCCTGATCGCCGCCCGGTACCCGGAGGGATCGGAGGTACTGGTGGTCGGGGACACCGGGCTGCGCCAGGCCGTCCGCAGGATGGGGCTGCGGCCCGTCACGGTCTCTTCGGACTCGGTGGTGGCCGTGGTCCAGGGTTACTCACGGACGATGGCTCGCGACCTCCTCGACCAGGGCACGCTCGCTGTCTCACGCGGCGCCTTCTACGTGGCCAGCAACTCCGACGCCACCGCTCCCACGGAGTGGGGCGTCACCCCCGCGAACGGTTCCTTCGTCCGGGTGATCGCGCACGCCACCGGGGTGGAGCCGGTGATCGCCGGCAAGCCGATGCGCCCCCTGCACGAGGAGGGCATGATGCGCACCGGCGCGAGCAACCCCCTAATCGTGGGAGACCGGCTGGACACCGACATCGAGGGAGCCACCGTGCACGGCGCCGCCGGGCTCCTGGTCCTGTCCGGGGTGGCCACCCCGCGGGACGTGCTGGCCGCCCCCGCCCACCAGCGCCCCCGTTACCTGTCGTGGGACGTGTCCGGGATGAACGAGCCCCACCCGGGCCCGGTGCGCCGTGTCGAAGGGGACACCGCGCGCACCGAGTGCGGGGGCTGGACCGTCACCACGGTCGCGGGATCGGTTCGTCTGTCAGGGGAGGGTGACCGTCTGGACGGCCTCCGCGCACTGTGCACGGCCGTCTGGGCCGACGAGACGGTCGACCCCTCGGGGTCTTCGGCCGCCGAGGCCCTGGCCGTCCTGGGCTGGTGACCGGATCACCGAACCGCCTCGCTCACACGCGAGGCGGTGTCCGCCTCCACCTCCAGCATGCTGTGGATCCCGTTCCAACCTCGCCAGGTCCGGCGGCGCAGCTCACCGGTCACCCGGACCACGTCGCCGACCCGCCAGCCCTCCACCCTCGCGCACAGGTGCGGATCGAAGGAGACGAGGGTCATCGAGTCGGCCCGAGCCCGCTTTCGTCCGGGCACTTCGGGGCGTGCCACGCAGATCCGCCAGGTGACCAGGCGGTCCCCGCTGGGCAGTTCGCGTTCGGAGGGGGCGGCGGTGACCCGGCCGACCACGAGGACCTCGTTGCGGTGTCCTTCGGCCCGGTCCGGACGTTCCGGGGCGGTGACGTCGGAGACGGCCAGGCCTGGGGACAGGGGCGGGGGTTCGGTTCCGTTCGGGCTCCCCGAAGCGGAGGTCGTTCCCGACGGCTCGGGCATGACCGGCCCGGGAGCAGTCCTCGTGGAATGGCCGGGTGGCGTGGGGGCGTGGATGGGCTTCGACGACACGGGTGCGGGGGTGGATTCGAGCACGAGGGCCTTTCTTGGAGTGTCCTGGTGCGCGCGCTGGTTCCAGGATCACCCGGGTGGGTGGTGGAGGGAAAGGCCCTTGCGGAAGCTGTGGACAACGGTGCGACCCCGCCGTCAGCTGCCATGACATCCTTGTCCTAGAGTCGGGTTCGGTCCGCGGCGGACCGAAGGACGCTGAGGAAGAGGGGTGCCCGCCGTGCACGACGACGTGGACGTCAGCGGTCTGCCCGAGGGGATCACTCCGCTCGGTGACGAGATCTACGCGATCGACACGATGCTCGCGGGTTATCCCGGGGTCGTGTCCGCCTACCTCATCCGCACCGAGCGGCCCTGCATCATCGAGGTCGGCACCGCCGGTTCGGCCCCGGTCCTGCGCGACGCCGTCATCCGGCTCGGGCTGGCCCCGGAGGACCTCGCCACCATCGTGGTCACCCACATCCACCTGGACCACGCGGGCGGCACCGGGGACATGGCGGCCCTGTTCCCCAACGCGGAGATCGTCGTGCACGAGCGCGGCGCCCGCCACCTGGCAGACCCCGGCCGCTTGATGGCCAGCGCCAAGATGGTGTGGGGCGACCGGTTGGAGTCCCTGTTCGGGCACATGCGTCCCACCGAGGCCGCCCGCATCCGGTCCGTGGCCCAGACCGGAGAGGTCGACCTGGGCGCGGGCCGCAGGCTCGTGTCGCACTACGCCCCCGGCCACGCCAAGCACCACATGGGGCTGGTCGACACCGGGACCGGCGACCTGTACGTGGGCGACGCCCTCGGTGTGTACAACCCCCTCACCGGGGATCTGCGCCCGGCCACCCCGCCGCCGGACTTCGACATGGAGGCCTGCCTGCGCACCCTGCGCCTGTTCGGTGACATCGGTGCGCAGCGGCTCATGTTCTCCCACTTCGGCGCACACGACGCCGTCAACGAGACCATCGACCGCGCCGAGAGCGAACTGCGTCTGTGGGTGGAGACCGTGCGGGACTCCCGGGACACCGGCGGGGACCTCGACCACGCCATCGCGATGGTGCGCGACAAGGTCATCAGTCGGTACAAGCCGCTTCCTCCGGAGGCCTCGAGCGGGACCAAGGCCGTCCTGGACACGCTCAGCGGCCCGGAGGCCAATGTGAGCGGGATCGTGCACTGGTTGGACCGACTCGCCCAGGAGCAGGCCGAGGCGAAGCGCAAGTCCGCTGAGGAGGGGGCCTGAGGCCCTCCCCGTCTGGTCGGGGTGGCATGCGGTTCCATCCGCCATGCGCAACGCGGCCCGGATCTGATCGCTCGGCGGCGGATGAGCAACCCCAGGGGAGGGTGGCGTCCACGCGGGTCCGCGCTATCCTCCCGCCCTGTGTCATCCTGGCGCCATGACCATCGATGTCCGCCCGGCCACGGTCTTCGACGACGTCCGAACCCTGGTCGGCCCCAAGTCGCCCCAGGCCAACGTGTGCTGGTGCCTGAGCTATCGAATCCCGTCCAGGCTCAACAAGGAGCTCCGCGGTCCCGCCCGCGGCGAGTACGTGACGGAACTGTGTCGCGCGGAACCCCCGCCCGGGGTACTCGCCTACGACGGCGGTGAACCGGTCGGTTGGGCCGCCGTGGCACCGCGCTCGGCGACCTCCTTCGCCCGGAACCGAAAGATCCCGCACATCGACGACCTGCCGGTCTGGTCCCTGTGGTGCATCCGGGTGCGCCCCGGCCACCGCAAACAGGGAATCTCGCGAAGCCTGATCAGCGGGGCCGTCGAGTTCGCCCGCTCCCACGGCGCACCTGTGGTCGAGTCCTACCCCTTGGACAACGGCGACGCCAGAGTGGATCAGACGATGGCCTATCCCGGTCTCAGGAAGAACTTCGAGCGCGCAGGGTTCGTCCACGCCGCTGACACGGCCTCGGTCCTGTCCGGTCACCCCCGTGTGCTGATGCGGCGGGATCTGCGGTCGGACCCCTGAGCCGGAGAGTCGGCCTCGGGCAGGGCCGGGGGCTGGCCGGACACACCAAGGCCTGCGCCCTGCGCATGGCCAGGGAGAAGGGGCTCAGGCACGCTTACACGGAGAACCACGTCAGCAACCAGCCGATGCTCGCCATCAACGAACGGCTCGAGTACGAGCCCGTCGGTGTCGAGAGCATCCACGTCAGGCGCCCTGGTTCCTGAGGACGGCCCCAAACGTACCGAGGCAGCCGTCGGCGGCCGTGAAGGCGCGCTGCGCCAGGGCGGCTCTAGCGAGCGCCGGGCAGCGCGAGGACCCGCAGGAGGTGCGCGTACAGGCCGTCCGCCCAGGACAGTTCACGCTCCGGGGGAAGCTGATCGAAGGCGCGCACCTCGACGGTCTCGAACTCGCCGCTCAGTGGTTCCAGGGCGCTCACCCGGGCGTGCGTGACCACTGTCGTGTGCCCGCCGGACAACACGTAGTACCCGAGGGGGCGGACGTCCGCGAGGGTCGCCCCAGCTTCCTCGGACGCCTCCCGCCGGGCGGTGGCGTAGAGGTCCTCGCCGCTCTCGTGGTGGCCTCCGGGAAACTCCCAGGCCCGCCGTCTGTGGCGGACCATGAGGAGGCGCTCCCCCAGGTAGGTCAGGCACACCACCGAGTCGTAGCGCCGGGGAACCGCCCCCAGGTACACGACGGCGCCGCCGAGTGGCTCCTGGCCACTCGACGGCGCTCCGTCAGGGAGTTCCGAGGGGGTCAGCCCCGGTCCTCGCGGCCGCCTCGGCGGTCGTCGCGGCGGTCGTCGCGGCGGTGGTCCCGGCCCTTGTCGTCACGACGCTCCCGGGAAGCGGTGGCCTCGGCCTCGGCCGCCGCCTCGTCCGCCTCCTCCTCGACGTCGGTCCAGACGACCCCGTCCTCGACGTCGCTGTCGACCAGCTCGACGCCCTCGATCGCGGCCAGGCGCTCGTCGGCGTCCGTGACACCCTCGCGGTCCACGGAGGAGGCACGCGCGAAGTACTCGCGGGCGTCCTCCTTGCGGCCCAGCTCCTCCAGGACGTCGGCGTACGCGTAGAACAAACGGGCCACGTACGGACGGGCCCGGCGCTCCTTCAGCTCAGGAACCTGGAGCTCGGCGAGGGCCGCCTTCACGTCACCCATGTCGCGGCGGGCACCGGCGGCGACGATCCGCAGCTCGATGCGCTCGTCGGCGTCCAGGTCCTTGGCGGCCGGGTCGTTGGTGATCTCCAGGGCCCGCTCGGGACGGCCGAGGCCGCGCTCGCAGTCGGCCATGATCGCGAGGAAGGTGTCCCGACCACTCATGCGGCGAGCCGCGCGCAGGTCGGAGAGGGCCTCCTGCCACTTGCCCACCGTGTAGGCCGCGATACCGGACGCCTCACGGACCGTGGCCAGGCGGGAGGCCTTGCGGCGAGCGTAGGCAGCGTGCTTGTAGGCGCGCTCGGGGTCCTCGTCCACCAGGATGCCGGCCGCGACGATGTGCTTGCCGATCAGCTCGGCCAGGGACTTGGGCAGCGAGTGCAGGTCGCGCTTGGTGTCCTTGTCCAGCTGGTCGTAGGTGGCCTCGTCGGGCAGCGGCGGAGCGATGTCTGCCGGGTCACGGTCGTCACGGCGATCGTCACGACGGTCATCGCGACGGTCATCGCGACGGTTGTCCCGCTGCGGTCGACGGTCGTCACGCTGGAAGTCGCGGCCCCGGTCGTTCCGGTTCCCGCCACGGTCGTCCCGGCCGCCGTCGCGGCCACGGAAGTCGCGCCCACCACTCTGACGGTCGTCCCGGCCCCGATACCCGCCCCGGTCGTCACGACGGTCGTCGCGCCCACCACCCTGACGGTCGTCCCGGCCACGGTAGCCGCCGCGGCCGTCACGCCGACCGTCCTGGCGGTCGCGGTCCCCGCGGTAGCCGCCGCGCTGGCTGTCGCCACCCCGGTTGCCACCACGGTCGTCACGGCGTTCGCCGCCCGGACCACCCCGGTAACCGCCGCGGCGGTCGTCCCCGCCACGGAAGTCACGGCCGCCGCCACGGCGGTCATCGTCGCGCCTGCCGCCACGGTCGTTCCCGCGGTCGTCGCGGCCCCGATACCCGCCCCGGTCGTCACGACGCTCGCCGCCAGCAGCGCCTCGGTCGCCTCCGCGATCGTCGCGACGGTCGCCGCCTCGGTCGTCGCGGCGGAACCCACCGCGGCGGTCATCGCCACCCCGGAAGTTGCGGCGGTCGCCACCGCCACCGGAGTCGCCTCTGTCGTCCCGGGAGCCCCTGTAGCCAGACCGGGAACGGGAGTCGTCACCGCGCCCGCGACCGCCAGGCTCACCGGAGCGGTTACCGCTGTGGTCGTTTGCTCCGGAGTCCTCGCGGTCTCCCGATCGGCTGTCCTCAGTCATCCAACCCGTCCGTCAACACTCAAAAGCGCTGCCACTTTGAGCAGTAGCAGCGCGTAGTAGTACTCGTATCCTCCAGCCTACGACATGGCGTACGCGTACATCACCAAAGCCGCAGCACAGGACGGTGGGCTTGTCCACAGCCTCACACCTCCCGCAGTCAACCCCGGCCCCACACCCGAAAAACACAAACACGATTCACAAACGCACAAACAACCCCAACAAAAAAGAAGGGAAAGAACCCGCCCCAAAGGACAAGCCCTTCCCCTCCCCTATCAAGAAAAACCGTGGCAGCGACCTACTCTCCCACCCCACAACAGGGCAGTACCATCAGCGCAAGGA